>NZ_AWGA01000011.1 GCF_000471645.3 Candidatus Schmidhempelia bombi str. Bimp | reverse complement strand
TAGAGTTTGACACGCCGCCATACCGCGTTGAAATTGTGCATTGACATTGGTTAACTCTTTTAATGGTTTCATTAAAGCAACCATAGATGAGAAGACGACAGTAAACGCACCGGCTGAAATATCAGAAAACTCTGAACGCCCTGCCATAAAAAGGATACCAGCTAGCGCAAAGGAGGCAATAATCTGAATCGATGGGGTGATAAGCGCAGAAACAGAAACCATTTTCATCCCTTGTCGGCGAATATGATTACTTACTTTTTGGAAATGTGCTTTTTCAACCTCTTGTGCGCCAAAAATTAATACTTCTTTATGCCCTTTTAGCATTTGCTCCGCAGCCGAAGTGACATTCCCCATACTATTTTGAATTTTTTTACTTAGTTGCCTAAAATGTTTTGATACCATACGAATAATGATACCCACGATAGGAGCAATAATCAGTAAAACCAGCGATAACTGCCAGCTATTATAAAACATAATCGCAAATAGCCCTATTAGATAGGCCGATTCACGTACCACAACAATTAAAGCACCAGAAGACGATTCGGCAACTTGCTCTGAATCATAAGTAATACGCGATAGTAGTCGACCTGTTGAGTTTTGATCATAAAAGGGAACAGGCGAATTAATTAAATGCGAAAATAATTTTTGTCGCATATTCATCACGATTTTACCAGAGACCCAAGATAGGCTATAGGAAGACGTATAATTAGCAATACCCCGCATAAAAATTAAACCAATGACCACAAACGGCATCATTAAAAGGACACTTTGATCACTTTTACCAAATCCTTCGTCAAGTAATGGTTTAAGTAATGAAATTAGCGTCGTATCTGCTGCTGCATTGATAACTAAACAAATTGCGGCAACAAATAGCCCAAGTTTAAAAGGAGTAATCATTGGCCAAAGTCGTTTAAAGGTTTGCCAAGTTGAAAAATCTTTGTCGATACTATTATTCACATTTTTTTCCATTTGAAATTAGACTTAACTATTTTACCTTTGTTTAGGCAAACTACCAAACCAATCATGATACCAACGTGGTTTCATTTGCTGTCTATAGCTTGTCATTTGCCAATCATCATCATAAAAGTAAATTGTGATTTGTCCTACGTGATCGGTTGAAGATAAAGGTATTTGTAGCTGTTGATATCGTACTAAAGTTTTTTTTGATGGTAAACCCCACGGATTATAGCGAGCTACAGAATTAATGGCTAATTCTGGTTGCACGTTGGCTAAAAAAGCATAGCTTGATGACGTATTGCTAGCATGATGTGGTATTTGTAAAATTGTGCTATGTAAAGATGAGGCCACATTTTTTGTTAATTGTAACTCTTGTTCTTTTTCTAAATCTCCCGTTAATAGTAAACTAAATTTACCATCAGAAATACGAACCACACATGAATGGCTATTCCCTGCATAATCAGCCAATTCTAATGGCCATAATATCTCTAAGGTTAATCCTAACCACTGCCATTTATTACCTTGTATACACACTTCTTGGTTAGGCCAATTTTTGTTTGAACTTATTAATTTTATAGCAGGATAGTGTTTTTTGATTTCAGCCATACCACCGCTGTGATCATTATGCTGATGACTAATTATCATTAATTCGGGGGTTAAATGATGAAAGTGTAAAAAAGGGATAATCTGTTTTTCAGCAGCCGATGAGTTTTCATAACGTTGACCTGTATCGTAAATAATTGCTTGATGATCTTGTTGTATAACGATAGATAATCCATGCCCAATATCTAACATATCAACTCGCCAGCGATATGCTGGTTTATGAAAAAAAGGACATACCATTAATAATAGTAATAAGAAACACGTTAATCCATAATGTCGCCAACTTCGTAGACGCCAAATAATAATCGTGATCCAACCAATAAATACTATATAAGTAAACCGCTCATCACTATTTACCCAATAGGAAGTAAAGTAGTTATTCAATGATAATAATAATCCTATCGCTTTGTTGGCTAAATACCATAATGGATCACCAAATAGTTCAATTTTTAATAAAAATAATAGCAATCCCATAAATAAAAGAGGTAGAACAATGAAGCTTATTGTGGGAATAGCGATTAAATTAGCGACTAAACCGCCTAAGCTAAAGCCATTAAAAATGGTCAGTTGCAGTGGTAATAGTAGTATTGATAAACCGATTTGTAAGTGACACAAATGAATGAAATACCATCGTTTCCGCCGAACGATAATTTTCGGTAACGGTGCCCATTGATAAAGAAAAATTAAACTAGCAACAGCAAAGCAAGAAAGCCAAAAACTATTAGAAAGGATAATGAGAGGATCAATAAAAATCAGTAGTGATACCACATATAACCAAGATTGCCAACGACCTATAGTGTAACCTTTTAATCTAGCAGTCAGGTATAATCCAAAAATAAGTATTGCGCGTAAAGCAGGGGGATTCATGCCAGATAACCAAGCATAGCTTAAGGCAGTAGTAAAACTCATAATCCACGGTAATTTCAAGGTGATACAATAGGTAGGAACGAGTAATTGAATTAATTTAGACAGTGATAAGCTGATGGCAGCAATAAGCATAATATGCATACCTGAAATCGCCATTAAATGTCCAATACCAGAATAGAGCAGTTGTTGTTGCAGTGCTTTTTCAAGCTTACCACGTTCTCCAAAAAGTAATGCTATCATTATAGGCGATTGAGAATAAACGCTAAGTTTATTTATGACACTAGAAATAATGCGCTGGCGCAGACTCCTACTATCATAGATTAGTTGGGCTTCTTTAACAGTTGCATGCAATAACATATGTTGACTCACAGCCCAACGTTGTAAATCAAAGCTGCCTTGATTAAGTCGCCCATGAATAGCTTTAATATTAAGTTTTAATAACCACAATTGACCCGCATAAGGGATTCCATTTGCATGATTCCAAGTTAATTGAATCTTAATTGGCTTTCTCAGAGTTTGTTGCGCAATTTTTAAAATTTTAAACCGTATTAAAGTATCGCTAGCGGGTAAGTGGGCTGTGGCTTGATCGGATAATATCGGATCAATATTTGCACTTTCTACATAGCCTTCAACAGCGAACAGCTGATCACTATAAACCGCCTGTGTCACTAATTGTGAGGCACTTAATGAAGACCATAGTATGCCAAATAATAGAAAACCAAGGCTTATCAATAATGTATGAGGCTTAATAAAAACCAATATCAATACAATCAGTTGCAATAACATTAACCAATGTAAGAGAGAACTAGTAATTAATTTTGGTAAGTAAAGTAATGATAGATTACCGCTAATAAAAGAGAGTAAAGCAATAGTTTGTTTTAACTTCACGCGCTGCGATCCTAAAAATGACTATTGTTACTGTTTGATTTCATCGCTCAATCAGCAGTAAATAAAAATGCGATATAACTCGAAAATGGCAAGATAGAATTGATAAACCGATCTGGTGCTTAAGATATTGGTTAAATAAATCAGTCGACAATATGAATATTGTTTTAATATAGAAAAATCAGGAAAAACTCAGTTATAAAAGCTAAGATATAAAAAAACCCACTATTTAATAGCGGGTTCGAAATAGTAGTCTATTAATTTGCACTAGCTACTCGTTCACGCAACTCCTTTCCGGGCTTAAAATGAGGTATATACTTCTGTTTTACCGACACTTGACCGCCAGTTCTAGGATTACGTGCTTTGCGTGGAGCACGATAATTTAATGCAAAACTGCCAAAACCACGAATTTCAACACGATCATTTTTTTCCATTGCGATTGTCATCTGTTCAATAATATTACGAACAGCCTCATCAACCACCTGTACAGGTAGATGAGTACGACAATTAGCAAGTTTTTCAGTTAAATCAGACTTATTCATAATATCCCCCTTCGTTACTAAGCCGTAAAAGCCCTTATTATTATACGAGACGATGAAATAAGCGGGCTAATGACTAACCCGCGTCATAGATACTACTCAGTTTTAGATGCTGCTTTGAAAGCTTCAGCCATTGCATTAGTAAACGAGGCTTCTTCTTGTTTTGGCGAGCTATTTACTGCTGCCAATGCTTCTTTCTCATCAGCTTCATCTTTAGCACGGATAGATAAAGTCACTGCGCGTGTTTTACGATCAATATTGGTAATTTTCGCTTCAACTTCATCACCTACTTTCACTGCTTGTGTTGCATCTTCAACACGATCACGTGAAATATCTTGTGCTTTGATGTAACCTTCAATACCATCAGCTAATTCAACAGTTGCACCTTTTGCATCAACGGCGGTAACGGTTGCTTTAACAATCGCACCTTTTTTATTTACAGAAGAAAACGAATTAAATGGATCTTCTTCTAATTGTTTAATTCCTAAAGAAATACGTTCACGTTCTGCATCAACTTGTAAAACGACAGCGGCAATATCATCACCTTTTTTATACTGTTTAACCGTTTCTTCACCTGGTTGATTCCAAGAAATATCCGATAAGTGAACTAAACCGTCAATACCGCCTTCAAGACCAATGAAGATACCAAAATCAGTAATTGATTTGATCTTACCTTCAACACGGTCACCTTTGTTATGAGTTTCAGCAAATTGTAACCATGGATTTGGTTTACATTGTTTTAAACCTAAAGAGATACGGCGACGTTCTTCATCAATTTCAAGAACAACAACATCCACTTCTTCACCTAAGCTAACGACTTTAGATGGATGAATGTTTTTGTTAGTCCAATCCATTTCAGATACGTGAACTAAACCTTCAACGCCTGTCTCAATTTCAACGAAACAACCGTAATCAGTTAAGTTAGTGACTTTACCGCTAGCTTTAGTCCCTTCTGGGTAACGTTTAGCGATTGAAATCCATGGATCTTCGCCTAATTGTTTTAAACCTAATGATACGCGTGAACGATCACGGTCAAATTTAAGTACTTTAACCAGAATTTCTTGACCAACTTCAACCACTTCACTTGGATGTTTAACACGTTTCCAAGCCATATCGGTAATGTGAAGAAGACCATCAACACCGCCAAGATCAACAAATGCACCATAATCTGTAAGATTTTTAATAACACCTTTAACTTCAGCGCCTTCTTGTAATGTTTCAAGAAGTTGTTCTCTTTCCGCACTGTTTTCTGACTCAATAACTGCACGACGAGAAACCACAACGTTGTTGCGTTTTTGATCTAATTTAATTACTTTTAATTCGATTTCTTTACCTTCGATATGTGATGTATCACGTAATGGACGAACATCAACTAATGAACCTGGTAAGAAGGCACGAACACCGTTAAGCTCAACTGTAAAGCCACCTTTAACTTTACCATTGATAACACCCATTACGGTGGCTGACTCTTCAGCAGCTTTTTCTAATACGATCCATGCTTCATGGCGTTTTGCTTTTTCGCGAGAAAGAATTGTTTCACCGAAACCATCTTCGATAGAGTCAAGAACGACGTCAACTTCATCGCCAACTTTAACTTCTAACTCGCCTTGCGGATTTTTAAATTGTTCTACAGGAATTGCTGATTCTGATTTTAGACCAGCGTCAACTAAAACTACATCTTTGTCGATGGCAACAACAGTACCACGGATCATACCGCCTGAGCGAGTTTCAAGTTGGTTTAAAGACTCTTCAAAGAGTTGAGCAAAAGATTCAGTCATATTCAATATACTTTTTAGGTTAAAAATAACGTCCATCTAGCTTCATGCCGAATGGGGTTGCTTAAAAAACTTCATTACGTCCTTATAATAAAGCGATGTCTTTAATTGAGTTTTTGCTTGATGTAAGTTAGTGCCGTCTCAAAGACCTCAGTAATAGAAAGCGAAGTCGAGTCTATCACTAATGCATCATCAGCAGGTTTTAACGGCGCAACGGGACGATTTCGGTCTCTATCATCACGCTCAATTATCTCCTGCAAAATCTCACCAAATTTAACACAAATCCCTTTTTTTCGCAACTGCTTCATTCTTCTTTCAGCTCGTGCTTGTGCACTTGCATCCAAAAAGATTTTTACTGGTGCATTTGGGAACACAACGGATCCCATATCACGCCCATCCGCAATCAATCCTGGCCATTGGCAAAAATCACGTTGTCGTTGTAGTAGAGCGGCTCTAACTGAGTTTAAAGCGGCGACTTTAGAGGCTGCAGTACCGATATCTTGGGTGCGAATAGCTTGAGTGACGTCTTTATTATCCAGTAAAACTGTCACGCCGGTATCTGAGGTTTGAAAAACCAGTGGCAGCTTTAAGGCTAAATCGGATAAAGCATGCTGATCATTGAGATCAATATGATGGTTGAATGCCGATAAAGCCAAAACACGATAAATCGCCCCAGAGTCAAGTAAATGCCAGTTTAAATGCTTGGCTAATAATTGACATAATGTACCTTTACCTACACCACTTGGTCCATCAATAGCGATAACAGGAATAGATGTTTGCATTAATATCCTCATTAATTCGACGTATTATTAATAAAAAGTATTATATAAACTCGATTATTAATAATAATTTATTGTTTATTTGTTTATTTGTTTATTTGTTTATTTGTTTATTTGTTTATTTGTTTATTTGTTTATTTGTTTATTTTACTCATTTTATTAAATTGTATAAAATAATCTGGAAATGTTTTTGCGGTACATTTTGGATCTAAGATCGTTACTGGCGTATCATCTGATAATGAAACCAGCGAAAAACACATTGCCATACGGTGATCATTGTATGTTTCAATTTCAGCATGACGTAATTTTTCTGGTGGTATTATCGTTAAATAGTCGTTCCCCTCTTCAACTGTTGCACCAACTTTAGTTAGTTCCGTCGCCATAGCATGTAAACGATCGGTTTCTTTAACTCGCCAGTTATAGATATTACGAATGGTTGTCTTACCGTTGGCAAAGAGCGCGGTGGTGGCAATCGTCATTGCGGCATCGGGAATATGATTCATATCCATATCAATACCATTTAATTCACCTCTAGTACATTCAATATAATCATCACTCCACGTAATTTTAGCACCCATGCGAGCAAGGACATTGGCGAATTGAATATCACCTTGCAGACTATTTTTGCCGACACCTGTGACTCTTACCGTTCCGCCTTTAATTGCCGCCGCCGCTAAAAAATAAGAGGCGGAAGAGGCATCCCCTTCAACTAAGTAATTTGTTGGTGATTGGTAACGTTGTTGTCCAGTAATAAAGAAAGTTCGATAATTATCATTAATAACTTGAATACCAAACACCGCCATCATCTTAATGGTAATATCGATATAAGGTTTTGAGACTAAATCACCTTTAATCGTAATTTGAGTATCGTTAATAGCAAGAGGCGCGGCAATAAGCAAAGCTGTTAAGAATTGACTTGAGACGGATCCATCAATTTCAATACGACCACCAGTAAATCCTCCTTCTATATAAAGAGGAGGATAATTTTCATTTTCTAAATAATTAATACGCGCACCACCTTGCCTTAATGCATCAACAAGATGTCCAATAGGCCTCTCTTTCATACGAGGTTCGCCTGTTAACGTGATTTGATGATCAGCTAGACACAGCACCGCAGTTAAAGGACGCATAGCCGTTCCCGCATTGCCAAGATAAAGCGTCAAAGGTTGATCTGCGCTAAAATTTCCATTAATGCCTTCGACGTCACAAACAGTACGATCAGCAGATAATTGATAATTAACGCCTAGTTTCTTTAATGCATCTAACATATAGCGTACATCGTCACTATCTAATAAATTAGTAAGGCGGGTTTTACCAGAGGCTAAAGCCGCTAATAATAGCGCGCGATTAGAGACACTTTTTGAACCAGGTAAATGAATGACACCAGAAAAATAATCGACCGGTGCTAATTGCAAAGAGCAAGTAGGTTTAGACATAAGGTATTTTCTTTAGATTTATAATGACATATAGGCATTTTAAAAGGAATAAAGCAACAACTCAATAAATAAACAATAGCTATGTGACACTATATTTATAACATATAGTGTTAGCTTATCTAAACAACTTGATAAAAGAATAAAATATTTTTATTAATCATATGGTTAAATATAACAGTAAAACTGTTTTCTATTTAATTAAATAAATATTAGTGAATAAAAAAACAGTTTTTGGATAGCTGCTACTGTCTATAACAGTTTATTTTAAAAAAGTAGCGTTTCTTTGCGCTTTTATTATCTATTATCGGCTTAATATTGTAAGTTAATACTATAGTAGGATGGTTCGATAGTATCATTAACAACGTTCAAGCGTAGAACGTAATAAATCTATTGCTTGCCCGTCTTTTATACCATTAGTCCATAGTTTATCAAATAATCCTTGATAATGACTAATAGCCTCCACTGATGATGTTATTGACGCAATACCAGTGGTTACATTTGGTAATTCACCTAAGCGAAACGCGCTAACCGCTAAAGATAGCGGAGTATCGTCATTATAAAAAATTTGAAATGTTGAAGAAGGTACCATTTCTTGTGTAATAGCTATTTCAAATAAGGTGTTTTTTTCTTCGATAAGGCGAATCAAATACTCTATTTCTTTATGCGCTAATAATGTCCGCGTCATTTTTTTGCTTGGTGATAGATTTAACTTACCAACCAAACCAATATGTAAAAAACGTTCAATGGATCGTAAACCAATTAAATTATTTACTTTAGATAAAGAATGAGATAAATCGTTTTTCCGTTCCTTTAAGATGACTAACGCCGCATCGATTTTTTCCAACTCTTTTATATTGTGTTCTGCGGTTTCATACAACATCATCTGTAAATGATCAAAATAATCAGGAGACATTAATAAAAAAGAAAAAGGTTCAAAATGCGCATATATGTGGGTAGATTGTTCTTCAAGTTGCCGCATCCGCTCGAAGAACCCATTGCTTGATGAATAATATTCTGTATCAATACCCAGTAAGCTACTTAACGACGTATTAAGCAAATTCGCTAACCGATTTAAGGTCTCAATTTTTATAATTTCACCTTTTTCTAATCGATAAACAGCTGCACGAGAAATTTTTAAATGTTTAGCCACATCTTCAGCTTTGAGTGAAGCCGCAAAACGATAAGCTTTTAACCGTTGTCCGATAGCGAAATGATCAATTTGTAAATGATTCATACTATTCTTAACTTAAAAACAATTGTTTAAGTTTATCACATAAATTATATACACAATAACAGTTAATTTACATTATTTCGATAATCAACGATGAGTGGTGATTTAATTCGAGTTAATTAGGGCATTGTAGACAGATTAACTAACCTGAAATCAGATTAGAAAATATTTCGATATTATTCACAAATAACAAACCAATATTGACACTTTTTTATATGAAGATGACATTAATATATCGTTTTCGAATAGAAAACAGGGATAATAAATACGTTAAAATAATAAATGAAATTTAAAGTTTTTATAGCGATACATTTATTTCAAGTAAGGTATCGACAATAACACAAAGTTATATACGATAAAAGTTATCAATAATTATTAGTCTAAGCTATTTTATGGGCCCACTTTGTTTTCTTTATGGTGATAGGCGATAACTATATAATAAAAACCGTCGCGTTGACGATGTGGTTGCTTTAAATATTTATCACTGTCACCAACCTCGCTATCAACAACGGTAATAAATCCTATCAATTCATAAGAAATACGATAAATCTGAAATTTGCTATCATTGATAACAATGCTATAAATAAAAAATTATTACCACCATACTCAAAATATAACTGTACTGTAATTACAGTGGGTATTTATATTGGTATATCACAATCCGACTTATTTGTTCCCAAAAACATCCTAAATAGAGTTTTGCTAATAGTTATTTTTAATAGCTGATAAAGATTACGATAGTAAAAACGAGGAAAACTCCATAAGGTGGACAGAATTTGTTATTCTAATAAAAGATAATTCACAGATAAAAAACAACTTATCTCCAGCTACTTACGGAAACTCGATACGTTAGTAGATAACGTTATTCATGCAATAAGATAAAGATAAAATGAATTATTACTTAATAATATATTTTTATATAAAGAGATAACAAAAAGGTAAGTATTATAATAAGATGATTAAGTGGCGGAACGGACGGGGCTCGAACCCGCGACCCCCTGCGTGACAGGCAGGTATTCTAACCAACTGAACTACCGCTCCGCGTTAATGTTTTCTCAAGTTTTGTATCACTCTCGAATTGAGTTGAATATTAAAGATTTATCTGATGATCGTCAATCACTTTTTATAGAATTACTTCTCATTTGTTTATAAATTGGACGTTTCTATTATTTATTACTCATTTTTACGCCACATCGCATTACCACTTTTCTTAATAATCATATCTAAAAATAATTCATGTTCTTTTAATTCTTGCTGGTTAGCTTGAATAATAGTTAATTTATGTTCCTGACGATCTAATTTTTGTACCTCTATTGCCGTTTGTTGCTGAGCATGAGCTATATCATCGGAGGAAAAAGATAAAGAGGTTTGTCCTCCCGTCATAGCTAAATAAACTTCAGCTAAAATTTCCGCATCCAGTAAAGCACCATGTAGGGTTCGATGGGAGTTATCTATCTGATAGCGATCACAAAGTGCATCTAAGTTATTTCTTTTACCTGGAAATAATCGTCTTGCCATTGCAAGTGTATCGGTAACTAAACAGTGTTCAGCAACCTTAAAAGGATGAGCGATTAAACTAAACTCATAATCAATGAATCCTACGTCAAACGCGGCATTATGAATCACCAATTCAGCCCCATCTATAAATTGGATAAATTTTTCCGCCACTTCGGCAAAGAGAGGCTTATCTTGTAGCGATTGGTTACTAATACCATGAACCTTATAGGCTTCTTCATCGACCATCCGTTCTGGATTAATATAAACATGAAAGTGTTTACCGGTAAGTCGGCGATTAATTATTTCAACAGCGCCAATTTCAATAATTTTATGACCTAGATAATGGATACCACCATCCATGTTCATCCCCGTAGTTTCAGTATCAAGGACAATTTGTCGTTCAGGATTACTTAAAGTTGTTTTCTTCATTACTAAACCATTTAAAATTTAACATTTTTGAGTTTTTCAAACTAATGTTATATAGTCACCAATTCATATCTATTCTATCAGAGATTTAAAAGTGATGTTGTTAAAGAAAATAGAAATATTTACCGATGGTTCATGTCTAGGTAATCCCGGTCCCGGGGGGTATGGTGTTATATTACGTTATAAAACCAATGAATTAACTTTATCTGATGGGTATATGTTAACAACTAACAATCGTATGGAATTAATGGCGGCTATCGTTGGTCTAGAGCGGTTAACCCAGCGTTGTGATTGTAAACTTTACACAGATAGTCAATATGTTCGGCATGGAATAAGTCAATGGATCTTTAATTGGAAAAAAAATGGTTGGCTGACCGCGAATAAAAAACCGGTAAAAAATATCGACCTTTGGCAACGTTTAGATCGCGTGCTACAAAAACAGCAAGTGGAATGGATATGGGTAAAAGGACATTCAGGGCATTTGGAAAATGAACGGTGCGATCAGTTAGCTCGCGAAGCGGCAAATAATCCTAAAAAATATGATGAAGGTTTTAAAAAAGAAAATGAATAAGCGATATCACTTAACCGCATTAAACGCTTTTGTTGATAATTATATATGGATGTTATCTGATTATTCAAAACAGACTATTATTATTGATCCTGGCGATTCAGAGCCGGTAATAGACTGTTTACAACAACATCATATTCGTCCACAAGTTATCTTATTAACACACCACCATCAAGATCATATTGGTGGGGTTAGTCATTTGTTTAAACACTATCCATCGTTGCGTATATATGGTCCTTTAGAAGTTTGTCATAAATTGAATGGTATTCCCATTACACCTGTTCATCATAATCAATCTATCGCTATTGACAATAATTTAACCTTTCAGGTTATCGCTACACCTGGTCATACTTTGGGTCATGTAAGCTATTACAGTAAACCTTATCTATTTTGTGGTGATACGTTATTTTCAGCTGGTTGTGGAAGAATTTTCGAAGGTACATCAAAACAAATGTTAGAGTCATTAACACTTTTAGCCAGTTTGGATGATAGCACACAGATCTGTTGTGCTCATGAATACACCGTAAATAATTTAAGATTTGCACACCATGTGTTGCCAGAAGATAACTTAATTGCTAAAAAATTAGAAGAAGCAAAACAAATTAGATTGAATAAGCAGATGACATTACCTAGTCAACTAAGCCTAGAGAAAAAAATAAACATATTTTTACGTTGTACTGATGAAATCTTACAGAGTAAATTGAATATTTATGATACATTATCACTGTTTACTACCTTAAGAAAACTTAAAGATAATTTCCAATAAATTAATTTAATAGTAGGAATATTTTCCTACCTTATTTAATCTCAATTTTAAGAACTTTATGAAAAAATTTGTAATCCTCATGATTATTCCCAGCCTGATTGGTTGTCAAAATTTATCTCGAGCGCCGAAAGCACATAACAAAGCTTTTCATATTCACAAAGTTACCTATTTAGATAGCCTAAAAATAAATCCATGGCAATATATACAAAAAACACAACTAGTTGATATACCTGATAATGCACGTATTATAAATGAACGAAATAAATTAGTAAAAAATAAGCGTAGCTTTGAAAATTTATTGGAACGTTCAGAACCTTATATCCATTACTTTATTACTCAACTTCAACTACGTAAAATGCCAATAGAATTGTTGCTTATTCCGCTTATTGAAAGTGCTTGTAATCCTTTGGCAATCTCCTATTCTAAAGCAGCAGGTTTATGGCAAATAGCCCCTATTACCGCCAGAAATTATGGACTGGTGTTCAACTCTTGGTATGATGGTCGTCTTGATCTTATTGCTTCCACCGATATTGCCTTAAATCATTTACAATATTTAAATAAAAACTTTGATGGTGATTGGCTATTAACTTTAGCCGCCTACAATGCTGGTGAGGGGCGAATTAGTAAGGCAATACAGTCGAATATTGAACATCATTTACCAACAAATTACTGGGCATTACAGTTATCCAAAGAAACAATGCAATATGTCCCTAAATTTTTGGCTATGATTGACATTATCCGTCATAATGAACGGTATGATATTTTATTACCAACCACTAATTTTGATAATACATTAATAAAAATTAATCTTGGTAAAGCAGCGAGTTTAGACACTATTTCTAAATATAGCCATATCCCTTATAAGGATTTAATTACCTATAATGCGGCTTATTTAGATAAAAAATTAAATGGTCCTTATCATCTTTTAGTGCCTAGAAAGAAATTAAATGTCCTTCACCAAAAGCTGCTAAAGAATAATTATACCCAAGTTAAAATCGTTGATTTAACGTCAGACTTAAATAATAAAAGGACTCATATCGTACCAAGCTTATTAAAAACGAATCGCAAGTATTCAACGATAACCGATAAAGATCTACAGTTTTATACTAGATCGCATTTAAAATATAAAAAAATAAATTATATGATTAAATCAGGTGATAGTCTGAGTACTATTGCTAAAGCGCACCGAGTTACAACCAAAGAGCTAATGGATTGGAATAACATTAAAAATGCGAATAGTTTAAAGATTGGGTCAAAACTGATTATTCATATTAAATAGACTTTAGGCTAAAAATCTTAAAATTGCCCAGGCTAAAAATAGAAAACGATAATTTTCTTATTTTGAATCCATTAAACAATTGCAATCAGTACTGAAATGTTACAAATAGTGGATTATGGTCCGATGCTACCGTTTGCATAATACTTGCATTGGTCAATGTTAAATCGCGATAGAAAATAAAATCTAGCGGTCTTCCCAAAAAAGTTTTACGTAGATCAAGATTAAAATTTACTGGTAATAAATTGATATTGCGTGTTAATTGATAAAGTAATTCTAAGCGCTGACGACTCCACGTATTGAAATCACCACCCAAAATAATTGGTCCTTCATGGCGATCCATTTGTTGCAAAAGCTGTTTTAGCTGCTGCTGATAGGTTTTAATCCCAAAGCTAAAATTAACAGCATGAATGTTGGCTACCATCAATGTTTTGGTCGTATTAGCGAGAGCATACACGGTGACTAATGCTGATTTGGGGATCCTAATTAATGGTTCCTTCTCTTTATAGCACCAGACAGAAAGCGGATAAGCTTTCGCTAATGTCATTACACCAGAAAAGCTATTATTGTAAGGAAATGCCGGTACTTGATCTGCAACTTTGTAATAACGATTAATATAATTAATTAATGCTGGTGTTGTGTGTGCTTCTTGCAACAAAATCAGTTGATTAGACATAGCACAATTTTTTAGTATAGATAACCAGTCTTTACGCTTTTGCTTAAAGATATTCCATACTAAAATATTAATGGTATTACTAACTGTAAGGGGTTGATCAACAACCACACGATGAGTTGGCAAGATTAATTCTACACCATTATAATCAGACGAATAACGTAATACATAATTTGTAGTTGCCATTTAATCATCTCTTTATTTTAGTTTGCCGCTATTTATCATCTAGATCTTATGATTTTTAGTGGTTAAGCATTTAATTGTTTGAGAAATTCATCAAAGTCCATATTATTTTGCGACTCGATCATTTCAAGCTTATTTAAAGAGCGTATTCGCTGTTTATTAAAGTCCGTTGTCGTAAGTAACTGTAACGGTTCAGCTAATAACTGCTGCTTATACTGTTTAGCTAACGATAAACCAAAACCTTCTGTCCCTAATTCTTTAATCGCTTTTAACATTTTTCCTGATAGCGTTAACTCTGGATGATCAAAAAGCGTATCTAAGCGTAAACAGACCTCACGATATGCATGATTATGGTTATTACGGTCAAGGACATCAGCAACTCTTAATAAATCTTTAAACAGAGCATGACCTACTTTTGATAGCGGTTCAAAATGGCTATCACATCCAAAACCGATCACCTGATTAGGTTTACGTCCTTCCATAACAACACGATTCCAGTTACGTTTTAAACATTCTAGTTCAGGTGCGCTCATTTCTGGTGCTTGTGCTAGTGTACACCAAATTAAGAAGAGATCGATAAAACGCACTTGTTCTTCGGTAATGCCAATCGGAGAAAATGGATTAACATCTAAGGCTCTTACCTCAATATACTCAATTCCTCCTCTTAATAACGCATCTGTCGGTGTTTCATTCGCATGAGCGACGCGTTTAGGACGAATCGGCGCATAAAATTCATTTTCTATTTGTAGAATATTATCATTAAGTTGCTGATAAATACCCTTTTGCTTAATACCTAGTTGGCTAAATGTCTCAGATTTGGTTTTGGTTGCACGCTTAATCCCTTCAACATAAGTATCTAATCGATTAAAAGTAATACCTAAGCTACGTTGCGCATCATTGGTATAACCTAAATCGCTCAATCTAAGCGACGTAGCATAAGGCAAATAACCGGTATTTTCCGTCAATTCTAAAAACGATTGTAACTTTTCTGGATTTTTTATAAAACAAGAACACATCGAAGGGGAGGCACCGAATAAGTAAGGAATCACCCAACCAAAACGATAATAATTGCGTATCAGTCTAAAATAACCTTCAGAAATGACATCCTTACCTTCTTCGGCATTTCTTATGCCATCTCTAGCTTGCCAAAAAGCGAGGGGTAAAGAAAAATTATAGTGCACCCCCGAAATAGTTTGCATCATGGCGCCATAACGGTTTTTTAAACCTTGTCGATAGACGGTTTTTAGACGTCCTTCATTAGACGTTCCATATTGTGCTAACTGGATATCTTGTTCATGATTAACGAAGCAGGGCATACTCAACGGCCACATAAGTTCATCACCAATTTGTCCACTGGCGTAGCGATGTAAATCACTTAAGAAGGTCAGTGTATAATCAATGCTGGCATTTGCTGGCGTGATAAACTCTAACATTGATTCAGCAAAATCAGTTGTTATCCATGGATGCGTTAAAGAGGAACCGATAGAAGAAGGAAATGGCGTGTTAACCAAATTGCCATGAGTATCAATACGTAACGTTTCTCGCTCAATTCCTCGTACTATACCGTGTAAGATAGTATGGTGCTTTTCTAACCATGAAAGTGCTTCTGACATATTAGGGATCAAGATACCCTCCAAAAAAAACCAACATTTTTATAACTAAATAATAACATATTCTATAAATCATCAATATTTAATTTATTCATAAAATAATGTTAGCTTGCTACAGATAAGCTTAATTAAATCGGTAATGACATTGCACGTATTTTTCAAAAACAATGCTTAAATAAAAATGTCACTTCGCTTGTTTAAACAATTACCTGTTATACGACCCTAAGAATAGCTTAATACTTTACCTAATTTTCTATATGCTGTAATAACAACATCGTTTCCATATGGGCGGTATGCGGAAACATGTCAAATAATTGTGCTTTAACTATCTGGTAATTTGGTAATAGAGCTAAATCACTTAATTGTGTAGATAAGTTACAACTTGAATATAAAATATAATGGGGTTTTAATGTATGTAAATAGTTAGCTAAACATTTGCCAAGCCCTCTCCTTGGGGGATTAACTAATACTAAGTCAGGAATGTCTGCTTGAGCTAAAGCAAATTGCGTTGAATCATACGCCCTGAAATCCGGTTTAGGTAATTGCATTAAGTCAGCAGATTGTTTGGCACAAGCGATAGCCTGTTCATTAATTTCAATACCTGTAAGCCTAATTGAATGATTAGTACAATGTAAACCAAATCCACCTACACCACAAAATAGATCCCAGATATGATTAATTGCTTTTTGCTTATTTTTAGTTAACTGATTAACCCAATCAGTGGCAGTTTGATAGAGCTGTCTAGCTATCTCGGTATTAGTTTGAAAGAAACTTTGTGGACGAATAAACAGTGGCACATGATTAAGGTTAACCGCTAACACGTCATTATCAGATAAAACGATTTCTTCTTCACCTTCAAGAATGGCGGCATGGAGTGGTTGAATATTAACCGAAATAATGGCTAAGTTTGGAAGAGAGGCATAAAGTTTATTTAACGATACGCGAAGTCGATCTATCATTGCCTTCGATCGTAGTACAAATCGCAACATAAGTTGATTATCATGTAAAGTTAAAATAATAAATTTTAACTCTCCACGTCTCTTTTTAATATTATATGGGACGAGTCCAATTGATGAAATAAAATGCTTTAATTTGGTTAAAGCTTGCTGTAATTGTGTTGGATATAAAGGACAATGACTAAGATCAATTGGTTGCTGGTTATGGTTCAAAATACCTAAAATCGGCTTCTCAACGGTACCTAATACCGCCATTTTAGCTTTATTTCTAAAATCTACTTCATGACTTGCAATAGGTGGTAAAATAGCTATTGGCTGAAAAGGTTGCAATAGTTGGCTGAATGTTTGTTGCTTATCCATTAATTGTTGTGAATATGGTTTATTCAACCAATTACATGATAAACACTTTTGGGATGAAAAATAATCGCAGTACATCAAGAAAACCTTATATTGCATTCAGAGAGTTAAAAAATAATTTTAATTTTTTTGCTATCTTTTACATCGTTATGGAACTTATTCGATTTAATTGTGTCTTAATTAATGCCACTGCATTATTTTTTCATTTTAACCTTTTATTGGTCATATTTTAATAAAATATGACCTTTTTTATGACTGTAAAAAATAGCGCGTAATTATAGCTTATCTTGACTAACAATCCAACGATGATGCACCCATAATGCTAAGATAATAATGGCTGAACCTGAAATAAAGCGTAGCCAATCAACATTTTGTTTCCAAAAAATAACATTAACCAATATTCCTAAAGGTATCACAACGTTATTCATAATGGCTAACGTTCCCGAGTCAACTTTGGTTGCACCATAATTCCATAAGAAATAACATAATCCTGACGCAATAATACCTAACCAAACAAGCACTATCCATTGCAGATTGGTTGTAGGTAACTTATTAACATTACCAAATAATAAATAACAAATAGCAGCGGTTACTGCTGCTCCCGCATAGACCCAAGCAAAAGCATTGATTTGAGGCATTGGATAGATTTCCATAAACCGTTTATAACCAACTTGCCCTAACGCAAAGCAAATGTTCGCACCTTGAATAAGTAAAAATCCAATAATAAATTGTGATTCAATTTTATTATAACGGATAACGACCGTTCCAATTACTGATAATACTGCTGTCAATAAATAGGTTAATTTTAACGGTTGTTTTTTTAATAAATCATAAAATAGCGTCACATAAATTGGCGTTATTGTTGTAAAAAGTAGGATTTCTGGAATAGAGATGTAAAGGAAAGATTGGTAATAAAATATGTACATTATGCCTAATTGTAGGGTTCCCACTCCCATTAATAATAATATTGGCTTCATTGTCATGTTTTTTTTGTGCAAAAATGGCAGAAAAACAATAAAAGCGAGTAAAATACGAAAAAAAACGGCAAACCAATTGTCTATTTGATGACTAAGATAATGACCAATAAAACTAAAAGAAAAAGACCAAATTAATGTCACAATAACTAAATAAGGCATGCATACTATTCCATTAAATAAAAAGATCTTATTATATGTTAATCAAATAAAAATAAAATAGTTTACATAATAAATTTAGTTAACGATCGGGTATAAAAAAACCCGCACTAAGCGGGTTTCTAAACAATTCGGTTGACACTTAAATGACAACAACTTCCGCAGCAGCTGGACCGCGAGGACTATCTTGGATAGCGAACTCAACTTGCTGACCTTCTGCTAAAGTTTTAAATCCATCTCCTGAAATCGCAGAAAAATGTACGAATACATCTTTGCTTCCATCTACTGGAGTGATAAATCCAAAACCCTTGCTCTCATTGAACCATTTAACATGGCCAGTTTTTTTAGTCATTACAAAATATCCTACAAAAATTAATGTTAGCCCAAAGGCTCTCTTGGCCATAATATCAGCTGTACATCTTATACAAACATCCAAGAAGAGAATTTGTTAAAGCTAAAATCAAAGATTCTAAATAAACAAGATACTACTTATACTCTAATGCTATAAAAAGTAAAACTGGATTTATGTCCGACTTCTATTAGCTCATATAATGCCGATTAAAGCAAGGAATTATTACAAAATTTTACGATATAAATCACATTTATTAAAAATAACCTTAAAATATGTAATGAAAAAGTTAATCGGCAAGAATATTTTCCTGATGTTGTTGTCTAATCATCTCAGAAACTTGAATAATCGCTTCAGGACAACTTATCCCTTTTGCCATGAGTTTTTGTATCTCTTCTACTGCTTTCTGCTGTTCAGCATGAGTTAATTCTAAATCATCAATTTTCATTTTTACTTACACTAATAGAAAAACTATTCTCAATCTTTATTATGGTAATAACCGTAGGATATTAATATCTACAAACATATTGGTATAAATAGATATTAATGTTTAAGTACTGTAAAACTTGGTGTCGTTTTATAGTGAATATAAAAAAACAACTTGCTTTAATATTGAAGCAAGTTGTTTTAATTATCCGTTAAAAATGGGACAAGAATTAATGTTTAATGCTTTCTGGCAGGACACCACCATTTTCAGCAATTTTACGCATAATTTCTTTGTGTAACCAAATATTCATCGCTGCACTATCATTCATATCGCCAGTATAACTCAATTCTTGAGCAAGTTGTTTACGCGCATTAAGGCTGCTATCTAAGCCTAATAATTTCATTAAATCAACAATAGAAGTATGCCAGTTCAATTTTTCAGGATATTTCTTCTGCATTTCTTCTAAGATAGCGACGACATCAACTTTATTAGTAGCCGGGGCTGTTGTCGCTTGGGTCGTCTCTTGTGGTTGAGAAGCTGAATTTTCTTCATGCGTTGTATCTGAAGTAACGTTTTTATCATTTATTTTATCCGCTTGTTCTTTATGATCGGTTTCAGATGCAAATGCAGATGGGAAAATTTTTGACATAATATTTTTGAAAATAGACATTTTATCTCCTTTAAACTCAATTATAATTGATTCGTTCTATACGATCCTATTTTGTGGTTATTTCAATAAATAGCTAACTATTAATATCGCGATAAACCTATTCTAAGTATGCTAAATAATTAATTTAAAAGCAACTATTATGAATGAAAGTTTATAATAAAAAATAATAAATGGTTAGTTGCTTAAATTATCACTGTTAATTAAATGGTGAATTAATTTAGTTAATTTTCAAGCGATGAATAACCTTATCAATTGATAATAACATTGCAAAGCGTGTATTCGATATTTTATCTAAATAAATATTTACTATAATTCATTCATGACTTCATGACATTAATAATGTGTACTTTAATCAATAATAGAAGGTAAACAAAATGAATAATTCCCAAAAAGGAGCAAAAAATAAATAATATTAAAGAGTAACTATTAAAATTAATACAAAAATTTTTGAAGAACGATAAGAATAAATCAAAAAAGTGTTTGATTATGATCAATGCCATTAAAATAAAGATGGAATATGTCTCGATATTTGAATTTTGTAATAGTAACTGGATGGTTAATATATAAATACAAACGATTGAAAATCGGGGTGCTTGTGTAAGATTTAATTTTAGATTTAGATTAGTCAATAGCATTTATAGATAGTATGGTGCTACGGTATTTTAGGCGTCGGTTCTAAACTATATTGTAAATATACCGTTACAAGTTTGCTATTATTAATCATTTAAAATCGTATTAACGCATGACAAAATTTTATAAATGCCAGCGATTGCGACAGTTTAATCATTGAACATTGTTTTTGATCGTGATTATAATGGCGTCCCCAACAGGAATCGAACCTGTAACTAGCCCTTAGGAGGGGCTCGTTATATCCATTTAACTATGGAGACCAAACTTTAATAAACAAATTGTAAATCGTTTTAATATTTTTTTCAAAATATCTGATACAATTAACCACCTTTTTGAACAAATCATATACAATTATAATTTAATTCATCTATGAAAAAGTTGATTTTTTGTTTGTTGCTATCCTTAACCGTATTAACTGGATGCGCAAGCTATAATCCTGAAACCAATACCTATACGGATCCAGCTGAAGGCTTTAATCGTGCTATGTTTAATTTCAACTATCATGTATTAGATCCCTATATTGTAAGACCTACTGCTGTTTTTTGGCGTGACTATGTACCGAAACCAATTCGTCAAACTTTAGTGAATGTATCAACAAATATTAGTGAGCCAGCGTCAATGGTCAATTATTTATTACAAGGTGAAGGAAAAAAAGCGGCCATTCATTTTACACGTTTCTTTTTAAATACCCTATTTGGCATAGGTGGTATTTTTGACGTGGCTAGTCTGTCTGATCCACAATTGCAAAAGACAACTAATCGCAGTTTTGGTAATGTTCTTGGACATTATGATGTTGGTTATGGTCCTTATGTCGTATTACCTTTTTACGGGCCAGCGACACTACGAGAAGATGGCGGCGATCTTATCGATCATATTTATCCTCCTCTCAGTTTACTGACCACTGAACTTAATATTGCCCGTTGGTTATTTGATGGTTTAGAAGCAAGATCACAACTGCTTGATGTCGATAATATGTTAAAAAATAGCGATGACCCTTATACTTTTATGCGCGCGGCTTATTTTCAACGTAAAGACTTTCTTGCAACTGATGGTAATATCGATACGTCAAGAGAACAACAACGTTCAAAAGCGATTGATAACTATCTTGATGATATTGATGACGAATAGTATGCGTTCTATTTAGTCCTAAATAGCTCTCGACTCTTAAACGGTTGAGAGCCAACATAAGGCTTAAGTGCCATACGTGTAAATCGTTTCGCCATGTTTAATATCGGTATATTTGCAAAATGACGTTTGGCTAACGCTTGAATCTCTTGCCCTTTGAAAGTATTACTGTTATTTAATACACTAGCGATAAAGCCTTTTTCAGGGTGAAATTGATAAGTCATTGAACTGATAATAGCATCACCTGTCGCGTAGCAATGTTCAAAATCAATTTGATAACCTAAATATTCCAATAGACAAAGTTCAAAATGTCGTAGTGCATATTCAGGGGAATGATGTTGACAAGCTAGGTGTTGTAAACAGTCTAGATATGCCCTAAATAACTGAATGGTATCAGATTCAGCCATCACAACTCGTTGAATCAATTCATTCACATAAAAAGCGCTATACAGATAATAACGGCTTAATGGTAAAGTGAGTGAAATTGCCTCTACATGTTTTAATGTTTTTATGTGACTATTGCCACTATACTGGATGATAAGGGGAGTAAAAGGTTGCAGTATTCCTTTTTGAGCCGAACGTTTACGGCGAGCACCTTTAGCAATAATGGTGACTCGCCCTTTAGTTTCAACAAAAAAATCAATGAGTAGACTTGTTTCACTATACGGACGGCTATGTAAAACAAATGCACGTTGCCAATTACTTCCCATATCGGCATCTACTTTTCGTTATGGTTAAAGATCATCGATATAACCTAAACTGCGTAACGCTCGCTCATCATCAGCCCAACCAGCTTTTACTTTCACCCATAATTCTAGGTGTACCTTACTTTCAAATAAATCTTGCATATCTCTACGCGCTTCAATACCAATTTGCTTGATTTTTTGACCTTGATTACCAATAACCATCTTTTTCTGACCTTCACGTTCGACCAAGATTAAGCCATTAATATTAAGACCGCCGCGCTCATTCCTAACAAATTGTTCAATTTCAACGGTAACTGAGTAAGGTAATTCCTCTCCTAAGAAACGCATTAATTTTTCACGAATAATTTCTGATGCCATAAAGCGTTGTGATCGATCAGTAATATATTCTTCAGGAAAATGGTGCTGCCCTTTTGGAATATATTTTTTTACAATATTCGCAATCGTATTTACCCCTTCTCCCGTTTCGGCACAAATTGGTACAACATCAATAAAATTCATTTTTTGACTCAACTGCGCAATATGCGGTAATAAAATGGATTTATCGGTTACATTATCAATTTTATTGATTGCCAATAGTACTGGAATATTAACTGATTTAAGTTTATTTAATACCATTTCATCGTCATCATTCCAATGTGTTCCTTCAATTACAAAGATAATTAATTCAACATCACCAATTGAACTACTCGCTGCCCGATTCATTAAACGGTTAATGGCGCGCTTTTCCTCTATATGTAATCCAGGTGTATCGACATAAATAATTTGGTAGTTATCTACCGTATCTATCCCCATAATACGATGGCGAGTTGTTTGCGGTTTTCTCGATGTAATTGAAACCTTTTGACCGAGTAATTGGTTGAGCAGGGTAGATTTACCAACATTAGGTCTACCAACAATGGCAACAAAGCCACAGTACTGTTCCTGATTTTTATCCATGATTATTTTATTCCTAGCATTGTAATTGCTTGTTCTGCTGCTGCTTGTTCTGCCTTACGTCGACTAGCACCTTCACCAATAAATTCCGCATCCACATGATCTAATTTACATTGCACAATAAAAATTTGTTCATGATCATTCCCTTTAACTTCGAGAATAATGTAAGTAGGTCGTGCCAGATGTTTACCTTGTAAATATTCTTGCAGACGAGTTTTTGGATCTTTTTGTTTATTGCCAGGCTGAATAAGTGTCAAACGAGAGTGATACCATGATAAAATTAATTGTTCAATGGTAGCAAAACATTGACTATCTAAATAAATGGCACCAATCACCGCTTCAACTGCATCTGAAATGGTCGTATCTCGCCGATAACCACCGCTTTTAAGTTCACCTTGACCTAAGATTAAATTATCACTTAGTTGAAACGCTTTACCTATTTCTGCTAAAGTTTGACCACAAACTAATGTTGAACGCATTTGGCTTAAATCACCTTCTGCAACGTTAGGAAAACGTTTATATAACTCTTTTGCTATAACAAAGCTTAAAATAGAATCGCCTAAAAATTCTAACCGTTCATTATGCATTTTATCTGCACTACGGTGTGTTAGGGCTTGTTTTAACAATGCCGCATCAGAAAATGTATACCCCAACTGCTTTTGTAAACGTGGCATTGTTACTGCTGTTACCATAATTCCTCTTTATAATACTCTTAATCAATACGACCTATATGGCTAAAACGGATCCCAGTTGGCCACTCATTCGGTTGTTTTTCAAAACTTAACCAAATTGCTACCGCTCGACCTACTATGTTTTTTTCTGGAACAAATCCCCAAAAACGGCTATCTTCACTATTATCACGATTATCTCCCATAACAAAATAATAGCCTTCAGGTACAACCCATTGTCCCGCAGGTTGATCTTTTTGTTTATAAAAATCTTCACCAGTATAAAGTGTCATTGGTAATGTTAATATGTTATGTTTTTCATTACCTAATATTTCTTCACGCGTATTTATATCAAAAACTTCCGCATCAGGACCAAATTCAGCTTTTTTTTCCTGATACTGTTGCTGTGTATAAAAGCCACTTTTATCTCTCGTGAAAACTTGTTTCCATTCGCTGGTTCTTATAGGTGAATAATGTAAATCTATCGCGGTGAGTTGCTCTGTTTTACATTTAGATGGCTCATCCTTACAGGCTGGATAAATAGTTAATGTCTTTGCTTGTGAACTATAAATGATTTTATCACCAGGTAAGCCTACCACTCGTTTTATAAAATCAAGTCTTGTATTCTTCGGATATTTAAATACCACCACATCACCACGAGCCGGTTTACTAATAGGAATTATCGTTGAATTCGTAATGGGATTTTTAAGCCCATAAGCGTATTTTTCAACCACAATAAAATCACCAACTAATAACGTCGGCATCATGGAACCAGACGGAATTTGAAACGGTTCATAAATAAATGATCGTACAAAAAATACCACAAACAATACAGGGAATAATGACGTTAGCGCTTCAATCCAAGCTTTAGGTTTGGCCACCTCAGCAAGCACATTACCATCAATTTTCCCGTCTGTCTGTTGACGTAGTGCTTCAACTTTACGCAATCTGGCTGGCGCCCATACGAGTTTATCAAGCACCCACAGAATTCCCGTCAAAAAAACGGCACTCGTTAATAAAATGGCAAACATTCCGGCCATTGTTTATCCTCTATTTTTTAATAAATAAACCAAAATTTGTAATCATTCTTTACCAACATGGAGAATAGCTAAGAACGCTTCCTGAGGCAATTCTACATTACCTATCTGCTTCATGCGTTTCTTACCCTCTTTTTGTTTCTGTAATAGCTTTTTCTTACGGCTAACGTCGCCACCATAACATTTTGCTAGTACATTTTTACGCAATTGTTTTACCGTTGAACGAGCAATAATATGATTACCAATCGCCGCTTGAATTGCGATATCAAACTGTTGACGAGGAATGAGATCTTTCATTTTTTCCACTAATTCTCGTCCACGATATTGAGCATTAGTACGATGAGTAATGATCGCAAGCGCATCAACGCGATCACTGTTAATTAAGACATCTAATCTTACCATATCGGAAGTTTGGAAACGTTTAAATCCATAATCGAGTGAAGCATAACCGCGCGATGTTGATTTTAATTTATCAAAGAAATCAAGAACCACTTCCGCCATTGGGATTTCATATGTTAAAGCGACTTGATTTCCATGATATACCATATTGGTCTGTACGCCGCGTTTTTCAACACATAGGGTAATCACATTTCCTAAGTAATTTTGTGGTACTAAAATATTACATTCAGCAATGGGTTCTCGCAATTCTAAAATATTATTAAGTGGCGGTAATTTTGCAGGACTATCAACATATATCGTTTCATTATCCGTTGTTAATATTTCATAAATAACGGTAGGTGCTGTAGTAATTAAATCAAGATTGTATTCTCTTTCTAAGCGTTCTTGTATAATTTCCATATGCAGTAAACCGAGGAAACCGCAACGGAACCCAAAGCCTAATGCCGATGATGTTTCTGGCTCATAAAATAGTGAAGCATCATTTAAACTTAATTTAGCTAATGCATCACGAAACGCCTCATAATCATCAGAACTGGTTGGGAATAGTCCAGCATAGACTTGTGGTTTTACTTTTTTAAATCCAGGCAATACTGTTTCTGCTGGTTGGCGTGCGAGTGTTAATGTATCCCCAACAGGTGCGCCATGAATATCTTTAATAGCACATACTAACCAGCCCACTTCGCCACATTGTAAAATGTCTTTATCTATTTGTTTTGGCGTGAAAATACCTAGCCGATCAGCACCGTATACCATACCAGAACTCATTACTTTGATTTTATCCCCTTTACGCAAAACCCCATTTTTGATCCGGATAAGGGATACCACACCAAGATAGTTATCAAACCATGAGTCAATAATAAGTGCTTGCAATGGCGCATTAGGATCGCCTTCTGGCGGTGGAATATCTTGTACTAGTCGTTCTAATACATCTACAACTCCTTGACCGGTTTTCGCAGAACAACGTACCGCATCACTAGCATCAATACCAACAATATCTTCAATTTCTTGCGATACTCGCTCAGGCTCTGCCGCTGGTAAATCAATTTTATTCAGTACAGGAACCACTTCTAAATCCATTTCTATTGCGGTATAGCAATTTGCTAGCGTTTGTGCTTCAACACCTTGCCCTGCATCAACCACTAATAACGCACCTTCACAAGCCGCTAAAGAGCGTGAAACTTCATAAGAAAAGTCGACGTGTCCTGGCGTATCAATAAAGTTGAGTTGATAAGTTTCACCATTTTTAGCCAGATAATTGAGCGTAACACTTTGAGCTTTAATCGTGATACCGCGTTCACGTTCTAAATCCATCGAATCTAAAACTTGTGCTTCCATCTCTCGATCAGAAAGCCCGCCGCAAATTTGAATAATACGATCTGATAATGTTGATTTACCATGATCGATGTGTGCAATAATTGAAAAATTTCGGATATTTTTGTTCATGTTAGTCTATTTACGAATACCTAATTATGACGTTGCTATAACCTATTTATTATTTATATCTAAATAGATCAAGATTAGAATAATATTTTATGCTGTGCATTCTACACATTAAACACTATTAAGGATAGTTTTAGAAACAATTTAACGCTGCTTCTTGATATGAATATTCTTTACTATCCGTTTTATCGTTTCTAAAGGTAAATCACCAATGATTGTCACTTCGTTATTATTTATACCAGTAGTAAAAATAATTTGGCTACCTTTTTGTAAACTATATGTTTTTACTTTTTTATGTGCTTTAGATACATTTACCGAAAAAGAGAACACACCATCTGAATATAATTGACTGCTTATTTCAGCGTGCCTATAGTCTATATGCGATTGGGATTGCTGAACAAAACCAGCGGGGATATAACTTAACTCAAAATCACTCGCATCGGTTATCTTGTCCTGACTTACTAATACTGGATAGTTATCTTGTTGTTGTAAGTCGTTTAAAAAAGATTGTGTATGCGTCAATGGAGTGAGTTTAATAACTTTAAATTGTTGTAATAAGATATTTTTATCATTATAAAGATCTATACGTAAAGGGATAGAAGTATCGTCATCTAGCCATAGTACATAACTATTACGATCCCTATCTTTGGCTAAAATGCGAATTAATTGGGCACTTCTATTAGCGATTCTTGCTTTACCAACAGGATAATAATCATAATATTGACTTAATAATTTGAAATCGTTAAAGACGATATCCGGAAAAACTTCAACGATTCGAGAACTGTTCATAGTAAAAGAGGCACGATCTTGCTGTTTATAACTGACCTGATTATCTTTTAAAATTATTTCTCTGACTATGCCTTCAAGCGAAAGCAGTTGCGCATAAATTTTTCCATTTTGATTAACATGAATATATTGGAAGGAAGGATTAGCACTACTGTCAGTACTAGTGTTGACAAAAATAATCTCGTAATTCTTTTGTTTAACCGCCTTAGACATACTATTTAATCGTTTAATACTATCTAAATTTGAGCCATGTTCCGCTTCAGCAAAAACGGGAATAGCATAGCTAAAAAAAAGTAAAAATATAGATAGTATGCCTACCACTCTATTTCTCAATGAGGCAGTAATCATATAGGTCATTTTTGATAAAATTGAATTAGTGTGTCGCATTTAAACGTTTTTGTAATTCATAATCTTGTAGCAAAAGGTGAATTTTTTCATACTCTTCGGCGCTAAGTTTATTACTATCGACGTTACTATTTATCATCTCGTTCGTCTTATCCATACCACCGACTGGAGATAATTTTATCCCAATAGGTGTCGTATTCAATCTAAGCGTTTCCGAATCGGTATCACTCTGATTATTATAAAATTGAACACCCGCAATAATGGATAATGTTACACAAGCAGCTAGGCCTACTTGACCTATACGTGAAAATATATCTTTAAATTTTGGCCAAAATAAATGACCAATTTTAGCTGGATTTGTACCATTAAGTTCGTCTTGATCTACATAAACCGGATCAATATTTTCATTCATAATCATCCGTGACACGTTGTCACAAATATTTATCGATAGCATCTGATCATTTAGCCTATTATTTAGCGCATCTTTTGCCAAATGATAACGATACCATTGGGATTGTAATTCTTTATCTGTGGATAAAGAAGAAATAAATGCTTTATCTTCAACTAATTCACCGTCCATCAATGCGGAAAGCTTTTCTTTTTGCATATCAAATACCTTTATCCTATGACCTTTTAACATTCAATGTCTTAAGCAAACGCTATCATGAAAAATTTATTTATATTAATTCCTTGATTTTTTCATCGATGGCTTCACGCGCTCTAAAAATTCTAGAACGTACCGTTCCAACGGGCGTATCCATTATTTTGGCAATCTCTTCATAGCTTAATCCTTCCATCTCACGCAATGTTATTGCCAGCTTTAACTCTTCAGGTAAACTTTCAATAGTATTAAAAACAATATTCTTTATTTCATCAGATAGCATCAAATGCTCAGGGCTATCTATATCATGTAATATTTCACTACCTTCATAATTCTCTGCATCATTTGCATCAATATCGAAAGATGGTGGTCTACGTCCTTGAGCTGTCAAATGATTTTTTGCTGTATTTACTGCAATACGATATAGCCAAGTATAAAATACACTTTCACCTTTAAAACTATTTAAAGAACGATAGGCTTTTATAAATGTTTCTTGCACCACATCAGGAACTTCAGCTTGTAATACATAGCGAGAAACTAAATGCGCAATTCGATTCTGATAACGTAACACCAGAAGATTAAATGCATTCTTATCTCCTTGTAAAACTTGCTCAACCAATATTTGGTCGGTTATTTGTTCGCTCATGCTTAGGCTATACCTCTTAATAAACTAACTTCAATATTCCAATATCAAAAATGGCGTTTTTTGTAAGTTAGTCACTATGTAATTAGAGTTTGATAAACTCAAAAAGTTCCTTACATTTTAATCAAAATTACATATTAATGGGAATATTTATTTATATATCATGTAAATCGTAAACTAGGCAAATGGCATAATTTGACGTTCACCCTGAGACGTTACTGTTATTTGATAAAACTGTGGTAAATTGAAATTAATTGATGAACTTGAAGCAAAAGTAAAACGATCATCAGCTAATGTGTAATATTCATTAACATAGCGAATCATATTATATTTACTTCCATTACAATTTTTATATATTTCTATTTGATTATGTTCATTAAGTATATATAAGTCAAAGCCTTTATCGGTATCTTCAAAGAAGAACTGAATAATGCCTTCACAAGCAATGCTATCAATCTCCTTAGGTAACTCATTTGCTTCGTCATAAATACTTAGTGCTCGCCCATGCAATTTGTTATTAGTTATTGCACCATAAAAGTCTATTGTGTTATTAAAACAATGGATCGAAACGCCTAAGCGTTCAAAAAATAGTGTCCAAGATTTACCCGCAAAACGTACTGGTTTAAATTTCACTAAATTAGTTTGGGTTGAGCTAAGCCGTAATCCAATACATTTATGAAATAACGTTTTAATTTGTTCGATAATTATCGATTTTAAACGTTCGCTATAACAAAATATTTCAATAGAGTGAGGAACATCTGCATCTTTATGCATACGATTTAAGATATTTTTTAACGCATCCAAAATTGAGGATTCACCATCAAAATGTAAAAGGCGAATTTCATTCCAAGAATTACGATAAAGGAAGTCAATTGAACCAACTAAACTCATCTCTGCGTCACCATAATTTAATACATCAATAGAATCACTTGCCGCTGCAATATCACTATCTTCCAACAGTTTAGTTGGATCATTTTCCAAATTAATGATAATGGCCAAATGCCTAATTTCACATGGACTATAAAATGCCTCTTCAGTAGGTGAAATTCCCTGTATTGGAAAATAAGATTTTAGATCAGTAACCAATTGCAATAATTTATGATTATTTTGTTTACCTTGATCCCAAAAATATAATTTTGTCTTATTGGTGATTAACTTATTAAAATAACTCCAAGCTACTAATTTTAATAAGTTTGGACTAAACTCAAGATATTTACCACCTGAATTATATTTAGTTGTTAACTCTTTGTTATAAATATACCATCCAGCTCGATTTACTCTATCTTGGCTTACATGAATAAAAGTTAATGCTTGCTCTCCCCGTTCAATCGATATATTTGGATTGATAATCGATACCTTACCCGGTAAGACTTCATAAGTAGCGTATAACTTACGAGTCAAAATGGCTAAATCACGTGGGCTAATTTGCGCTTCAAGGTTATTTCGTCGCCCAACGTTTAATAAATTGCGATAACTTGTCATCATGGTATTTAGTAATTGATCATTTGCCTGACAAACGTCAGTAATCTTCCAAGAATGACAATGATCAAGATGAATAAGTTTTTCACTATTCCATCCCCACGATTTCACTAATTTATGTAAAATATCATGTCGCCAAGTCGGATTGGCGGTCTTAACCGAAAGTTTTGCCTCAATTTTTATATAAAAACATTGCCTTGCAAGTTCTAAGCGCTCTTCATCACCAATCGCTATCAAATAGTGGGTGACTTTTTCTAATAACATGTAATAAGGATCGAAATCAAAATAGTCTGTTTTATTTTGATGAATCAGCTGTTTGATTTCAGAGGCAATAAAATAACTATTTGGATATTCCCAAAAATAGGCTTCCAGTAAAATTGATTTTAAGACCGCTTTATAAGGTGAATCAATACTTTTATATAATTGCCATAAGCTAGCACCAAAATATTCTTCTGCAGACAGGGACTGTAATGGACCAAAATCAAGCCAATCATTACGATCAATCACCTTCTCATTAACTAAAGCATCAATACATTGCTCATAAGATGCATATTGAATACCATTAATTGTTAAATCTAATGGAATACGAAACCATAAAAGTAATTTACCCGCTATAACATTTGAAGTGCGATAAAACTCTTCAAGCAATAGCATATGCTGTGTCGAACCACAATTATCACCCATTAAACAATCATGATAATTATTTCGAAAACGATTAACGTCAACAATAAATAACGAGAGTGCAACGCCAAGTTGCCTAGCCCAATTTTCAATGAGTGAACATTTAGATTGTAATGTTGCTTTTTCAGCTTTAGATAATGGATTCTGTATACAAACCCAAATATCGAGATCAGAATTGATAGTTTGTCCCAATGAGCATGTACTTCCCATCGAATAGAGTGCGGCAATCCTAGGAGAGGAATTCGGCTGACATAAAGCGATTTGGTAATATTGCTCAGCAAATTTGACTAGCGCCTGATCGGGTTCAAAATCATCAATACCGTATATTTCATTATCTTCTATATAACCAGGTAAACTTGGATAATTGTAATGAAATAGCAGGGGTAACAATTTAAATACCTGTTGATAATTATTAGGCATACCAACTAAAGCCCTTTGTCGACGTAAATGGGCTAATTGAACTAATCTTTCATTTATATTATCTATGTAACACAGCATGTAGTAAGAACGCTCAAAAATACAAAATAAAAGCAATATTTATAGCGTTTATTATGTATATAGAAAAGATAAAAAATCTTATAAGTATATGTTAAATTTAGTTTATTATAACTATAAAAGTATGTAATAAAAAGAAATTAAAAAAAGAAATTGATAACAAGGATGGTGGGTCGTGAAGGATTCGAACCTTCGACCAACGGATTAAAAGTCCGCTGCTCTACCGACTGAGCTAACGACCCGACGAAGAGTTAATCACAAGTGACTATGGGTTGCTATAATACTGGAATTTTTTTTTAGTGCAACCCTTTTTTTTAAAAATTAAAGTCAAGCGATTGATGTTTAAGCAATTAAATCAAAAATACTACAATCCGGCTAATTTTTGTTTAGCTTGTTCAACAATATTCGCATTAGTAGGATATTTTGATATGACTTGATTAAATACTGTTTTCGCTTTATCTTTTTTACCCGTTTCTAATAAGATGAGTCCGATTTTATACATAGATTCGGCTGCTCTTGAGTCATTAGGATAGTTTTTAACCACATAAGCAAAATAGTAAGAGGCATCATCCTTTTTATTCTGGTTATAATTAAGCTGACCTAACCAATAATTAGCATTTGCCTGATAATTTGACTTAGGATACTGTTTTATAAATTGTTGAAAGGCAATGATCGCATTTTTAGGTTCCTTACCTTTTAATACAAATCCTATAATATAATTATAATCAACTTTATCCGTACCAGAAGGACTCCAATCGACTAAAGTATCGGAATTATTTTGGGTGGCTACATTTTGTGATGATTTATTATTAGTTAGTGATGACGTTGTTTTCGAACTAGTTGATTTTTGACTGGTTAGCTCAGTTTGTGACTGTTTTAGGATACTTTTTTGACGTTCAATCGTCTGCTCTAACTTATAGCTGGTCTCTTGCAACTGTCCTCTTAGAACATCAACCTCATTTTGTAAATCGATAAGTTGTTGTTGATATTGAGTGAGTAATTGACCTTGAGCGGTGACGATTTGCTCTAACTCAGATGATGATGCGGCATTGGCTAGAAATGAGCTAGAAAGAAGAATGCAAATAATACTTAACTTTTTATACATAACGAATATCTCTGCTTGTAAGAAAAACCGTGCTTACAATAAGATCAAGAATTTTAGTGGTAAAATAGCGTAGATATCAGCTACTATCTTTTAATAATAGTAGCTGATCAACGATAAAAAATTAATAAACAATCACTGCACGGCGGTTTTTAGAATAAGCCGCTTCATTATGACCTAGAACAAGTGGTTTTTCTTTGCCATAAGATACGATTGAAATTTGTGATGATGCTACACCACGTCCTTGTAAATAAGCTTTAACTGCATTTGCGCGACGCTCACCTAAAGCAATATTATATTCAGGCGTCCCTCTTTCATCAGCATGACCTTCAATTACTATAGTAAATGATGGATTTGCACGTAAAAAGGCCGCATGACCATCTAACTGAGTCGCATAATCGGCTTTAATATTGTATTTATCAAAATCAAAATAAACGGTATTTTGCTGTTGTAACTGTTGCAACTGTGCACTTGTCTGAGCTGTTGTTACTGACGTAGAGGTTGTTGTTGTCGCTGTATCGTTATAATGATCATTTTTTGTTGATGAACATGCTGTTATTGCTATTATAGGTAATGATAACATTAATCCTTTTGCTAACTTAGAAAGTTGCATAATTTACTCCTTTTGTTAATGATTTTAAAATTTAATATGAAAAATTACTTACAAATAGGGAGACCAAGCAGGAAATTTAACTTGTCCATCCGTTGCAGGTAATTTTGCTTTAAATCGGCCATCAGCAGAAACTAAATTTAAAATAGAACCTAAGCCCTCCGTCGAGCTATAAATAATCATAGTACTATTTGGTGAAATACTAGGGGTTTCATCTAAAAATGTATCTGTCAGAATTTGGTAGCTACCTGTATCAAAATTATATCGATTGATAAATTGCCCATTAGGCAATGTAGTGATCATAGTAACAAATTTACCATCTGGTGAAACACTCGGGTTTTGATTTTGTTTACCATCCCAAGTTAAACGTTGGGTAATGCCACTATTAATATTTACTGTGTACAATTGTGGACGACCTGCCTGATCAGATGTAAAGACTAATGTTTCATTATCTGGCATCCAAGAAGGCTCAGTATCATTACTACGCCCAGAGGTAACTTTATTAATTTTTCTTGTTTTAAGATCCATAACATAGAGATTTAAACTTCCATCTTTGGAAAGCACAAAAGCTAGTTTTGAACCATCAGGTGAAAATGCGGGGGCGCCGTTATGCTGTGGAAACGCCGTCAACGTTTCTCTCTCGCCTGTTTCTAATGTTTTCATGACTAAAGATGATCGTCCACCTTCAAAGGTGACATAAACAATTTTTTTGCCATCTGGTGACCATGTGGGTGACATTAATGGTTCTGTCGAGCGGTGAATAATTATCTGATCATAACCATCATAATCAGATACTCTCAATTCATGTGAAAAATTGCCACTGTTTGTTTTTACTACATAGGCTATACGAGTGCGAAAAGCGCCCTTAATACCAGTTAACGATTCAAATATCTCATCACTTGCCGTATGACCAGCATAACGTAACCAACGTTCAGTGACCGAATATTGATTTTCAGCCAAAATAGCCCCTGGGGTATTTATGGTATCAACTAATTGATAGCTAATTAAATATTGACCATCATTGCCTGGTTGAACTTTACCGATAACGACCGCATCAATACCCAATGCAGTCCAACTTTTAGCATTGATAGCCGATGCATTTTCTGGGCGCTCGGGCATTCTATCTACACTAATAGGATTGAATTTACCACTGTTACGTAAATCAGAAGCTATAATATTTTCAATTTTTTGTGGCATCTTACCAGTACCATTCCATGTGAATGGTACCACAGCAATTGGTTTGGCAGAATCTATACCATCTGTAATTACTATCTGTACATCAGCATGACATAAACTCATTGAAAATAATATATAGCCAATAAATAGCCGATATATAAATTTAAACATTGTAATACACCTTTATCATCTGTTGCATATTTCTAGACTCAAAATAGAAACAGGTTATCTTTGATTAAATTACCAACTATTATAACTTATTTTATTAGTCCGAATGCTACCTAAAATAAGATAAATTTGTTTTTACTGAAATTTTACTTATCACTAATAAAAATCGTTTATACTCAAGTAGTTAATCTATTTTTATTTTATTAATTATAATTTTTTATTATCAACACTAATAATTATTTTGGTCTGAAGTCGATAGTAACGTTTTTAACTTGCTGATAAAGTGCATCACTAGACGGTTTTGGCATCGTGGCTTTTTTGGTTACTGCCATGGCTTCGCGACACAATACAGGATCACCTTTACCTGTTGAGACATCAAGTATTAAGCCATCACGTGCAATCATAATTTTTATTATACAGTTTTTACCACGATAAGTTTTAGAATTAATAAATTTACTGGCTATGGCATTATGTACCAAGGTCTTAAATTTATCAATTTCCTCACTTGAGGCACCTTTTTGTATTTTTGGTTTGGATGACGTCAGATCACCAAGAATATCATCAAGGCTCTGTTGCTCTTTTAATTGCTCTTCTTGTTTTTTCTTCTCAGCTAACTGTTTTTGCTTTTCTTGTTCTGCTTTCAAACGTTCAGCTTCTTCGCGCTGTTTCTGTTTTTCTGCTTCTATTTTAGCTGCTTCTTCACGCTGTTTTTGCTTCTCTGCTTCTAATTTTGCCGCTTCTTCACGTTGTTTTTGCTTCTCTGCTTCTAATTTTGCCGCTTTCTCGGCTTTTTCTTGGAGTTGTTTCGCCTCAAGCTTTGCTTTTTCAGCTTCTTCAATCGCTTTTTGTTTGGCTAATAGCGCTTGATTTTTTTCTTCTTCTAAACGCGCTTTTGTTTTCGCTGCTTCTTGTTCGGCTCGTAATTTAGCTTGTTCTGCCTGTTTTGCCGCTTCGGTTTCTTTCTGTTTTGTTTTTAAAGATGCTAACCTTTCTCGTTCAAGCTCTTTTAGGCGTTGTTGTTCTTCAGCTTGTTTTTGGCGTAATTCACGATCACGTTGTTGTGCTTGCTGTTCTCGTTGAGTTTCAAGCTCTTGAATTGCTTTTTGTTGTGATTGCTGTCTAAGATATTGCTCAGAAATCACTTTTGGATCAACCATTATTGCATCGACAGTATTACCATTATCACCTGAATTTAATATCATATTAGTAACTGCGCTCGCACAGATAACAACCAAAAGAATGATATGCAAAATGAGTGAAAGAATGACCGATAATCTTAAGTTTAAATTATTTTTAATTGACATATACTCTAGTCACGTTGATTTAAATTGAAACCGATATATCATCCCGTTATGGATGAAATGCTATAATCTAATTACGATGAAATCCCAAAAACATCTATAAAATAGATGAAGCCCCTTACTGCTTCTAAGCACAATAGGAGGCTATATTGGTTGTGTCATTAATCCTACAGATTTTACACCCGCACTTTGTAATAGATTTAATGCTTTAATAATTTCTTCATAAGGCACCGTTTTTGCCCCACCAACGAGAAATATCGCATTTTCATTTTTCATTAATTGTTCTTTTATTTCTTCAACCATTAATTCTTGTGGTAAATCAGTTTGACGATGTTGTTCTATCACCAACGTATATACCCCAATATTGGAGACTTCAACAATGATCGGTTTATGCTCAGAAACGGATACAGATTTAGATTGGGCAGTTTCAGGCAGATCAACTTCAACACTTTGGCTAATAATCGGTGCCGTTGCCATAAAGATCAATACTAACACCAATAATACATCCAATAAGGGAACAATATTAATCTCTGCTTTAGTTGAGTAACGTTGATTGCGACGGCTCATAAAATCATTTCCTTACAGTCATAGCTTGACGTTGAAGAATTGCGGTAAATTCATCAATGAAGTTTTGATAATTCTGATCAATTCGACCTAACTTAACATTTAAACGGCTATAAGCCATCACCGCAGGAATAGCAGCAAACAGACCGATGGCGGTAGTAATTAGCGCTTCAGCAATACCTGGAGCAACCATTTGTAAAGTTGCTTGTTTTGCCGATCCTAATGCAATAAAAGCATGCATAATTCCCCATACGGTTCCAAATAATCCGATATAAGGGCTTATCGATCCTACTGTACCTAAAAAAGGGATATGCGTTTCAATCGCATCTAACTCGCGATTAGAAGCTAAACGCATTGCTCTAGTAGCACCTTCAAGTGCAGCATCAGGCATATCTGTGTTAATTTTATATAGCCGTGTAAATTCGTTAAATCCAGAATAGAAGATTTGTTCAGTACCTGAAATCGTATCTTTATTTTGAGCACACTCTTCATATAATTGGCCTAGCTCTTCAGCCCCCCAGAATTTTTCATCAAACGCAGTAATTTGCTTTTCCGTTTGTTTTAGCAAACATGTTTTTTGAATAATAATTGCCCAAGAAATGATGGAAAAAATCAATAATATCACCATAACAGCTTGAACTAATACCCCAGCTTTTAAAAACAGATCAATAATATTTATTTCCACTTACATAAACTCCATAGTTATCATTTCTGGAAGCGCTATCGGCTTCATTTTCAACATATTGACGCAAGCAATTAATACATTTGCCTGCCCAACCATTTTATTATCTTGATTAATTAAAGTCTGCTTAAACATTATAGAAGCTTTTTTTACTGATACGATTTCACACTTAACGGTAAGCAAGTCGTCCAATCTTGCAGCAGAAATATAATTAATATCCATATGTTTAACCACAAAAGCAATATTTTGCTTTAATAATTGATCTTGTGATATTCCTATTTGCCTTAACATTTCTGTTCTTGCCCGTTCATAAAAAGCTAAATAACGAGCGTGATATACGACGCCTCCAGCATCGGTATCTTCATAGTATACTCTTACCTGCCAATTAAACTCTTTCACACTATTATCCAACTATTTTTCAATAATTTTATTTTAACTTAACAAAGTTAGATTCGTTAAGAAAAATATCAAGAATTCGATGATAAATTGTTCCAAACCAAATAAATGGATATAAAACAAGCTAATGACCATTCCAAAATACGCTATTTACGTTATCTACGCTAGTAAAAAGGTTAAATGACCTATTAAATTAATCTTTATTTAATTAAAAAAATACGCACTAAACTAAGTGCGTATTTATATTATGTTAGTTTAAAATATTATTGTGATGGCTTATCATCGCTTTTTTTATCAATCCAAAGTCCAGTTAAAACCGCTAGACTACAAGCTAATAATACACCAACAAACCAAAGTAAATACCACATAACAACTCTTCCTCTTCAATTAATTAGTATACTGAATGTTTGTTATCTTCAATATAGCTTTTGTCTAAGCGACCAAACATTTTCACATAACACCAAATCGTGTAAGAGAGTACAATTGGAACGAAAATCATCGCCACCCAAGTCATCACCGTTAACGTATTATAGCTTGCTGTTGCATCCCAAATAGTGAGGCTTGCATCAGGCATAATACTTGAAGGCATAATAAACGGAAAGGTTGTTACTGCAAATGTTAATAGTACACAAACGATAGTTAGTGAAGAACTTAAAAAAACTAAACCACTTTTATCTTTTGCTGAGAATAAGATGGTAAATAGTGGGAAAACAGTACCTAGTAACGGAATGCCCCATAAAATTGGCATTTGATGGAAATTTGTTAACCAAGACGTACCTACTTCAACCGTTTTATTGAATGAAATAGAGGGTCCAAAATGATCAATGGTTCCTTTAATTGCATAACCATCCAGACCAAAAATCACCCATACTCCTGCGATAATAAAGGCGATCATCATGATGAATGCGGAGATTTGTGTTGCTTTACGTGCTCGGAAATATAATTCATCTCTGGTTTTCATTTGCAGCCATGCCCCACCTTGACTAATAATTAGAGTTAGGCTGACAATACCTGTTAACAGAGCAAATGGATTAAGTAACCCAAAGAAATTACCTTGATAGCTAACTCTTGATAAATGGTCAACATGTAGAGGAACACCTTGCAGTAAATTACCAAACGCGACACCAAAGACTAAAGCAGGCACAAAACTACCAACAAATAGTCCCCAATCCCACATTGTACGCCATTTTCCTTCTAATTTTGAACGATAATCAAATGCTAATGGTCTAAAAAACAAAGCACAAAGTACCAAAATCATGGCGATGTAGAATCCTGAAAAAGCAGCAGAATAGACTCTAGGCCATGCTGCAAATAATGCCCCACCTGCCGTAATTAACCATACTTGGTTTCCATCCCAATGCGGTGCAACAGTATTAATCATTATGCGGTGTTCATTGTCAGTTTTACCAATAAATGGAGATAGAATACCTACCCCCATATCAAAACCATCAGTAATTGTAAAACCAATTAATAAGACACTAATCAATACCCACCATATAAAGCGTAAAACTTCATAATCAAACATTGTATATACTCCTTTTTGCCTTATTAATTTGTTGCTCGATTTTGTTCAAAATGATAACGACCCGTTCTTAGGCTGCTCGGCCCCAGACGGGCAAATTTAAACATCAAGAACAGTTCAGCGATTAAAAATAGTGTATATAATCCACAGATCAAAATCATGGAGAACAATATATCGCCAGTCGTTAATGAAGAATTAGCAACGCCAGTTGGCAAAATATCCTGAATTGCCCATGGTTGACGACCATATTCAGCGACAAACCATCCACATTCGCAAGCAATCCAAGGGAATGGAATACTGATTAATAATAGACCTTGTAACCAACGTAATTTTATTATTTTCTCTTTGAATGTCGCCCATACTGCGGCCGTTATACCGATCAACATTAAGAATCCTAAACCGACCATAATACGGAAAGACCAATATAGAGGAAAGACTTCAGGAATAGAGTCGTTTACTGCGGATTGGATATGGGACTCTTGCGCTTGTTCAATAGATAAATTATCTTGACGAACAAAACGATCAAGTAATAAACCATAACCTAGATCACTTTTATGTTTTTCAAATAGTTGGACAACGTTTGGATCTGTATCGCCTTTTTTGATTTTTTCCAGATTTTCATAAGCAATCATACCACTACGTATACGGCGCTCATTTAATTTCATAATATCCTTGATACCCATCACCTGTGTATCTAATGAACGCGTGGTAATAATTCCCATAAGATAAGGAATTTCCACAGCATATTTATTACGCATCTCTTTTTGATCTGGAATACTGACTGCCACAAATGGCGCTGGCGCAGGATGGGTTTCCCATTCAGCTTCAATCGCCGCTAATTTTACAGGTTGCACGGTTGTCATTTCGTGACCGGCCTCATCTCCCATAAAAATTAAGGTAATACAAGAGCATAAGCCAAAGACCGATGCAACAGCAAAAGATCGTTTAGCAAATTCGATATCTCGTCCTTTTAATAAATAATAAGAACTAATACCAAGTACAAATATTGAACCAGTCACATAACCTGCGGTTACGGTATGCACAAACTTATATTGGGCGACTGAATTTAAAATCAGATCGAAAAAGTTGGTCATTTCCATACGCATGGTTATATAATTAAACTCAGATCCGATCGGAAATTGCATCCAACCATTGGCAACTAAGATCCATAAAGCCGATAAGTTAGAACCGAAAGCAACTAACCAAGTTACCATTAAGTGTTTGCCTTTGCTGAGCCTATCCCATCCAAAAAAGAACATCCCCACGAAAGTGGATTCAAGGAAGAACGCCATTAATGCTTCGATAGCAAGTGGCGCACCAAAAATGTCCCCCACATAATGGGAATAATATGACCAATTTGTACCAAACTGAAACTCCATTGTAAGACCGGTAGCAATACCTAGAGCAAAATTAACCGCAAATAACTTGCTCCAGAATTTAACCATATCTTTATAAATTTGTTTACCACTAACAACGTATACCGTTTCCATAATTGCTAACAAAAACGCTAAACCCAGCGTTAATGGGACAAAGATAAAATGATACATAGCTGTTAGAGCAAATTGTAACCTCGACAATTCAATGACATCCAACATTTTAACTCCCCATTCCTATTCTAGGAATCAAATTCACGCTATTAATTTCCCTTCAAAAGGCTAGAATCAGTTATTTTGCAAGGTAAATTAATTCGTTTTATTATTTAAAAAATATAGTTTAATTACTAAAAAAATTAACAATAGTATTGTACAGAATTACAATTTTGTAAAGTTTGTCAAAAATTCAAATGATTAATAGCCAAGTTGTTTTCTAACCATATCACCAATATTGCTTAAACTGGAAACAACAATAACACCCGCGGCCTCTAACACTTTACGTTTTTCATCTGCCGTTCCTTTACCACCAGCAATAATAGCACCTGCATGGCCCATTCTTTTGCCGGTCGGAGCGGTAACTCCGGCAATGTAACCAATAACAGGTTTCGTCACAAATTGTTTGATATAATTTGCCGCTTGCTCTTCGGCATTTCCGCCAATTTCGCCAATCATGACAATCGCTTCGGTATCGGGATCATGTTCAAACAGTTGTAACATAGTGATAAAATCGGATCCTGTAATCGCATCACCGCCAATACCAATGCATGTTGATTGCCCTAAACCAGCATCCGTTGTTTGTTTCACGGCTTCATAGGTTAACGTCCCAGATCGAGAAACGATACCGACTTTCCCCGCTAGATGAATATTACCAGGCATAATACCTATTTTACATTGTTCAGGTACGATAATACCGGGACAATTAGGTCCAATCATAATTGTATCGGTTAATGATAATTTTTCCTTAACGATTAACATATCAAGCGTTGGAATTCCTTCAGTTATACATATAATTAATTGAATTCCCGCATCAATCGCTTCTAAAATAGCATCTTTACCAAAAGCAGCGGGAACGTAAATGACCGTTGCGGTAGCACCCGTTGCGTCAATGGCTTCTTTAACGGTATTAAAAACAGGTAGCCCTAGATGGGTTGTCCCGCCCTTACCTGGTGTCACACCACCTACCAATTTAGTTCCATAAGCAAGCGCTTGTTCTGAATGGAAGGTACCTTGGCTGCCAGTAAAACCTTGACAAATGACTTTAGTATTTTTATCTATCAAAATGGCCATGATTATCTTTCCTTACTTATTATACTAATTAGCCGCTTTAGCTATTTTTTGTGCGGCATCATCTAAACTTGTCGCAGTGATAATTTGCAATTGACTGTCAGACAATATTTGTCGCGCAAGCTCGGCGTTATTTCCTTCCAAACGAACTACAACAGGAATAGTTAGACCGATTTCTTTAACCGCAGCGATAATACCTTCAGCAATTAAATCACATCTTACAATACCACCAAAGATATTAACTAATATCGCTTTAACTTTATTATGGGAAATGATCAATTTAAATGCTTCCGTTACTCGCTGTTTAGTGGTTCCACCACCAACATCCAAAAAGTTAGCGGGTTCAGCACCATATAATTTAATCATGTCCATGGTTGCCATAGCCAATCCAGCGCCATTTACCATACAACCGATATTACCATCAAGTGATACATAACTAAGACCTTGGTCAGCGGCTAATGATTCAAGTTTATCTTCCTGTGTTGGATCACGTAAAGCCACTAAATCAGGGTGTCTAAAAAGTGCATTATCATCGAGTACTATTTTCGCATCTAAACAGACTAACTTATTATCGGTAGTGATCACTAGTGGATTGATTTCCGCTAAGGCGATATCTTTATCTAAAAATAACTTTGCAAATCCAAGAAATAGCTGGGTAAAAGTATTGATCTGTTTTCCTGATAAACCTAATTTAAATGCAAGTTCACGACCTTGATATGCACTTGGACCGGTTAATGGATCAAGCGCCACCTTATAAATTCGTTCAGGTGTTTTATTGGCAACTGTTTCAATATCCATTCCCCCTTCGGTTGAAGCCATAATCACCACGCGTTGTGAGGCTCTATCGACGACAGCACCAATATACAACTCTTTTTTTATTTCATAAGCTTGTTCAATCAAAATTTGATTAACACGTTGACCAGACCTGTTTGTTTGATAAGTAACTAGATATTGCCCTAACCATTTCTCTGCAAAATCCACGATCTGTTGGTTATTATTAGTACAAATGACGCCACCTGCTTTGCCACGACCACCGGCATGAACCTGACACTTTGCTACCCAATTCGAGGAGCTAGAGCAAGACGCGATACGTTTAATTGTTTCATTAACTTCATCAATAGAATGGCAAACATACCCTGCAGGAACAGGTAATCCATACTGTTTAAATAATTGTTTAGATTGATATTCGTGCAAATTCATAATTTAAAGGTCCATTTTTCATTGTTTTTTAAGTCGGTAAAGTACACATCTTTTGTGTGAAAGACCATCTCAGTTTAATTGAATATTTACTAATTGTGTAGCAGATAAATGAGAATTATTGAAGCATAATAAAAAGCAATGTTATACTTAACTTTATTTTTAATAAGTAATTAAAATAGGACGCATAATGATGGCTAAAATCGGCATTTTTTTTGGCAGCGACACTGGGAATACGGAAAATGTAGCAAAACTCATTCATCAGCATTTAGGTAATGACGTAGCTCAAGTCCACGATATTGCAAAAAGTACAGAACAAGATATACAACAGTATCAATATCTATTTTTTGGTATTCCAACTTGGTACTATGGCGAATCTCAGTGCGATTGGGAAGATTTTTATCCTTCATTAGAAAATATTGATTTTTCTAATAAAATGGTGGCTATTTTTGGTTGTGGAGATCAAGAAGATTATAGCGAATACTTTTGTGATGCAATGGGTACTTTACGTGATCTATTATTAGCAAAAGATGCAAATATAGTTGGGCACTGGTCTACCGAAGGTTACCAATTTGAAGCGTCAAAAAGCTTAGTAGATGATAACCATTTTGTGGGTTTAGCCATTGATGAAGATCGTCAACCTGAACTAACTAATGAGCGAGTTAAACTTTGGGTTGAACAAGTTTCTGGTGAGATGGGGCTTTAATCTTTAGCCCATCTTTTATAATGTTACGATTTTACTTTATGTATTATCGTAACATATAATTTAATTCAGCTTAATTTATAGCAAATTTCCCTTTTTATCGCATTCAAGCTTATTCTAATATTGATTTTTTCCATCATAATAATCGATTTATTTTTTATCATAATAATCTTATAATGGGCTAAATTTACCATTTGAAAATAGAGAATATTTATGACTGACAATAACTTAGCCCTAAAAAAAGCGGGATTAAAAATCACTTTACCTAGATTAAGAATCTTAGAGTTATTGCAAGATCCTAAATATCAACACATCACTGCTGAAGATCTCTACAAAAAGTTATTAGAGATGGGGGAGGAGATCGGATTAGCGACAGTTTATCGTGTACTTAATCAATTCGATGATGCTGGTATTGTTACTCGACATAACTTTGAAGGTGGCAAAGCCGTTTTTGAACTTTCTCATCAAAAACATCATGATCATTTAATTTGTTTAGACTGTGGAGAGGTGTTTGAATTCCGAGATGAAATCATTGAGCAGCGGCAAAGAGAAATTGCTGAAAAACACGGCATAAATCTAACCAATCATAGTTTATATCTTTATGGCCATTGTTCTGGCGGGGATTGTAAAAATAATTTGAACTTACATACGAAAAAATAGTGGCCGTCTTTGGTATTAATAAGGCAATATGATACGAAACACTAAGATTAGGTTTAGTTAGCTCAATTAGGATTGGATATTTATGAAACAACTCCTTGAATTTATTCCTTTAATTATCTTTTTTATTTTATTTAAGATGTATGATATTTATGTAGGTATCAGCGCATTAATGATGACATCAACTGTTGCATTTATCATTAATTGGATGATATATAAAAAAATAGAAAAAATGGCTTTATTTACTTATTTGATGATTATCATTTTTGGTGCCATGACGCTCTATTTCCATAACGCCGCTTTTATTAAGTGGAAAGTCACCATTATTTATCTCCTTTTTTCTGTCGTATTATTCACTAGTCAACTGGTATTTAAAAAGCCACTTTTACAAAATATATTAGCTAAAAGTGTTGAACTCGATAATTTAGTATGGCATAGACTCAATATTGTTTGGGCTATCTTCTTTTTAGCCTGTGCGATGGCTAATCTTTATATTACTTATTTTATGTCAGAACAATTTTGGGTAACATTTAAAGTATTTATTTTACCTAGTTTAACCTTAGCGATTAGTGTTATATCAGGTATTTATATGTATAAAAATATCAATAAGGTAGAAAAATTAGAGTCATAAGGATCTCATATGAAAAAGATAGAAAAACAGCAACCAAGCGGTGAACTGGTATTAAGAACCTTAGCCATGCCAGCAGATACGAATGCTTATGGTCATATTTTTGGTGGCTGGATTATGTCGCAAATGGATTTAGGTGGCGCTATCTTAGCCAAAGAGATCGCCAAAGGGCGCGTTGTCACCGTTAATGTCAGTAGTATTACATTCTTAAAACCAGCCATGGTTGGTGATGTTGTTTGTTGTTATGCGCGTTGTTTAAAAACAGGTAGAACATCATTAACTATTGAAATTGAAGTCTGGGTCAAAAAAGTGACCGATTACTCTAATATCGGCGAAAAGTACTGCATAACCCAAGCCGTGTTTACATATGTTGCCGTTGATAAGCATTTCACCCCAAAGCCATTACCTGCACAATATCAAAATCTTAATGCTGATGAAATTGCTCAATGTAAAACAGATGATTGTTACTTATAATGAATATATCGCTCGGTTCATTGTATACATTACTTAGTTCGTTAATCTTTTTTCTTTATTGGTTGATGGTCGTTAGCACGACTTTACGTATTGTTACTCGACGTCGACCAGCGACTTATGTCGTGTCGTGGTTACTTATCATCTATATTGTCCCTATTCTTGGAACCATTTTATATCTTCTGATCGGCGAAGTTCATCTAGGAAAAATGCGAACTCATCGTGCTCAATCTTTACGCTTAGATATCAAACAGTTTATACAACAGCTTCGAAATTATTCAAAAATTTTTACCCACCATGTAAGCCAAGTTGCTAAGCCCATTTTTAATTTATGCAAGAGTCAAACGACGCTCGATGGTTTTTGCGGCAATCAAATTGAATTATTAACTTCTGCCGAGCAAGTATTTGATCGCCTTATCGCGGATGTAGACGCCGCGACATCTAATATCGAAATGGTATTTTATATTTGGAATGAAGGGGGTAAAGCTGATCAATTAGCTTTAGCACTCATTCGCGCAGCGAATCGCGGTGTGCAATGTCGCATCATGCTTGATTCTGCGGGTAGCCGGCGTTTTTTCCATAGTCCTCACTGTTTAGCGATGAAGGCCGCTAATATTGAAATTATTGAAGTACTAAAAGTCCATCTTTTACGATTTATTTTTCGACGTTTAGATTTAAGACAACATAGAAAAATGATCATGATTGATAATCATATTTCTTATACTGGCAGTATGAATATCGTTGATCCTCGCTATTTTAAGCAAGATAAAGATGTTGGCATATGGATAGATGTAATGATTCGAATGAATGGACCAATCACTACCCTCATGGATATTATTTTTGCCAGCGACTGGCAACTAGAAACGGGAAAACGCATAGCATTACCTAACATTCCCGACTTTTCTACCTTACCTCAAGAAAAAGATCATATTTTGCAAGTTATTGCATCGGGTCCTGGCTATACCGATGATATGATACATCAAGTATTATTGACCGCCATATACGCAGCTCAACAACAAATTATTATTACTACCCCCTACTTTGTACCCAGTGATATGATATTACAAGCGCTATGCACTGCCGCCTTACGCGGCGTGGAGGTCGTGATCATTGTGCCGCAACATAATGATTCACTGATGGTAAAATGGGCTAGCCGAGCTTTTTTTACGGAACTTTTAGAAGCTGGGGTCAAGATTTTTGAATTTCAACATAATCTATTACACACTAAAAGTGTACTGATTGATGAGCAACTGACTTTGATTGGTACTGTGAATCTTGATATGAGAAGTTTATGGCTTAATTTTGAAATTACTACCGTGATTGATAATAACCATTTTGGCCAACAAATAAAAAAACTATTAAATGAATATTTAACGCAATCGGTAGAAATCAATAAAGATTTCTGGTTGCAACGCCCTTTTTGGCAACATATTGCCGAACGGCTATTTTACTTTTTTTCACCTTTATTATAAATACTGGATCCATTATGACTACCCTTGATTTAACTACGATGGCAACATTAACTGATGATGAAATCATTGATACTGCTTATGATATTTTTTTAGAGTTAGCTTCAGATAATCTTGATAGCGCTGATATTATATTATTTAATCTACAGTTTGAAGATATTGGCGCGGCTGAATTATATACCCCCGATCTTGAAATTTGGCAACAACATCAACCTGATATAGATCTAACGAATCAAGAATTATACGCCGAAGTTCTTATTGGTTTAGCGGATAATAGCGATCATATCAATAATGTATTCGCACGAGTTTTGCTAAGTCGCGATAAGTCACAGAAACTGTGCCATATTATTTGGAAAGACTAATAATGCAATGACATTTCACAAGAAAGTTGTCACGATGTATATTTAGCGACAAACGAGTTAAATTTTCATGATTCTATTTTGTCGCTGTTAAAACAGTAAAGATAAGATTACTCCAAACTGCGAATAGTTAACCATTATCCCATTCGTGTTGCAATTGTTGATAATGCAATTGTAACCATTGTATAGCAATGATCGAGGCTGCATTATTGATTATTCCATTTTCAACCCAATAATAAGCTTGTTCACGGCTAATGACATGTACTTTGATATCTTCATTCTCTTCAGCAAGACCATGGATCCCTTTAGCACTACTTGCATCCACTTCACCGACAAAAACATGCAATTTTTCTGTTAATCCGCCTGGGCTGGCTAAATAACTCATAATAGGCTTAATACGTCCAATGGTAACGCCTGCCTCTTCCATCGCTTCACGGCGCGCGACCTGTTCTAAACTTTCACCTTGGTGATCAACCATGCCGGCGACTAATTCTAATAACCATGGTGATTGTTCAGTTTCTATAGCGGCAATACGTAGTTGCTCAATCATCACGACCGCATCACGTTTAATGTCATAAGCAAGCAATACCACCGCTTGCCCCCGTTCAAGAATTTCACGTGAAACTTCTTGGCTAATTGAACCATCAAATTTACGATATCGGAAACGGTACTCAAGCAATGAGAAGAAACCTTTGTAGACCGTTTTTTTAGTTAAATCGATAACATCTTTCTTTGCGAATGTGATTGGCAATTCATTTTTTATTTTCATATTTTTTCCTAAATAAAGTATTAAAATTGAATAAAAAGTGCTGATAGTTTTAAAGCAAGCTGTATATATGCCAATAATCTGATAAAATCGGAAAATTCGCTAATTGAATTGTAACAGTTTGATAATATCAAAGGAAAGATTCATGAAAAAATTATTACCCCTTCTTATCGGATTATGTTTCTGCCAATATGCCGCCGCAGAAAATTTAATTGAGGTTTATGAACAAGCAAAATCAAACAATCCTGACCTATTTAGTGCCGCAGCACAACGAGACAAAGCTTATGCCGCAATTTCTGGTTCACGGGCAAGTCTCTTACCACAACTTGGTCTAGCTGGTTCATACGGTATTAATTATGGTGAAAGATTAAGTAAAGATCAAAATGCCAAAACAGGCAATTTAAATGTTGTTTTATCACAAACGTTATTTAATTTTGCTTCCTGGAAACAGCTTGATATCACCAAAAAGCAAGCCTCTATACAAGATATTGCTTATCAAGCACAAGAACAGCAACTTATTTTAAATAGTGCTACGGCTTATTTCGAAGTTTTAAAATCAATAGATGCTTTAGGTTTTTTACAAGCTCAGAAAAAAGCTTTTTATCGCCAATTGGATCAAACCCAACAAAAACATCGGGTTGGATTAGTCGCTATTACCGATGTGCAAAATGTAAAAGCTAATTACGATCAAACTATTGCTCAGTTAATTTCTGCGCATAATATGTTAAACAATAACTTAGAAAACTTACGGCAGGTGACGGGGCGTTTTTATGCCAATTTAGCCACCATTGATACCAGTACATTTAAAACAACACAGCCAGCACATATCGATAAATTATTACAGCAAGCTGAGTCGACCAATTTAACTTTATTAACGGCAAAATTAGCGCAAGATATGGCCAAAGAGCAAATACGTTTAGCGGAGTCAGGTCATATGCCGACATTATCCGTTAAAGCTTCATCGGGTTTAAACCGCAATAAATATTACGGTGACAATGTTAATCCTGCTAGTATGCCTAATAATGATAGAATTAATGGCTCCAATTCAATTTCGTTAAACTTGGAATTACCTATCTTTGCTGGTGGTGCGACACATTCACAAGTAAAACAGGCACAATATAATTACGTGGATTACAGCCAAAAATTAGAAAGTGCAAATCGTAGCACAGTTAATTTAGTCCGTTCTTCTTATAATGATATTTCGGCAGCAATTAGTTCAATTAAAGCTTATCAACAAACCGTTGTCTCTGCAAAGACTTCATTAGATGCGACTGAATCAGGCTATAAAGTTGGAACACGTACCATCGTTGATGTGTTATCTGCAACGACGACACTTTATAATGCTAAACAACAATTATCTAATGCGAAATATAATTATTTGATCAGTTTATTAAAACTGAAATTTGCTATTGGTACGCTAAATATTACTGATTTAAACTACCTAAACAATATGCTGGGTGCGAATACCAATACGATTATTGCGATAGATTAATTGATAGAAGTTGACTGTCTCTTAATTAAAAAGAATTCTTTAAGAGACAATAATCCCATCATACTTACTGTGAGTTTAATATATTTACAGTACTTATTTGGGTAATACGACCACTATTTATAAATGATCTAATCATCGATATATTAAGATTAAGAAGATTTTTGAAGAGATGAGTTATAATAAAAGCTATGAGATTCATTCTACATAGCTTTTAATTGTGAATCGCTTTTTACTGATTTACAGCTTTCAATTCACCATTTGTTGTTGACCAAACTCGATATTTCACTTGCATATCGCTTGGTGCATATATCACGATTGGTAAACGGCTATTATAGTTAATTAAACCTAAATCAGAATTGATAGCAACAAATTTTGGTTTTTCTGTACTTGCTGGACAAGCCATTAGCGTCGAAATAGTCGTATTACTACTTTCAACTACATAATAGTCATATCCCCAACCATCAAGGGTCAGCTGTTTTATTTTTCCACTGAGACTACGAGCATTACAATCCGTTGTTAATTCTTTACCGATCACGAGCTCAATTTTGCTGTTAGCTTCATTAGCTAATTTTGGTAAATAAATAACTGAACGTGTAAAACCAGGTTTTGCTTCTGGATATGGTGCAATTTGATTCACTTCTTTCACCTCTGGTGTAGTAGAAGGCGCATGATGACATGCCGCTAAAACACAACAAGATAATGCTACAACAAGTATTTTTTTCATTATAAACCTCGAATAAAATCTCCATTCTGAGAGAAACTAATTCTAACCATTTTATATAAATCAATCTATGACAAATTGTGTGCTTTTGTTTAATTTTTAATGATTTATACCTTTTTTATTACTAAATTGTAATTATAGCGTCTTAAAGCATCAATGAATAAATAATAAAATCACTACAATAAATATAATCACTTTTTTATATGCTATAATTCCGTTCATCGACGCTAATTAATATTATTAAAATTTATGTCACAAGATAAACAAACCTACGATCTCCTTAAATTAATTTTTAATATTCTAGTTATCGGAATGTTAATTATTGTTACACTCAATATTATTGAGCCTTTTCTATTTGGTATTTTCTGGGCAGTCATGGTCGTTATTGCCACTTGGTCACTAATGCTTAAAATACAACAAAAATTTTCTCTAGGCCGTTTTCCTGCTGTGATCATTATGACGTTATTACTTGCCTTAGTATTAGTCATTCCATTTACTATTATTATTTATAGTATTACTAAAAACAGTGCTTATTTAATTGAGTGGACTAAGAATCTTTCACCACACCATTTACCTGAGCTAAACTGGTTAAATTCTATCCCAGCTATTGGTCAACAAGTGCACCAAAAATGGATATCCATCGTGAATGATGAGAGTTTGGATATCATTAATGAAATACAACCTTACATAGGTACTATCATTTCATGGGGTATTACCCAATTAGCCAACTTTAGTATTCTTATTTTCCATTTCGGTGTAATGATTATTTTCAGTGGATTACTCTTTTATTACGGCGAACAGGTCACAAAATATTTATTTGTTTTTGCGGCAAGAGTATCTCCACAACATGGGATCTATTCCATAAAACTTGCGGGACAAGCCATCCGTGCTGTTGCTTTAGGTGTCGTTATTACTGCATTAACTCAGGCTTTAATTGGCGGTATGAGTTTAGCTTTAACTAATGTCCCCTATACCAGTTTACTCACATTATTAATGTTTCTCTGCTGTGTCGTTCAGATTGGGCCGCTACTGATTATGGTTCCCTCAATTATTTGGCAATTTTATTGTGAGAATATGTGGTCAGGTGCATTTTTAATTATTGTTACCATTGCTTTAACGACTATTGATAGTTTTATGCGTGCCGCTTTAATTAAAAAAGGGGCTGATTTACCATTTTTACTCATTCTCTGTGGTGTCATTGGCGGAATATTAGCATTTGGCATTATGGGATTATTTATAGGGCCTGTTGTGCTAGCTTTATCTTATAAATTAATTAATGCTTGGATTAAAGAGCAAGATTAAATTAGCACTAAAAAAGACTTTACTTAATCAATCCAATATATCTAAGTTAAATTAAAGACCAAAACCATCTATCATTGTGATGATGATAACAATGATAGATGACAGGTCTATGATACAACCACTTATTTGTTATAGGCGAAATACAATTCTTTAAAGTAGCATTTAAAATCAATAACTTATAATTAAATCAAACGGTTAACAATACCTATATAAACACATTTAGCTATATAAGGATATAGTCAACAGCCATTTTATCGCCACTAAATTATCGTTTAAATACGTTATCTCTATGCCATTGTAAATATGTCTTAGTCTTATCTTGTGTTTGTCCTTCATACTTCTTCATCCAGCCGATATTACAAAATAAAATTTTCCTTTTAATTGTTCAACGGATTCAACCTTACCGCATCTTCAAAGTGATCAGGCGCAAAGTGTGCATATCGCATGGTCATTTTGATATCTGTGTGGCCGAGTATTTTTTGTAAAACTAAAATGTTACCACCATTCATCATAAAATGGCTGGCGAAGGTATGGCGTAATACGTGGGTTAATTGTCGTTCGGGTAGTTCTATTGCTGCACGATCGATTGCTGAGCGGAACGCTGAATAACATGGTGTAAATAGGTTACCATTCTTTTTGGGAATTTCGTTAAAGAGTTTGTCGCTAATTGGAATGGTTCGATTGCGTTTACCTTTTGTGTTGATATAGGTGATTTTCCCATCTTTAACTTGTGTGCCTTTTAGGCTTTCGGCTTCGCTCCACCTTGCTCCTGTTGCTAAACAGATTTTAACGATAATAACTAAGTCTTTAGCCGTACTTTGCTCACATGATAGGAGTAAGTCATTAATTTGTTCTTTTGTTAGATAAGCCATTTCTTGCTCATCGGTTTTAAATGGACGTATTCGTTCAAGTGGATTGTTATGTTGCCACTCCCCTAACCTAATCAACTCATTAAACATTGCTTTAAAATAAGTTAACTCAAGGTTCATGGTTCGAGGGGCAACATTTTTAATTCGATCTGTTCTAAATATTTCACCATCAATACGCTTTTGACGATAATTAGTAAACTGTTTGGCCGTGAAATCGGTAGCAAGTGGATGACCTATACAATCATCAGCAAATAACATGGCTTTTAGGCGTTTTTCACCGTCTTTAAGCGTTTGCCCGTGTAATGAATACCAAGTATTAATCAAATCTGATAAACGTCTGCGATCTATCTTTTCACCCAACCAAGGCTTTTGGTTAGTTTGCTCTTCTAAATAATTTTCGTAAGCTAACGCTTCGCCTTTGGTGGCAAACGTCTTACGAATACGTCTACCACCTTCAAGGTATTTTTCAAATAACCATTTATTACCATTCTTACGAATAGACATAATTTACCTAGAATTATTGATCAATCTTATAATTTCATTATGCCTAAGCAACCTTTCTTTTTTGTTATTAACAGCCTCAGTTGCTGCCAATTTATATTCATCATTAGGCTTCAAAGCAAAATTATTTAAATTTTCTTCCAATTTTTCAACAACTATACCGTTAAGATTAGTAGTTGCTAATGCTATTATCAATGAAAAAATATTTGCTTTTCTAAACCAAAAATTATCGAGTTTTATTTTTAATATAATATTTGCTGTTTCCTCAAATTTATTAACAAGTTCATCTTTTTTATCAAAGTTAACATTAAGCTCCTCTAATGCTAGAAAACTTCTTTCATTACGATTAAAAAATGAATATAGATAAGTAGACATTAAATTAAGCACATGCATCAAATGAACTTTTCTTTGTATGTCCATAGCTGTATATATCTTTTTATTGTTAATCAATCGTTGAAACGCTTTTACTTTTTTTGTATTTGCCCAAGTATAAAAAGATTCAGGTATATTCGGATCCTCTTTAAAATCAGAATATTCCCCTCCTTCATCGTCAATCAACTTTCTATTTATATCTATTGAACTACATAATAATCTGGCAACTAATAGAAACTCTGATGTAGAATATTCTGAAGCTAATTTTTCTATAGTTGTTAATGAATTCGATGTTCTATTAATCCGTTGAAAAATGTCCTTAACTTTAGGATCATCATTTTCCAGGTCTAACTCTATCAATGCTATTTCATATTTAAAAAAATCATTTTTTTCGTCCGGAGATAATTCATTAAAATATTTATTTTTCACAGCGAATTCATTTCTAATGAATTTTAAAATGGCATTTGTTCTTTGCTGTCCATCTACAATGCATGATATTGTTGCCATTTTTTCAACATCAATTTTCCCTTTAGATATGAAAATTTGGGGAAATGGAAACCCTAAAAGAATTGTTTCAATAAAATCTCTATTATGCACATCTCGCCAAACTAAATTTCTTTGAAAATATGCATCTAAAATATATCTATCCGCCATAACTTCATTTATGTAATTTAACAGGCTAACTGATCTAACTTTATATTGAAGGCTATTCATATTTTCCTCATTCACTAATTATTTATTGCTAAATCTGCATCCAAAGTAAACTGTTTCGTTTTTCTATAAAAATCAACAATTGATTTCTGTTGATAATTAAACATCATTTCAGATAAAAAAATACCTGCATTTATTTTTGCAAAGTGCATGGTATAATTATTCGACATAGAGCCAAAAAAAGTAAACCAATCTGTCTTCAAAGGTATATCTGGCATAAAATCAGGTCGTAGCCACCCCTTAGATAAATAAGACATGTATGACTTTTTATTATTACGTTTTTTAAAATAAGTATTTTGTAGTCCTTCTGAGTCTAGTAAAGATTTTTCCAGATAAAAATTAAACAAACTCGAACTAATTATAGCTATATCCAGATCAGACTCTATTGGGTCAAATGGTTCTGACTTATAGTAACTATAGCCTGTCTTACCTGAACCGCATAACTGAATTGAGGTTATGGGAATATTGAATTTATCACTTATAAGTTTATAAATGGCATATTGCAGATCTTCTTTCCCCCTAAAAACATAAGAATTATAAATAAGATAAATTTTTTCAGCTATTTCTTGAGGTGATAATTTATCTATATCATTTTTCAAACAATCAGAATAAACCTTCATTCAATTTATTTCCCATTCTTGTTTCTCAAATCAATTTAGCCTTTAATACATTAAACACTTGATCAGTTATGGCACCCTTTTCTTTTAAGTTTGCCTGTTATTTAAATTTTCCACCGATTATTAGACAAAACTTCTTTAATCACTCCCCTAACAATATCTCACCTGTTTCTAAAAAGTTTAAGAAGTCGCTTTCATTCATGATGTTGATTCCCATTTTTTGGGATTTTTCAATTTTTTTGATGCTTGCGTTATAACCAACACAGAGTAATTGCAGGTTTAAGGTTACGCTTTGGCGGACAGTTAATTCTTTTTCTTCTGCCAATTTGATTAAACGTTCTTTATCAGCTTGTCTAAAGCCTGTGAAGTGAATATCAAATATATTAAAAGAGGTTGATGAACTTTGTAAGCGTGGATTAGTTGTTGCCCAAACATTAATAGCATGATCTAGATTATCGGCAAGTGAATATAATTTGGCTTCACTTTCGGTATTAAATTTAGCAATTATTCGATCCTTACGATACGTTCTAAATTGCCCACTTTTACCATCTATTATATTTATGCCTTGAATATATTTATCATCTTGCCGAATATAATGGACAACATGAATTAAAAATTCTTTATTTGCGCTGATATATGCAAATATTAATTTTCCTTCCATCCTTACCCCACTTAATTATTTATAATTTATAACATTCAATATTTAACTTTTAATCAAAATAATCTTCTTAAAATTATTTTAATCACACATATCATCAATAGATAAAGTAACAGGAATGATCTTTTTATCTGAAAATTGATAACGGTATAAGAATCGTAAATCATTTTCTTTAAATGTTTGAACAAAAACAGGGACTGAGCAAACGCTATCTTTTTGACTCTCTTTTAGTGCCTCAGCAAGAATTTCAGAAGTTAATAAACCACTTTCCATTGTAACATTGTAGTCATAAATGATATTTTGTTTACTTGATGTTATATCGGTAAGTTGTGATACGTTATCTAATTTTATTGGGAATTTTCCGTAAATACTTAATAGGTTTCTTTTTGCACCTTCGGCAAGATTTTTGGCTGCTAAATCTTGATTAGTATTAGCATAACTACCAAATGGGATCACCATACAACTTACTACCAATAAAACTTGTTTAAATGTTTTTTTCATGATGTTGTTTCCTTTAATTATTAGTGAATAAATCAACTTCGCCTTTAATTCATTAAACTCTCGATCGGTTATTAAGCCCTTTTCTTTTAAGATTTCCAGTCGCTCCAACTTTTCTATTCATTCATCAGATAGAATCCTTTTCTTTTTTGATTTTGGATTTTTAATTACAAACATCGTCAATGTAAAAAGATACATACATCTTTTTCTTATCATTAAATGTATACCGATAAACAAACTGAAGATCGTTATCTTGGAATAATGATACAAAATCACTATTTTCACACGTCCTTTTATCAACAGTTTTGACTGGCATAACTCATTGAAGAAAATAACAAGCAGATTATAAGCGATAGAACTATTTTATATAATTTTTTCATATTTTTATCTCTTATTCTTTAATTTTTCTTAAATCAGCTTTGCTTTTAATTCATTAAACTCTTGATCGGTTATTAAGCCCTTTTCTTTTAGGCTCCCCAGTCTCTCCAACTTTTCTATTATTTCATCAGTTAGAACAGTTTCTTTTTGCTTTGGCTCACTTGGTAAAAATTCACCGTCACCATTAGCTAGCCATTCTAATGTAGCCCCTGTCTCAGCCATACAACGCACAACAATATCTGATGGAAACTGATCTCTTTTATACCGTTGAACAAGACTTGCGGAAGATATATCCAATAGATGTACTTATAACTATGAAGAAATAGGTAACACCATCCATATATGTTCAGCCTCTTCTTCTAAATAAACGTCACCTTGAGCTTGAAAACCCAACTTTGCATAAAAATGCTTAGCATGCAGTTGTGAAGATAAACATAGCTCAGATAAATGGTGATTTTGAGCGTAGTTAATTAAATACTCCATTAACTGTTTACCAACCCCTAAGGCACGATAGGCCTTTAACACGGCAACCCGCCCTATTTTTGCTTTATTATTCTCTTGAAAAATTAACCGCGCAACGCCTACCGGCTGGTTATCAATATAAGCGACGATATGCAAAGCCACATCATCATATTCATCAACTTCAATCAAAGGGTCAAAACCCTGTTCATTAATAAAAACGTGCTGACGTAAATTTAAAGCGTCATCAATTAACGGAGATTGTTGCCCGATAGCAGATTTAATTTCCATGTTATTTCCTCTTTGCACTCTTTATCGTATTCCATCATTTAGCAAAAAATTGACTAGTTCATCATTATTAATGCTATTTTCTTGTATCATTTGTCATGATATGTATCATAACAAAAAATTCACACTCTATATCTGACATAAAGCCATGCTTATAATGCTGTTATTACTCGTCTAGATTTAGGTTAATAGATTACTCTTACCTATAAAATATGTTATTCTATAAACATATTTAACAACAAGCATTAATTATTTTATGCATATACCGTTTTTAAAACTCGATCATTACAAACCTATTAATGAATTACCTAAAATTGCTTTGCATGCTAACGATTATCAAATCTTATTATCAGCAGAAGCATACCGTACCACCTTACTAGATATGATTCGACAAGCTAAAAACCGTATTTATTTAATCGGTCTGTATCTAGAGCGTGATGAGGCTGGACAAGAAATATTAAAGGCATTATATCAAGCTAAAAAAGCGAATCCTGCACTTAAAGTTAATGTAATTGTGGATTGGCATAGGGCACAACGAGGTCGAATCGGTGAGGGTAAAGCTCAAACTAATGCTAATTTTTATGTTGATATGAAATCTCAATATCCCGATCTGGATATCGGTATATATGGCGTGCCTATTAACCGACGCGAAGTGTTAGGTGTTTTACACCTTAAAGGTAGTATTATTGATGATAGTGTCATTTATACTGGGGCTAGTATTAACAATGTCTATTTACATCAATTAGATAAGTACCGTTATGATCGTTACCATATCATCAAAAATGCTACTCTTGCTGATAGTATGGTCAATCTGGTAGAAGAGCAACTTATCGCTTCCCATGCCACTCAAAATTTAAATCAGCCACAGCAACCATCACGAAAAGCAATAAAACCCGATATAAAATTACTTAGACAGCAGTTATCACAAACGACTTATCAATTTGCACCTTCTGCCACAAATAATGAACTTGCTGTTACGCCTATCATTGGTTTAGGAAAACGTAATCTGCTTAATCAAACTATTCACCATTTGATTAACAGTACACAAAACAAAGTGGTACTATGTACACCTTATTTTAATTTACCCAATATTTTAATAAAAGATATTATTCGTCTGCTAAAAAAAGGAAAACAGGTCGAAATTATTGTTGGTGATAAAACCGCAAATGATTTCTTTATTCCAGAAGATGAACCATTTAACTTTATTGGCGGATTGCCTTATCTTTATGAAATTAATTTACGTAAATTTATTACCCGTTTACAAACCTATGTAGATAAGGGACTATTGACCGTTAGATTATGGAAACATGCTAATAACTCTTACCATCTGAAAGGTATTTGGGTTGATAATGATTGGATAATGATTACAGGTAATAATCTTAATCCTCGCGCTTGGAATTTAGATTTAGAAAGTGCCATTTTAATTCATGATCCGAAATATGAACTGACTGGAAAATTCACACAAGAATTATCTACCATTCGCGAACATACTTTTGTCATCACACATTATCAACAAATACAGGCAAGTCAATTCTATCCAAAACCAGTACATAAATTAATCAAGCATTTGAGACGTATTAAAATAGATAAAATTATTAAAAATCTTCTTTAACTTAAATAGAATCAATGACAATTAAGTCATTGATTCTATTTAAATAAAAATATTAACTTAATTATTTATTCTTATTAAAGGATAAAACAGATATTAACGGTTAATCATAAAGACTAACATTGACACCCTTTTTATTGCGCTTAAATCTTATTTTGATAAGCTCGTTCAGCTATCTTTATGAGTTTAATAACCCAAAATATAATAGCTTAACATTATTCTGTCTTATTGATTTTACACAATAACCTTTGCACTAAAGACCTATTCTATAACCAACTAAATAAAAAATCTGGTACTGACCCATCCAATATTTTAATTAATTAGTTATTTATCTGCTAACTAATCAAAACATAAAAGCGTAAGAATTAAATTTATGAGAAATTATAAATAAAATGGAGAATAAAAATGAAAAAAATAATTATTTACTTTTCGCTATTTATAAATTGTGCATTTGCGCATAACACTGAATGTATTAGGGATGATTATGAAGAAAGAAGAATAGAAACATTTGCAGGAAGTAGCATTGATTTAAAATATGAATACTGTAAATATCCAACAAATGAATTAATGCGTTTTGATGGCTATCAATTATTAAATATTAAAATGAATAACCAATTTTATACTTATTCAAATAAAGTTAGTGGTAATGGCTATTTTGGTGGAAAAATGTTTTATTCTCAATTAGGCGTATTTGGTTTTATTGAAGCAACAACAGGAAATTCGCCTTTGACCATTACGTATTTAACTCTTATTGATGATACTTTAGTTTTATTAGGAAAAGTGACTTTTCAGCAACAAATGGGAAATATTATTGGTGATCCTTATATTGAGGATAAAAACAATAGAACCAATGAATTGATAAAAAAAATATTAGTAGCAAATAAACAATATATTTTTGGTGAATATGCGATGAATTATTATGAAAGTTTATTATTTATTTTACTTGATAAAATTGAACAACATATCACCAAAAATGAAATTAAAAAATGGTTATCTAGACTATTGGTCTATCCAGATATAGTTAATTATTATAGACAAAAATTATTTTTCAAAAATCGTTCTTTATGTACATACAACGAAAAAACTATTGAAATGGATGCTTTTGGCTGTCAAATAAATAATAAACAGCTATCTATTTGTTATAATTTCTTTAATAAAAGTGATTTGCTATACCGATATGGTAGTAGAAATAAAATAGAGTTGGAATTAAATAAGGACATTAACAAAGGTGAAATATTAATTACTCCGCTAATTTTTAATAAAGATATATGGCAATATGAAGTTAATACTGACTCAACAAATGCAGGTATTTTAGTGAAAAAAAATGGCAAGCGTATCGCTTTTCTTAAGTGTGATAACGACACGATTGAACCTTTCTTGTTTTCACCTATTTGGAAATAAAGAAATGATACTAATTCCTTTTTCAATCTAATACAGCAATAACAAATGCAAATTTTTCTGACTATTATTTAGTGAAAGTTTATGGATTGGGTGGTTGAGCAATGTGTTGTGATATAACAAATTTACTAACTAATAAAGTTATTGGCATTAGGTTATGCTTATTTGATAGAAGATGACAGTTAAAAATGAAGAGGGTTAAAAAAAGATATTATAGTTTCATCGGCAATAAGCTACGATTAATTAACGCTAGTAACCCAACCATTTATCGCTACCAATAAAAAAAATTTTTATTGGTATCATATGTTGATCCTATCCTTTAAAATAGGTTAACAAAAAAGAGAAAACGCCCTATTATAAATATAAAAAAGATTTAGTGTAGAAATATCAGAATACTCAATAAAAAGGACCTTACACAGATCCTTTTTATTAATTGTTATAAAATAAATCAAGCAAAACCTTTTAAACCAACAACATGAACATGTTCTTGGTTATTTAATACTTTACGCACTAACTTATAGGTTGTTCCTTTTTCAGGGCTGATATTTTCTGGTGCAGCAATAATAAGCTGCATATCTAAACGTTCGCACAATTCAAATAAGGTAGATATCGATTTACTGTCTAAGCGTGCCGCTTCGTCTAAGAATAATAAACGACATGGTAAAATGTCTTTACTACGTAAACGCTTAGATTCTTCTTCCCAACTTTGAATTACCATTAATAAAATGGACATACCGGTACCAATCGCTTCACCTGTTGATAACGCCCCACTTTCAGCACGTAACCATCCATCAGCACCACGATTTACTTCAATATCAAGTTCAAGGTAATTACGATAGTCCAATAACGCTTCACCAACCGTTTGTGGTGTTCGTTGTCCCATATCAATATGTGGATTAAGGCGTTGATATAATTTGGCTAATGCTTCTGAGAAAGTAATACGCTGATTAGTAAATAGATCCTGATGCTGTTCTTGTTGTTCTGATAAAATGGATAATAAAGTTGCATGGCTTTCGCGTATATTTACATTTAACCGAACTCCATTCACTTGTCCAAATGCAACCGATTGTAACCCATGATTTAACATACGGATACGATTTTGCTCTCGTTGAATTGTTTTACGAATAATATTGGCTACGCTTTTCGAGCTAATTGCTAATTTTTGTTCGCGCGTTGTGAGTTCATTCGTTAAACGGGATAATTCAATCTCCATTTGTTCGATTGCCTCAATAGGATCATCGGTTTTAAGAATGTCCTGACGAATTCGTTCACGTAAATGTTTATACATTGCAATATAAAAATGGATTTTACGTTCTGGGTGTTTCGAATTTTCTGATAACCGTAAAATATCACGTAAATGTTCATTATCAGCAACGGCTAAACGTAATGATCCTAGTGCTTTATCTGACATGGAACGAAGTTCGTCCGCACTTAAATAAGCTAATTCTCGGCGATGTAATCGTCTTTCAACATTATTTTCTTTGACTAGCCGTAAAACAATACACCAACCCGCTTTGGCTTGCACGACTTGTTCTCGTAATGTTTGATAGTCACGTTCAACTTTACGAAGAGTTTTTTGGCACTGTTCCATCGTTGCCTCACATAATAATAACTGTTTTTCAAGCTGGTTGCATTGACTGCGGTTAGTTACTACCTTTTGTTGCAATTCATCGCGACGTAGACGGGCATGTTCTTCAGAGACCGAGTCAATATTAATACCACTATCGCGGATTTCATGTTTAAGCTCATTTAAAACATCATGTTTAGTATCAAAAGCACTTTTTAATGATGCTAATAGTTGTTGATTCTGATTAGCTTGTGTCTGATAATGCCGTAATTTTTCACGTACGGCATTACGTTCGGTTTCAACAATCTCTAAACGATGACGTAACTGCTCATTTAAATCATTATTTTCATTTAATATATCGGCTGAATCAGCATAACTAAAATGTGCACGGCGAGAAGTGACTTCTGATAATGCAAATAGCTGGTTTTTAGTTTGCTGTTGCGTTAATTTAATTTGCTGATATTGTTGATGTAATTCATCATTCTGTTCTGGATCACTTTGTAATACCGCAACCAAAGGCTCTAGTTGATGGATATATGTTTGATTACTTTTTACGTAGCTGACAGAGTCTTGCGATTTTTGTAATTGTTCACGTAATTCATCAATACGCTCAGCTAAATCATCATCAGATAATAAATGTTGATAAGACGTTAATTGGTTTAATTGATTTAACTGCGTTTTTGACGATGTTAATTGTTGTTGTAATTGTTGTAATTGTGCTTGATGTTCAAATAATTGTCGCTCAATATCATTACGACGAGCGTTTAGTTGTTGAATCTGAACTTCTGGATCGGGCTGAAAAGCAGTAGCTAGATATTCACCAATAAATAGCCCCAAGTTGTGTTGTAAACGTTGTACTTTTTGTAGATCAAAAGAGAGTTTAGCATAACTTTCGGCTAACTCATCTCGTTCTAATGATAACACTTCAAGTTGTGTTTCTCGTGCCGCACGCCCAAACAGTGGAACGGCAGGAAAACGTGAATAGCGCCATTGACGATCGCCGGCTTTAACTAATACCGCATTAGTTAATTCTTCACAATTGAACATACCATCATCAAAGGAAGAGGGGTTCCCTTCAATGAAATAAATATCTTCTGGGCAATCATCAAGTGTCTCTAGTTTCTCTCGAATTGCCGTTAAATCATTTACCACAATTGCTTGGCGTGCCGGACCATAAACGGCTGAGAAATAAGGAGCTTCATCAATCGTAATATCGTCATATATTTCCGAAAGTAGCACACCATTAAAATATTCTGCTAACGAGCTTAAACGCTCATCATCGGTCCCGTTTGGTTGGCTAAGCTGTTCAATTTTTTTCTCAAGAGATTGACGTTGATTTGATACCTTATCTTTTTCTGTTGTTAGTATTCGTTCCTGTTCTAACAACTGCTGCATATAACTGGTAACTTGCTGGCTACTCGCTAATGGTTGACCTGATTGCTCTCTAAACCCAATCAGTCGATCTTGCGCTTTTAACCACAGCGGTGCTTGTTTAGTCAATGCTTCAATGGTTTGTTGAATTTGGTTTAGTTCTTGTCTGAGATTAATTCTTTCTTCGCTGGTATTTTCCGTTAACTGGGTTACGTTTTCCAACTGCATTTCTAATTCATGTTTTACTTCATCGAGTTGTTCGACATTAATTTGTCGTCCGATTCGTTTACAGAATAAAGTAAAATTGTGTTGAGCTTGTTGCTGTTCATAACATCGATGTTCTAATTCGGCTAATTGACGTTGTAAAGCGTCCGCCTGTTGTGCTTGATAGCAGTGCAATGGCCAACGGTTTAAAATAGATTTAGCTGTTTGCCATGCGGCATTACGGGTAACATCACCAGCTAATTTAGCCACTAACTGATAAGCTTGTTCAAATTGATTTATAGCGGCATCGGCAACACTGAGTCTTTGTTCAAGCTGTAATACTTGTTGAGTAATCTCAGCTTCATGTTTAGTCAATAGATTATGTTGCTGTTCAACATTGTCTAACGTTAACTCAGGTAATTGACAGACTTTTTTGGCATTTTCTAACATTTGTACCGCTTGTTGGTACTGAATAGCACGCGTTTGTTGTATATCTAATGCTTGCTGATAATCCGCTAGTTGGGTTTTGATATTATCGACTTCTTGCTCATACTCATCAACTTGTTGTTGCAACGATAAAGCATACTCTTCTGATTCGGCAACTACCTCATTTTGTTCTTCAAGTCTATAAGTTAATTCATCAATATCAGCTTGATAACGTTCTATCTTTTCCCGCTGGCGTAATGCGGCCTGTACTAAATTAAAATGATCATTCGCCGCTTGATAATCCACTTCTAAGTCGGTTTGAGTTAATGTTCTCTCTTGTAACTCTTTCGCCATTTCAACATGATGATATTGTTCATTGGTTAATTGTTGTTTGGTCGAAAAGACTTCTCGGCGAAGTTGTAACACATTGTCAATATGGATTCGACGTTCATTAGCATGGCGCATATAGTCTGCGGCTACGTAATTGGTTGCTTCTGAAATAAGTTGTTTAAATAAATCACGATCAGATTGCGTTATACGTATCGCCTCAAGCGTCATACGATTTTCACGCAATGCCGCTTCCATATCCTGAAAAGCTTTACGCACGCCGCTGTTTTCTGGTAACAAATAATCGCGCAAAGAACGAGTAATAGCGCTTGATATACCACCATATAATGAAGCCTCGATCAGACGATAGTATTTACTTCGATCAGATGAGGAACGTAATCGCTTTGGTAGCACACCTAAATCAAACATGACTGAATGATAATCAGTAATAGAATTAAATTGTTTAAACTGTACACCATCTAATGATTCAATATGATCTTTTAATTCATTTAAAGAACGAATGCGGGCTTGTCGTTCTGTTAAACGTTCTGTCACCATTTCTGTTGGTGCAATATGCGTCGGTAAACCTTGAATAATAAAAGGCTTAATATCAACTTTTTTATCACGACCGGCGATTTGTTGTAAACGCACACCACAAAGAATACGTTGATGACGTGTGTTAATCACTTCCAGCAAAGAATAACAAACGCCAGGGCGTAATTTACCATGTAATCCTTTGTCTCGGGAACCGGTTGTCGCTCCAGCTTCAGTCGTATTCCTAAAATGTAGCAACGTTAAATCTGGAATAAGTGCAGTAACAAATGCGGCCATTGTTGTTGATTTACCCGCACCATTGCCCCCAGATAATGTGGTGACTAATTCATTAAGTTCAAAGGTGCGCGCAAAAAAGCCATTCCAATTAATTAATGTTAATGAGTGATATTTTCCATACTCAGTCATAATTATTCCTCATTGTCCTCATCAACATTTTCATCATGTTGTTCTTGTTGCTGATCAGTATTCGATTGTGCTTGACGGGTTACTTGTATTGCTTCACCATCTCTAATTAAATTTAATTGGGCTTGTTGTGCATCATCGCTACTACGCACATCAGCGCCAAATCGAAAGATAGATTCTGAAATACGAAACTTATTATTGTCATTTCCAATAAAAAATATCATCCCCAAACGACGTAATCGATTAAGGCTGGTTTTTACTTTTTCATGAAGTTTTTGTTTATCTAAATCAGAGCCGCTGGAACGTTGATTCACCAATTTTAATAATTTTGTTTCATCCGCTAATGTCATTAGCTCATCATAAAGCTCATTCAATGTAAATATACCTTCATGAGCTAAACGTTCAGGGCTTAAATATAAATAACAGAGCACTTTACCAACTAACATATCTAATTCAGATAAGACAGAACGAGGAATTAGGGTAGTAGAGCGAGGTCTCAAATAAAAGAAACCTTCAGGTGCACGAATTAATTCAACATTATAACGTTGATAAAAGTGTTCAAGTTCGGTATGAAAATCGATTAAAAATGCATGATTATCCAGATCATCAATAGTAATATGTCGCCCACTGCGCAATGCACTATCCAGAGCTGGGAAAATAGGGTTAGCAATCGCTTGTGCCATTTTTGGCGGTAAATATTTATCTGTATTAATTTGATTCGTCATTGTATTCATCTTTAATCGCGTAGTGTGCTGCTGACCAAGTAACGGTTAGCATCCTTTTCAAATTTATGTTCAGTATAAATTAATAATATGTGCTTGTACTTTAGCACCATAATCATTAATGGGTTGCCACTGCGTAGGCAAGCCTGCCAAATCCGCACTCGAAATACCTAAACGTATTGCTTGTTCAATAAATAAACGGGACACATCAAAATGTTGCACTTTTGGAAATTGAGAAAGATAGATAGACAGTTCTTGGCTAATATCAAGAGGTTTGTTCTCAGCTTTAAATGCGAGTAAACATTGTTCAATATGAGCAATGATATGTTCTTGGATTTCGATTATCTCTTCAAACTCTAATTCTGGCGGTAATTCACCAGTAACAACAGTATCATGAAGTAGTAACTCTTCATCTCGCATATCAAAAAGGCGATCCGCATTACTATACGTTAGAACCCAAGGATGGTTAAAATAAGTTTGAATTGAACGGCGTAAACGCTGAGAAAAAACTCTATTTTTATCTAAATCGATAGCAGTACGAATAAATTTATGAACATGGCGATCATAACCTATCCATAAATCAATCGCTTGTTGTCCCCAACTAATTATACGATCTAATTTATTTTGTAAATCTAAGACGATATTATTGATTTTTACTAAGTCAGCATCGTACATGGTTGCATCTTGTATTAACAATAAACTCGCTTGCAATTTATCACCAGCAGCATCGAGCGTATCTTGTAATTCACGTAAGGTGATGGAGGTTTCCGATAGTAGCATTTCACAATTAGTAATTGCAGACTGCCAATCTTGACTTAATAGCTGAGTAATATTTTCTTTTACTTCGATCTGCTGTTCATCCATGATACGTTGCGTCATATCAATGCTTTCAAAAATTTCAGCAACAGAATATTTTAAGGGTGCAAATACATTCCGATGCCAATGTAGCTCATCTCCTCCCTCAATAGCCGCATCAGCAGTGCGTTTTAGTTCATAAGCAACCATTGATAATTGTAAAGAAAGACGCAGGGTCGAGAACTCACGTTGTCGAATATAGTAATCGGTGATCCCTATACCAAGCGGTGTTAGACGATATATGGACAGACCATCAGTGAGTTCACTGGCAAAGCGGGTAATCAGTTTTTGTTTAACTAAATCATTAATTGCATTATTAGCTCTAGCTGCTAGTGTATCTTGACTCTGTTCAAAAACCATACTGACATGATGGAATGCATCCACTAATTCCGATTCACTGATTTCACCATCGAATCGTTCACCATTTAAGGTCGCAATAGCCAATAAAAAAGCCAAACGCTCGGTTGATAAAGTGATGGAAAAATCATTTTTCCTCGCCCAAGAAACCAATTCTGGAATAGATTGAGAAAAATTGGTCATACATAATCCTTAATTTGTAATCTAATAATTTATATAACTATTACGCAGCTTTATTCACTCTCGGATACAACATTAAGCTATTAAGCGTTTACATAAAAAATATGAAGGATTATATAATAAATTAGTTATTAATGGTTAATCTTATTATTTTAGACATAACAAAAAATAATTAATGGTAATAATATGATTCGGATCATGGGGATTGGTGAAGTAAGAAACAACAATGATTGTTAGGATAAATAGAAGTTAACTAAATAACATTATCAACTCGCTACGTATATCATATTATTACATCATAATGAAAAAATATAGATATCTATCTCTAACAAACAGTTTAAATATTAAGTCATGTCATTATTTGCTATCCAAATTAATTTGATGATTTCAATTTTATCTATTTACTCTAAGAGTTAGCCATAACGACTATATGACTAACTCCAGAACAAAATACTAAATTAAAATCAACCATCCAGTAAACGCTACATCTCATTATCGGTTAAAGAAATCGAACACAAAGCAATGTTTGTAATTATCCTGTGGTGCTAAATAAGATTCTTTTACATTAATGACATTTTTGGTCATTAAATTAATAATTACGCCTTTGCCTGCTTCATGATTAACTTTAACAAATAGGAAATTACGACCGCTTTTATTAATACGTTCAGTAATAAGTTTAACTAATTGACTATCCAATGCCGCATCTCGAATAGTTATAGTATAATATTGATCATTCACTTTCTGTAATGAATAACGACCTTTAGATGACATCTCAATCACTAACCGGCTATAATCTCTATGCTCACCAACTCGCATATCAATAATACGACTTTTTTGTGGCATACTAACTGGTGGTTGTATTTTAGGTGCCGGTACTGTAGGTTTAACTCCATAAGGTTGACTCTTTGGGGTATTATTATTTTGCAATGACTTTAACGTATTTTGTTTATCATTACCTGCTGATAGCGGACGCATAGGTGATAAATTAATGGCATTGCTCCAATCATCATTAGCCCCATTATTAATAACTGGCGATACAGGATCATTTTGGATAACAACTTGCGTCTCATTTACGCTCTTAATTTTATTACCTTCAATTAAATCATCATAATAATCTGCCTTAATTTTTTCAACAGATGGCTCAACAAAATTGACATTAACGATATCTTTTGGTTCGGCATATTTAAGTTCATTAATTAATATATCTGGCATATCCGATAATTTATGCTCAATACATAATTTTCTAGCTAAATGATAATCGCCCAATTTAACTACACTAAAAAATAGATTATTAATTAATACTGATTCTCTATTTCCATTAGAATATAACTGTATTAGATAATCATAAGCTTTGCGATAATCTTTTTGCAAAATAGCAATCATGCCCAGATTATTGAGCACTTTTATGTCATCATAAAATAACGATCTTGCCTTATTAAATGATAACTCAGCATTATCAAGTTGTTGTAACCGCACTTGAATAATACCTAATACATTATAAGCTTCACCATCGTTTTTATCCAATGTTATGGCTTTTTCAACATAACGTCGAGCTTGCAATAATTGTTGCTTCTCGGTTAGTTTCCTGCTCTCAAATTGGCTAGATTCACGCGTTGCAGGCTCTTTATCATTATTAGGATTTGCTTTATTCATCAAATTTTTCGCATAAAGCAACGCAACTTTAGGTAATTTCGATGAGTTAACGATGGGTTTTAAATAAAAAATTGAAGAATTATAATTTCCCATTACATAGTAAAGATTAGCTAATTTTAAGCGTGTTTCTTCAGAATCTTGCTGTTTTAACCGATCTCTATAAATCTCAACAAGTCCACCATAATTACGCGTATTTTCTAAAATATAAATTTTTTGCTCTTCATCTTTTCGAGCTTTCAAAGAGTTATTTTGACAGCCTGACAAAATGATAGCTGAACATAAAACCATCAACGTTAATTTTTTCATATTATTCTTCATCTAATAAATAGTGCCAATTTAAAACATTCTTATTAATTTTACTGCAATAGGACCAACAACAACTACCAATATCGGTAAAAGTATAAATAACATCATAGGTAACGTCATTTTAGCTGAAGCTGCGGCTATTTTTTCTTCAGTTTCTAAAATTTGGGTTTCTCTTATCTCTCCTGATAGGGAGAGTAATGTATTATAAATAGAACTCCCGTAGTTAACACTTTGTTGTAAAGTAGAGCATAACATCTTTACTTCACGGCAGGGAACCTCTTCATAAATCAATGTTAAAGCGCTATTAATACCGTTTATGTCCATTTTTAGACAAGCTCGATCAAGAACAGAAGCCATATCAGGATTGATTGGGGAAAATTTATCTTTAACAAACCTTAATCCCCCCTCAACAGTCATTCCAGATTGGATCATAACAGCCAACATATCGACTAATAAAGGCACATCATTCGCTAATTTTCTAATTTTTTTATTTATAATGGATGTTCTAACTCGTCCTGGTACAAAAATAACAACAACCAGTGCAACAAATAAAATTATTAAGATTATTTGCTGATCTAAATCAATTAAATTAAAAATACTATTAACGACAATGAAAACAAAAAATATCGTTATAACGGCAGCAACTTTCCATAAATGATTATTTTCTAGCTGCTTCCAAAAATAGGCAACATTATTATCTTTGGTCACCATTTTTTCAAACGAACTTTCTTTCTTTATATCTTTTTGTTTTAATCTATTTGTCATATCCGTTGTTGGATTTAATAATGCATTCACCTTTTGCTTTTTTTTGTAGACTCGATACATTTCTTTTAAATGAAAAGCAGCTAAAAAGATCAACGCAAAACTAATTATATAAGCAATCAAATTTAACATAATATTCTCACTATACGATTTTGCTTATCATACCACGAATAATTGATCGTCCAATAAATACACTGGTTATAACATAATATAAAATAATTCTACCTGTTGTGTCATTGATTAAAAAATAGAAGTTCTCTTCTGAAATAGCATACAACATACCGATAAATCCAAATGGCATACAAGAAAGAATTTTTACTGTCATCCTTAACTCTGCAGTTTTACCATCACGGGTTCGTTCTAGCACTTTACTACTGTTAATCATCTTAGATAATCTATACATGATTTCTTTTATTTCACCACCACCTTGCATATTAACAATAAGGACAAGAGTAAAAAAATAGTATTCCTTAAAGGGTAACTTTTTATATGAATCCATTAACACGCGGTCAGTATCATCACCAATATCTAAGCGTCGAGAGATTTCTCTGAAAACTTCGCCGACAATCCCGTTAATTTTTTCGCCTGCTTCATAAAGTCCTTGTGATAAAGAACTTCCTGATGAAACAATCCCAACAATCAAATTCAATGCTTCAGGAAAATTGCCATCAAAATCAGCTTTTAATTTTTTTATTAAATAGAGATAAATAGCAATAACGGCTAAAGAAAATGATGCAATTATAACTAATATCGTTGGAAATTGTAGGAATTTAATATTAGCATAAATACCAGCACCTATACAGACTAAACAAATCCCAATATTTTTTAATCGTGTAGAACTATCGACAAATCCAAACACGACACCATAAACTTCAATTACTTTTAGCGCAATGCGTTCAAATATAGTCGTTGAATAATCATTTTTTTTCTTTTTATTATTTAATTGAACAATATAAGAATCTACGACTTGTCGTTCTACTTTATTAAAAATACTCAACCTATCATACTTACTTCTTTGAACCATTAGGTTCAAAAAACCAATAAGAATCAGCATAATAGGAAAGATTATTGTGATTATATTTGCCATAATTTTTTTAATTTAAATGTTCGCTAAATAATTGAGTTAATGCATCAGTCATCTTATAATAACTAGCATTTTCATATACCTTAGATCGCTTTAAAAGACCATTACAAATAAACTGACCTTTTATTTTTCCATTTTCATCGCGCTCGTCCTCAACTTCGAATCTGAATATATCATGCACTATGATCTGATCGCCTTCCATCCCAACAACTTCTGAGATATACATCGTTTTTCTAGAGCCATCTGGAAGTCTTGCTGCTTGAACAATGATATTTACTGCCGAAGTAATATAACGTCTGATAGCCGTTAATGGAATTGCTGACTGGGCCATCATCACCATACTTTCCATACGAGCTAAAGCATCGCGGGGCGTATTCGCATGCAGCGTTGACATTGAACCATCATGCCCTGTATTCATCGCTTGCAACATTTCAAACGCTTCTTCACCACGACACTCCCCTACAATAATTCTATCAGGTCGCATACGTAAAGAGTTAACTAATAAATCACGAATGGTTACTCGTCCACGTCCATCCTCACCACCACCTCGCGTTTCGAGACGCACAACATGAGGTTGTTGCAATCTAAGCTCAGCCGCATCCTCAATCGTTACTATTCGTTCATCTTTATCAGCAAAAGAGGATAAGGCATTTAATAAGGTTGTTTTACCTGAACCTGTACCACCTGAAACAATAATATTCATTCGGCATCGTGAGGCGATGACTAAAAAATTTGCCATTGCTTCATCCATACTCTTGAATTTAACTAAATCGCCTAATCCGATTTTCCCTTTACCGAATTTACGAATAGACATCGACGTACCATCAATCGCCACTGGTGGAATAACAACATTCAAACGGCTTCCATCTGGCATACGCGCATCAACTAAAGGATGAGCATCATCAATATTTTTACCAATTCTATTACATAAACGGCGAGCAATTTCTGTTAACTGTAGATTATTAATAAAGAATTTATTGGTTTTCTGTAGGCGACCACCTCGTTCGACAAATATATTTGTTGGGCCATTAACTAATATATCGCTCACAGAACTATCTTCCATTAATTCACGCAAAGGACCATAACCTGTTATCTCATCACATAACATATCACAGACAAGCGCTGACTCCTCAGAAGAAAGATAAACTCCACGAGAAGTAACCGCTCCACGCAAAATACTAAAGACTTCCCGATATAGCTCACTTCTATTTTGTTTGATTTCATCAACCTTATCTAAATCAAGTTCTTCAAAAACCACTTCGCGGGCTAATGTCCACTCATGAGGAATTTGATTATCTAATTCATTAACCATTCAAAATCTACCTTTTTTATTTATTTTTTTGTTCAAAGTAACCAGTTTCTGATTCAACTATAATTTCTTGGACAATATCCAATAATTCATCAATAGTGCTAGCTTGATGTATAAACTTTTTATCATTGTTCATACAATACTCTAACCACATTTTATAAGTATCTCTTTTTGGATCTAATGAAACATAATGAATCTCACTCGGTTTAATTAAGTCACCGCCATTGTTTAAACGTACAATTCGATCCAATTCATCACGAATTATTTGACAAACTCCTAATTTTAGAAATACTTTAGTAAGAGAAGGCGTTAACTCATTTTGATCAACGTATCTGGCTGGTAAATTCCTTACCACATTATTATTTCCATCCGATAGAATAATAATCTTCTTCTGAATATTACCACCACCTTGAGCCGCAATTGGGGCTGCTCGCAATAAACCGCTCATTTCATCAGTACCACCGCCAGGCATCATTGTCTGAATAGCATTTATCATATCCATCTTGGCTCTTTTATTAGATACAAATGGAATTAAATAAGTTTGATTTTTTGCATTTCTAATTAACTTTGATGCTCGCTCGTATAATGGTTCAGCTTCAGTCTCTTGCTCATCCGTATCACGAAGCAATGATTGTGGTCCTGCTTGTGCTGATTGACACATCCCAGTAAAAGGACGATGTCCTAATATATTTGGAGCAACAGGTTGATAAAATTCAATAATATTTTGTTTATTAAAAATATTTCTTAATGTAGCCTCAAAATCAACAGAACCACCATTAGCTATTGAAAAATCACCTGAGCGAGTATTATCTTCATCGTACATGAGATTCATCAAATCAATCACGAAATTATATTGTTGTTTAATTTTTTCTTGATTTACATTACGAAAAATACTCTGATTTTTATCTAACTCACATGAATAACTATATTGTCCATATAAGATATTAGGTGTTTGTCCATTACGATTAAAGTTACATATACCGCTAGAAACCAATGATGAATTAGTTTGTAATCCTATAGCTGGCCCAACCACTCTTGCATAATATAAATATCGATAATAATCCATATTATAAAATGTACGATTGTAATATTTCTTTTCGTATTGAATAGAGTCTTTAAATTCGAAATCTAAATATTTATTTGCCCAAAAAGAAAAATCAATTTTATTGTAAGGATATTTCAATGTATAAGGTACTGAACAACCAATCTGTTCACCACCAGCTTCATTTTTCTTAGATAAATGGGAAATATTAATTGCTTGTTCAGGTTTGATCGGTACGCCAAGATCAAAAGGCACAATGGCAAAAAATACATTAGAGCGATCCACATATTTATTAATCATTCGATTCATCACTGTTTTTAGAGCATTAATACGTACGTCGCTTGCACTACTTAGTGATGTCCACAAATTACATTCGCTATTTATCTTACATGTCGTCGATGAAGAAAAATCTAAAACAAACGTAATATCTGCTGATTTTAATGCAACATCTTTTCTGACAAAACCAGAACTAGCCCTATCATTTCCCACTTTTATATGATCTTGCCTACCAGGAACTAAAGCTGATAACAATGTTTTAGCATCATAATTTGATGTTACAAAATATGTTCTGTTTTCTTTATCATAAGTCACATCAATGTTCGTTAACTTTCCTTGATTTCGAACATAATAATTGAAATAGTTATTCGCTATTTCCATATTAATCTGTTTGCCATCACCAATATTTTGATTATTTATAGCAGAAATGGTTAAGGCCGCTTCATCTGCCGCTTGGGCAAGGCGAGATCTTGTATTCATCGCCTGAACAAAATCGATAGAAATAGAACCGAAAGCTAATAAACTAGGCACAGCTAGCGCGAAAAAGATTAAAAATGCGCCTCTCTCATTTTTAATGAATGATACAATATAAGAAAGCATTATAATTGGAAACCTTTTCATCTAAAGCCTCCTCCTTAATAGGAGCAATTACCTTTACAACGTGAAATAACTATGCTTGAAGAGCACAATTCGTTAATATTATTTATGCTATTCGACATTCTTGTATATAAACTACCATTATTAGGCATACAGGCAGATACACGATATAGTGGTATCCAACGTTCTAATTTCGAATATACAATTAAATTATGGTAGCTAGATAAATCAGGTAAATTTGAAAAGTAAGCCGAATTACATCCAGAAGAGCTGCACACTGTGGTCACCGTTTTCTGAGCGGAGATTATGTTGTTAGGCATATTTTGATTACTTTTAACTGTCAGTAAATCAACCCTTAATTGTATTTGCTCATTATCCATCATACTATTAAGCAAATTTTGTAGTTGATCGACTTGTTGTTGATCAATCTGTTCAATATATCTTTCTCCTGAGAAAAAAAGTGGACGCTGACGAAAAATAGTTGAAGCAGAATAAGTCGAGCGATCTAATTTATTTTGTAATGCAATTGTCGTGTAAACATCATAGACAAGAAATATAATTAAAATAAATCCAATAAAAACACCCGCAAATTCAATACTTAACGCACCTTTCTCATTTTTCAGAAAACGTGATTTTTTTAAATTCATCATTTTATTTCTCAGTAATATTTTTAATTTATATTAATTAATACTCTTTAAAAACAACCACATGCCTAGATAACGTTGTTTTCAATTTTTGCACTAATGCATTATCAGTCAACATTGGATGGTATTTATAACTTACAGAAAAAACGACTAAGGCATTACTAAACGGAGAACGATAACAGTTACTACTATTTTTATTCAGATAATCTATAGCATCATTAACCAAAGAACAATACGCAACATCGACTTGCAAATCATCAACCGAAGCCACTAAAGACCATAACCGCTGTTCTCTAGTTACTTTATTATAAAATATTTCTTCCAAATCTTGCTTATTATCTAAATCATTAGTTTTAGAAGTGTAATAACTGCCATCAATAGTTATCGAATCTAAAACAGTGGAAATATATAATAAACGCGATAACTCAATAAACATCAAGAATAGCAATATGAATATAGGAACAATGATGGCAAATTCGATGGATATAATCATGCCTTTTTGATTTTTAATAAACTTTTTAAACATCTTATCACCTTATATAGCCATTCTTCTATAAAATAGATGAAAAATAGAACGGAAACATAGCTTTAATGCTATCCCCGTTCTATTTATTAGCAGAATAAAACTAATTTTAAAATGCTAATTAATTAGCCCAAAGAGTGTCTAATTTGGTTTGTAACTGATCAAATACGCCCTTCAGAGCTTTTTTTACTGGACCGTCATCTGCACCAAAGATAGCAATAACAACAACGGCAACACCAGCAACAACAACTGCGTATTCAATTGCCGTTACACCATCTTCTCTTCTAAAAAAGTTTTTAACTTTAGAAACTAAATTTTTCATAATTAAACTCCATTGTTTTATTTCTTAATAAAAATTGTAGAAAAATATTATTATCTACAATGACTTTGAGAATGGTATCTCAAAATTTATATAAGAATCTATTCATCTTTATCTTTTCTTAACTTTATAAAACTTAATAGATTCCTTTTATCTTTATGATCTACTTGTTCCGAATGACGCGAACTATGCCCATCAATACCAATAAGCAACGTCGCAATAGTTCTAATATCTTTAGATGTATCTCCATCTTTTAATCGTTTTGGTGATGGGTGATATCTTTGCTTAAGATCTATTTTCCTTTCAAGAAACTCTTCAATATCTTCATCACTTAACATCTCTTTCTTATTGAAAGGATGATTGTCATTTAAACAAATGAAAAAACGTTTATCAGCAATGCTTTCATCTCTAGCAATAATTCTTCCCCGTTCTTCAATAATAGACTTAGCTACTTTTATCGAATAAGGGTCACGATTAATCACCAAGATAACAGAGTTAGATGACAAAAAGACATTATTCATTTGTGACACTGATAAATTATTATTCAAATTATGATCAAATACAATTAAATTAAATTTAGATGTACTATCATCTTTATAATTCCAAGCTGTTTCCACTGGTTCAATGCGGACACTGATATTATTTTTTAATTGAACAATTGAACCATCTTTTTCTACAGGCTCCTCTACAATAAAATCTATATCTGAACTGCCACTGGCACCTTGTACAAATAACATTGGAATTTTTGATAATGAATAAATTCCTCTTACGGTATTATAAGCGAGATAAGAAGTACCGACACCGCCTTTACAACCTAAAAAAGTAATAATATTTCCTTGGCGTTTGCTTTCCTTATTTTTACCTTCCCATAATAGCATAGGTAAATTATCCAGCTGTATATTATTTAATAAATATTTGATACCTTTCTTTTCTAACTCATAGGCAAAAGAAATAGAATCATTATTACCTACTACATATGCAATACAATCAACAGGAATATATTGGGTTAAATAAGCACTAATAAATTCAACATCCGTATTTCTGCCTATGTCAATTAAAACAACATCAAATTCATCCAATTTGACTTTTTCTCTTAAATCAGAAAAATCAACATCAAAAACTTGTATTCTTACAATATTGTATAGTACAAGTATAGAACGAATTTTCTCAACTAAAGGCGCATTGGTTGAAACAATCGCAACTTTATAGCGCGAGATTTTTCCTTCAATACGTTCCTTATCAAGATCACCCTTTTTATCATCAGAATCTGAATTTGTGTCACCAAATAGCTTCATTTATTAAACAACCTTATATTTATTCCAAGAAACCTACACGACCAAGAAATTCTGTACTTTCATTAGTAAAAGGAAATTCTCGACTACCTTGTTTGTCATGATTATTCTTATAGTTGAAAAATAAGTTTCTAAAATCCGTTCTTTCAAAACTTGGAATATACGCATCTTGAAAAGAATCAGAAGGATTAACTAAGTTTACCGTTGCAAATACAATCAATTCTGTTTTATTTCTCGATGTAGACGTACTTCGCGCTAAAGCACCTAAGATAGGAACATCGCCAATAAAAGGAATTTTCACTAAACTTTCGACATCTTGTTCACTGATTAATCCACTAATAATAAAACTGTCTCCATCTTTGAGTTCAATCGTTGATTTTACCCGGCGCGTATTTAATGTTGGTATATCATAATCGCTAAATGAATATTTTCCTGACACTGAACTAAATTCATTATCAATAATTAAACGTATCGTATCATTGAAAATCTTAGCACCGACATTCAGTTTTATACCATATTCTTTATAAGTAATGCTTGGACTATCATCTTGAGCACCACGAGACACAATAGGGATTTCACCACCAACCAAAAATGAAGCTGTTTCACCAGACAATACTGTTAAGTTAGGCTCTGCCAAAATTTTAGCTAATTTATCATTCTGAACGGCTCTTATCACTGTTGCAATATTATTAATATCGAAACCGTGTTTTAGCCCAAGCAAATTAAATGTACCAATACTAGAAAGATCGGCCCCACCACTAACCATACTCTTTAAAGTTAGATTTTGCCATTCAATACCCAAATTGTCAGTAAACTCTTTGCTTACTTCAACTAAGGTTAATTTAACATTAACTTGATTATTTTTAGTTATTTGGATGCGGTCAACAATATTGTGATACTTACGAGTGCGCATAAAACGGACATCTTCTGAACCACCATAATATTCATATTTTACTGTTTCATCGATCGGTTCAACCCCGACAGCACTACCTACTAGAGTGTAAATCCGATCCCTAGTTACATCATCGGGTGCGGTTCCTGATAACAAATAACTTGTTTTACCACCATTAATACCACTGCCAACAATACTACTGACACGAATATTACTATCGGGAAATTCTTTTTTTATCCGATAATGTAAATCAGGAACAATTGGATCCACCTCAAAAGAGTGCATCATCAATATTTGTTCATTTAATCCATAAATAGTGAGTTCTGAATAACCTCGTTTTTTTGCATACAATACAACCGTGCTATCGCCAACAACCCGATAATCAGCAATTTCAGGGTCTGAGACAAATACAGTACCAATCGCTTCATTTGATTTAATAGTTTTAGATTGTCCTGGTTTTAAATAAAATACAGCAGCTGATGCAGAATAACTGGTTAAACATAATGTTATTCCTAAATAAAATAGCAGGCTGTAAAACCGACTTATTGTAGTTATTGAGCGTTTTATTACAGCATAAATATTCACATCAATTTCCTCTCAATTCTTTAATACCATACGGCGCATCCATATCTCCACTAGCCGTAGGAGGCGGATTAAAAGAATCAGTGCTAAAAATTTGGGCATCTGTTACCGGCCAGACAGCTTCATCGTCAACTAAAATCTCACTTGCATTACCGATATCAGCACCACCTATACTTGGAAACAAAAATAATTTTGCATTACCTTCTAAACTTTTAACCAATTTAACTTCAGATTGTGAAAGTTCAATAAATAAAACTGTACCTTCTATCTCTTCACCACTCACGAAATTTTCAGCGCCACCAGGTGGCTGAATGCTTAATAGACGGCGATTGATAATAATTGGTTTCATTCTAGTCTTTAAGAAATTATTACTTGGCGAAATAAGCTCAACGGTTCTTTGTCCATAATTTCCTCCACCAGCACCATAAATCAAGTAAATATCGATCATATCCCCAGATTTCATATTATCAATTAAATACTTATCTGTCTTGGTTAGCTGGAATGGATAAACGAGCATTCCTTCTTGCAATAACATTTTTACATACTCATTTGATGCTGATGGCGGTATCAATGCTTCCATAGGAATATATGATCCCTTTTTTATAGACAAACTAACTCCATATTCATTGATATCAGGAAACGTCAACGAATATTTTCCCCTATCATCACTATCTTCATAAACTTCTATTGTTTTAGCCTGATAATCAGCCGCAGTTAATATTGAACCTGCAGATAAATCATGTAAAGCCTCTACGACGGTAATATGCTCCTTAATTTTTTCGGGTAGAGCCGTTTTTTGTCCACTAGGGGCATTCTCACCATTTGATGATGGCGATTGGCTACCAATAACAAATAGCATAATGATACCCACTAATATCATGATTACATATAATATGGTTAACTTTTTATTCATTTAAAATGACTCTATTTTTACATAACAAATTTTTAAGTAAATATTTGTTAAAAATATTAATGTCTACCGTTCTGGACAAAATACCAAAAAAGTATATTTAACACAATATTTCTTTTTTATTTATAAAATATAATATAAATATGTGCTCATCATTCATTCAATTAAACCAAAAAATGAAGCGCAACATAACCAGTACAAATCGCTACGCCATAAGGCAAAGACTTATTTTTACCACCACAATAATGATAATTAATTAAAATAACTAAAATTAATGGTAATCCACAAAGCCCTATCAGTAAAAGAAAATCAACAATATATGCATCAGGAATTGTCAACGATAAAACAGACAAAAGTTTAATATCACCGGCACCAATGCCACCGATATAAAACAAAAACAAACCGCAAAAAAATATGATTAAAGCATATTGCCAATTAGGCATACAACGATAAAAACAAGCACTAATTAGTACAAACCCGAGCAAAAAAACCACGTTAGCATTGTAAATTTTACGAAATTTTATATCGGTATAGCATGAATAAGCAAGTATAGGTATTGTTAAAAAAAAGAAAATTGGTAGATTGAACATTTTCATATCTTTTAAATACAAATTAATGCGGTATAATAGCGTGAAAAATATAAATTGTTAAGAGAACATTTACTAATTAAATAAAATTTTTATTTTTTAAGCCTAGTTTTTCTTTATTTTCTCGATTATGAATAGGATGTGTAATATGGCAAAAATCTTAATTACCTCAATATTATTGCTATTTTCGTACCTAATAAATTTATCGGCATATGCCGAAGAAACCATTATAAGTAATGATGCATTACTCTATGCAAAAGTTAAACCTTATGATGGGTCTACCTATATCTCTCCAACTGTTTCATTAGATACAGGATTAACGATTTCATCAAAAGGAATCGTTTATCTGTGGGGATATAGAGGAGATGGATTACAAGGTAATGGAGAAGTAGGCGTAGGAGTCCAAACCCCGCCAACGCCAGTGATGAAATTTGTCAATGATGATTTAAAAATTATTGACGTAAAAGGCGGGGCCTATCATTTTATTGCCCTAGCAGAAGATAACACCGTTTGGGGATGGGGTAATAATCTTTTTGGCCAAGCGTCACCAACAAATGCTGCCTATATCACTACGCCTGAAAAGATCATGGATAACGTGATACAAATAGGTGCCGGAGAGTACATGAGTTATATGTTAACTAAAAATGGCGACGTTTATACTATGGGCTCCCAGTATTATGGGCAACGAGGTGATGGTTCTGGACAAGACGATCTTCGCAAAATAATCAGAAAAGTCATTCTTCCTGAAAAAATACGTTTAATTGGTGGTGGTTATGAAAGCGGTTATGCCGTTGGTTACTCTGGTAATATTTATGCCTGGGGAGATAATGAAGATTGCGCTTACGGTTATGCCCGTCATGATCAACAAACTGGAGCACAAATCTTTGATGATGAGCTCTGTAAAGGTCATGATTATGTTAATCCACCAGAATTACTAAATACACACAATATTTTTAATGGAAACCAGATTAAATATATTAATGGAGGTCAAGCTTATACGACAGTTTTACTCGAAAATGGTAAAGTTTATGGGATAGGACGAGGTGCTTCAATTGGTCTAAACATAACGACGATTTATGAAAGCCTCTCCGGAATCCCACGTCAAATTCCTGTCCCTGAACCTATCCAGTCGATTTATGTCCGTTATGTAGGAACTGTCGCTATCGGCAACAGTGGCAAACTATATACTTGGGGACAAACCCTATTTTCAGCATTCCCAACAATTTATGGATATACGCCAACAGAAAGAAAACCTAATCTTGAACCAGGGGAAAGAATAGTAAAAATAGACGGAGGAAAAGAACATTTCTACTATCATACCAACAAAGGCAGAATGTTCGGCGTAGGTTATGGTGCCGCGAATAAATTGGATAATCGAACACCGATGAATCAGGCATGGCCTGGTGCTAGAATGTATTATGTTGAAGATGCTATTAAAGCTTTTGAGTCCAAGAAAAAATAATCAATTATTATCTATAATGAATCTGATTTATGCGTTGAATCAGATTCATTATTATTCAAAATTTTATCGTTTTATTCTATAGTGCCATTTTTTATATTACTAGGTTATGTCCTTATTTTTTATTTTATTCAATCGAAATAATAAAAACATTTATTCCAATTTTATTCAATAACCCATACAATTAATAAATTATATTTAACCTTTCCCAAACTATTTAATTATAGGATAACTCGTCGTTATGCAAGAACAATATCGCCCTGATGAGATAGAAGCTCAGGTACAAACTTATTGGCTTAAAAATAAAACATTTCATGTAACCGAAAATCCAGATAAGGAAAAATATTATTGTTTAGCAATGTTACCTTATCCTTCTGGGCGCTTACATATGGGACATGTACGTAATTACACCATTACTGATGTCATCGCTCGTTATCAACGCTTACTGGGGAAAAATGTATTACAGCCTATTGGCTGGGACGCATTTGGTTTACCTGCGGAAGGCGCAGCAGTAAAAAATAAAACAGCACCAGCAAAATGGACATACGAAAACATTGCTTACATGAAAAAGCAATTACAATTATTAGGTTTTGGTTACGACTGGGATCGTGAAGTGACAACATGTAAACCTGATTATTATCGCTGGGAACAGTGGTTCTTTACTAAACTCTATGAAAAAGGTTTAGTTTATAAAAAAACGTCTGCGGTTAACTGGTGTCCAAATGATCAAACCGTATTAGCGAATGAACAAGTTATTGATGGATGTTGTTGGCGCTGTGATTCTCCTGTCGAACGTAAAGAAATTCCACAATGGTTTATTAAAATCACGGCCTATGCTGATCAATTATTAAAGGATCTGGATCAATTGGAAGGTTGGCCGGAACAAGTAAAAACCATGCAACGTAATTGGATTGGACGATCTGAAGGAGTAGAAATCGATTTTACAGTTGAAAATTATTCTGATAAATTACGTGTATATACTACGCGCCCCGATACTTTTATGGGGGTAAGTTATGTTGCCGTGGCAGCTGAGCATCCCTTAGCGTTATTCGCTGCCGAAAATAATCCAGCTATTTCCACATTTGTTACTGAATGTAAAAATACCAAAACCGCAGAAGCGGATATGGCGACGATGGAGAAAAAAGGAATCGCTACTGGTTTTTATGCAATCCATCCTTTAACCAATGAACGCATTCCAGTTTGGATCGCCAATTTCGTCTTAATGGAATATGGTACCGGTGCGGTGATGGCTGTACCGGCCCATGACCAACGTGATTATGAATTTGCGACCAAATATCAGTTACCAATTAAAGCGGTTATTTTAGATCACAATCAGAAAGCAGCAGACTTATCACAACAAGCTTATACCGAAAAGGGTAAACTATTTAATTCTGGTGAATTTGATGGATTAGAGTTTGAACAAGCATTTAATGCAATTGCCGATAAATTAATCTCATTAGGTATAGGACAACGTAAGGTCAATTATCGTTTACGTGATTGGGGTGTTTCTCGCCAACGTTATTGGGGTGCACCAATTCCAATGGTTACACTTGCTGATGGTACAGTTATGCCAACCCCAGAAGATCAACTACCCGTTATTCTTCCAGAAAATGTTGAAATGGATGGTATCACTAGCCCAATTAAAGCTGATCCAGAATGGGCAATCACTACTATTGACGGTGTGCCTGCAACGCGTGAGACGGATACGTTTGACACATTTATGGAGTCATCTTGGTATTATGCACGTTATACCTGTCCTCACTATGAATCGGGCATGTTAGATCAAAACGCAGCAAATTATTGGCTACCCGTTGATCAATATGTTGGCGGTATAGAACATGCGATTATGCATTTACTCTATTTCCGTTTTTATCATAAATTATTACGCGACGCAGGATTAGTTGATTCTGACGAGCCAGCTAAACGCTTATTATGTCAAGGTATGGTGCTGGCTGATGCCTTTTATTATACTAATGAAACAGGCGGTCGTATTTGGGTCTCCCCAACCGATGTCTCAGTAGAAAGAGATGATAAAGGTCGAATAATCAAAGCATTTGATAAAACAGGTAGAGAACTTGTTTATGCTGGCATGAGTAAAATGTCTAAGTCCAAAAACAACGGTATTGATCCGCAAGAGATGGTAGAGAAATACGGCGCTGATACAGTAAGACTGTTTATGATGTTCGCTTCTCCAGCCGAAATGACATTAGAATGGCAAGAGTCAGGCGTTGAGGGCGCGAATCGCTTTATTAAACGTTTATGGCGTCTAGTGTATGAACATACACAGAAAGGAAAAATAACTCAGCTTGATCTTAACCAATTAGATAATCAGCAAAAAATATTACGTCGAGAATTGCATAAAACGATTGCTAAAGTTACCGATGATATTGGTCGCCGCCAAACATTTAATACCGCAATCGCTGCAGTAATGGAATTTATGAATCGTCTACAGAAAGCACCTCAAGATTCAGAGCAAGATCGTGCTTTAATGGATGAGGCATTACAAAGTCTTGTTCGTTTACTTTATCCGATTATTCCACACGCGTGTTTTAGCATGTGGAAAGCATTAGGTCATCAAGATGATATTGATAATGCAAGCTGGCCTATTGCTGATGAATCGGCAATGGTTGAAGATGAAAAACTAATCGTTGTCCAAATTAATGGCAAAGTCAGAACAAAATTAACCGTTGCAGCAGATGCCAATCAAGATACTGTCGTCGCATTAGCTAAACAGGAATCGATGGTAAGAAAATACTTAGAAGGAGTGACTATCCGTAAAGTTATTTATGTTGCTGGTAAACTATTAAATATTGTGGTTAGTTAATCTATTTATAGGGATAATTAAGATATTATCCCTCATTTTTATTAAAATTAAGTAGGAATAAAATGGCTTTCTTCATTAAAAAATGTCAGTGCTTACTTCTATTTATGGCATTTATGTTAACTGGCTGTGGTTTTCATCTACAAAATAAAACCGAAATGCCAGAAAAGTTCAAAAAGATGACTTTTTACAGTATGGAACCGTATAGTTTTTTATCTAGAGAGGTTAAAAATACTTTACTTAGTAACGGAGTAACACTACTTGAACATCAAGATGAGCAATCCGTCCCCTCATTACGCTTGATGGATTACAATCTTAGTAAAGATACCGTCTCCATTTATCAAGATGGTAAAGCCGCTGAATATCAATTAATTTTAAATGTGAATGCACAAGTGATCATTGCTAATCAGGATATCTATCCTATTACGGTTAAGATCTTCCGTTCTTTCTTTGATAACCCATCAGCAGCACTAGCCAAAGATACTGAGCAAAATCTGTTAACCAAAGAGATGTATCAGCAAGCTGCTGCACAACTTGTTCGTAAACTTAAAGCCGTTGATATCGTTAATAAGAGAAAATAGTAAGTGATAAAAATTAGTGCCCAACAATTTACCTATCGGTTAAATGATCTGATTAAACAACAGAAGTTTATCCCCTACTATTTATTGGTGGGCACTGAAAGTTACCAACAATATCAAGTACAAAAACAAATACAACTCTATCTGACTGATTTAGGCTTTGAACAGCAATTTATATTTTCTATTGATGCCCAAACGGATTGGAACATCATCTATGACCATAGCCAATCATTGAGCCTTTTTTCATCTAAAACATTATTAATATTACAATTTGGTGATAATAGTATGTCTAGCAATATTGCGAGTAAGCTGGTTGGATTAACATCACAGCTTCATCAAGATATTGCATTAATTATTTCTATCAATAAAGTAACCAAAGCACAAGAAAATAGTGCTTGGTTAAAGGCGATCAGTGATCAAACGTTATGGGTAAACTGTCAACCACTCAATAGTGAATCATTACTTCATTGGCTTAAGCAGCAAGCGAAACAACTAAGCATTGAGCTTAGCCAGTCAGTTATAGAAAGATTAGGTTATTATTATGAAGGTAATCTACTCGCTTTATCACAAATTTTAGAACAAATAAAATTACTGTACCCAAATGGCGATATTTCATTTAATCAAATTGAACATATCATTAATGATGTTGCCATATTCTCACCTTATCATTGGGTAGATGCTATTCTAACGGGTAAAGTAAAACGTACCATTCATATCTTACAACAATTAAAAGCAAATGATATGGAACCTTTAATTTTATTAAGAACGTTACAAAAAGAACTTATTTTATTAATCAATTTAAAAAAACAACAGCAAATTAATGCCTTAAAACACGCATTTGATGACTATAAGGTATGGCAAAATCGCCGCCCTTTTTTTACCCAAATATTAAATCGTTTAACACTTGAACAGTTTTATACCGCGTTATATGAACTAGCACAAATCGAAATAAGTTTAAAACAGGATTACGGCACGAATAGTTGGCTAAAGCTGGAATCACTTTCGCTATTACTGCTTAATAAACCTTTACCTTATTGATAACGATGAACCAATCCAAAATAACTGCATTATTTGGGGGAACATTCGATCCTATTCACTGCGGACATTTACAGGTTGCAACCGCATTAGCCACAGAAGTAGGATTAGATAGCATACAACTGCTTCCCAATAACATTCCACCACATAAACCACAACCGCGGGCTACTGCTTTACAACGCCTGGAAATGTTAAAACTTGCTATACAACACTTACCACTGTTTAGCATTGATACCCGAGAATTAGCTCGAACCACTTCTTCTTACACGATTGATACATTAATTGAGTGGCGAGCGGAACATAAACAGACCAATACGCTAGTATTTATCATTGGTGAAGATGCATTATATACATTAAATAAATGGCACCGCTGGCAAGAGATATTGAACTATTGCCACTTATTAATTTGTCGACGTTCATCTCCCTCCAATATACCTTATCCTGAAAGCGTGAAATGGTGGTTACAACAACATATAACCGATGATATCACCCATATTCACGCTAAACCATCAGGTTATATTTATCTGTCCAATACGCCAATTACAGATTGTTCTTCTACTGAGATCAGAAGTAAAATAGCACAAGGAAAAAATTGTGCGTCACTATTGCCAGAATTGGTGTGGCAATATATTGAACAGCATAATCTTTATCGTTAAAGGGATATTCGTAATCGATTTATAGATCATCCATAAATAAGCTTAGGAGATAACTATCCCAGATTTTGTAACAAGGCTACAAATGATTAAAAAGTTAACAACTTTCATTGTTTATTGGTTTTTTTCACGCAATAGGCAATAAAGCCCTTTACATCAGTTGTTTTTTTGGGCATTATTCGCGCTGTTATCCCTTTATTTAACATTACACTTTAGAGGACTCAATGGCTAAAGAAGACAATATTGAAATGCAAGGTACCATTTTAGAAACTTTACCTAACACAATGTTCCGTGTTGAACTAGAAAATGGACACGTAGTTACGGCTCACATTTCAGGTAAAATGCGTAAAAACTACATCCGCATCCTGACTGGTGACAAAGTTACCGTTGAAATGACACCTTATGATTTATCTAAAGCAAGAATTATATTCCGCAGCCGATAATAACATCTAAGATAGTGTAACTCGCTATAGGCGAAATTTAGGAAACTAAGTTTCGCCACCGTTTCTTTTTCGATTTTTAATCATAACCAATAATACCATGTTAGCGTAGACGTTTTATATTACTTGCTATTCATGCTGTAATATTGTTTTTAAACCATTGATTAATTATAACTGAGTTAAATTTTTAGTATGGAACGATTTTGGCGGGAAACTCTATCAGCCACATCCTACACACATGACACTTACTACGGCTGCTTCCTTCCGGACCTGACCGAGTTCGCAAGCTAATGTTGCAAGAGGACCCATAGAGTTCCCATTGAAAGGGAATCAAACAATAATATTGATTGAAGTGCCTATTATTCACTAAACACCAATAAAATGCAAGTTAACTATCTATTTTTAATTAAAAAAATATTTACAGACCCAGATAATTGCACAATAAAGATTAAAATAATGATTGACTAAAACTAGCTTGTTTATTATTAAGACTCATCTCCATAGCTTGTCGCCCATCAGTTAACATTTTATACTACGCTAAAGATTAGTGATTATATAAGGTTTAAGTATGAATATTTTAGTAACGGGCGGATTAGGTTATATTGGTAGCCATACTTGCATAAAACTTATTGAAGCAGGCTACACACCCATTATTTTGGATAATCTTTACAACAGTAAGAAATCAGTATTAAATCGTATCGCAACTATCACTGGAAAAATGCCAATATTCTATCAAGGTGATATTCGAGATACGGTCTATTTAACTACCTTGTTTAGTCAACATCCTATCCAAGCAGTTATTCATTTTGCTGGTTTAAAAGCCGTTGGCGAATCTGTCAAAAACCCCCTTGATTATTATGAAGTAAATGTTCAAGGTTCAATCGCGCTGGCCCAAATTATGCGGCAACATCAAGTAAAAACTATTATTTTTAGCTCATCGGCAACGGTTTATGGCGAAAAAAATCCCGTTCCATATTTCGAACATTATCCAACGGGGAATATTACCAATCCCTACGGTTGGAGCAAATTTATGGTAGAACAATGTTTGATCGATATGCAAAAAGCTGATCCTGAGTGGAGTGTTGTTTTATTGCGTTATTTTAACCCCGTTGGCGCGCATCCTTCAGGATTAATTGGCGAGGATCCTCAAGGCATTCCTAATAATCTTATGCCTTATATTTCTCAAGTAGCCATTGGTAAACGGGAATATGTGTCGGTTTTTGGTGATGATTATCCTACCAAAGATGGTACAGGTGTCCGTGATTATGTACATGTAGAAGATTTAGCTCTTGGACATGTCGCCGCTTTAAAAAAACACGATCAAGCTGGCGTACATATTTATAATCTTGGTAATGGCGTTGCTAAAAGCGTATTAGATGTCATTCAGGCTTACCATCAAGCTTGCCAGCGAGTAATACCTTATAAAATTGAAGCGCGACGGCCAGGCGATTTACCTGCTTTTTGGGCTGATGTAACGAAGGCAAAACAGGAACTGAATTGGCAAGCTCATCATACTTTATCTGATATGGTACAAGATAGTTGGAACTGGCAGCAAAAAAATCCGCATGGCTATCCAGATGAAGAATAAGGATAGAAATTTTAAGTGTTATCATCCACCTTTACTAATCGCGTTGCTTTGCTCGCCATAGGGTGATAATGAATTATTTATGATACCCTATTAGTGATATCTTGACCCAATAAATAATTAACTAGAGTTAGATAATGAAATTGATTCTTGCATCGACTTCTGTGTCACGACAGAAGATCCTAAAAAAATTTAATCTCGCTTTTGACTGCGTAGCACCTGATTGCGATGAAACTCCATATCCAAATGAAGAGGCGATCAACTTGGTTCAACGTCTGTCACGCATTAAAGCGGAATCGGTTGCTAAACAGTATGCCAATCGTATTATTATTGGATCGGATCAAGTTGGCGTGCTCAATAAGCAGATTATAGGTAAACCTCATACGGTTGAGAACGCGATTAAACAGCTACAAGCCTGTAGTGGTAAGACGATCCATTTTTATACCGGTCTAACTGTTATGCATACAGGCAATCAGCAAAGTATCACCGTTTATGAACCTTTTTCAGTTACTTTTCGTCACTTAAGTTTGGCAGAAATCTGCGCTTATATTGAGAAAGAACAACCATTATATTGTGCCGGTAGTTTTAAATGTGACGAATTAGGGATTACATTATTCGATAAATTAACGGGTGAAGACATTAATACCTTAATTGGTTTACCGCTTATCCGTCTTAATAAAATATTGATTGAGATGGGATACAACCCATTATTACAATCGAATCATACCTAAATAAAAAGTGATAATGTACGATTAAGCATTATCACTTTTATTCGGTTAAGTAAGCCGCTAAATCAAAGTAATTGCTGTTGCTGCAATTGTATTAGTACATCCTGTGCAGTAATTGAATTCATTTGATTATCCACCGATTTTAACACATATTGATGCTGACCATAGCCACCAATTAATCCTGGATCGGTTGGCCCATAGAGCGTTATATTTGGACGATCAAGTGCCGCAGTTAGATGGCTTAGACCAGTATCAACCGAAATGACCGCTTTTGACCCAGCTAATACGACGGCAACTTCTGACAAGGTTAGCTTAGGTAATACCTCAACATGTTTAAACCCGTGGGCTAATCGCATGGCGCGTTCATGTTCATGTGGTGCTCCCCATGGTAATTTTATCGTTAAACCATGCTCACCAACACATTGAATTAATTGTCGCCAATAGGCCTCAGACCAATGTTTATTATCGCGTGTCGTTGCATGCAAAAAAACCAAATATTGATCGTTATTACTAGCTAATTGAGATAAAAAATGATCAGCAATCTGATAATCACCATAACCAGTATATTGATAGCCCAATGCCGCAGCTAACAACTGCCGAATACGTTCCACTGCATGTTGCTGTTTTGCCACCGCATGGGTTACATCGTAAAAGAGACTCGCTATGGGTTCTCTAATACTATGTCTATCAAAACCATGCTTAATCCCACGCGCTTTGCGTGTTACTAAAAAAGCACTCTTAATGAGGCCTTGTGCGTCAATCACATAATCATACGATCGTTCACGTAACTTAGTATAAAATTGTTGCCGCTCACAGCGGATATCTCGCCTAAACCAATTTTTTCGCCAACGTCGAATAGCAACAGGAATCACTTGATCAACAGCATCATGCCACTGTGGTATCTGAGCAAATGCCTCTTCTACCACCCAATCAAATTTTATATCTGCTATCGCTCGTTTCGCATCGGTCAATGCGGGCAAAGTGTGTAATACATCGCCCATTGAGGACGTTTTGACGATTAATACACGTTTACTCATCGTGACATCCTTTATTGGATTCTGATTTACATCGTTCCAGCAATGATGTCAACACCGCTAACACTTGATTAGGTGTAATATCAATAAGACTTTGATGATAACCAGCCTCACTATCGCCTTTACGAATTTTATAATATCCTGTGATTAGCCGAATAATTTCCGCGCGATCTGATAGTGGCGGAGTAAAGTCAGGGCTACTTGGACCATATAATGCAACTAAAGGCGTTGATAGTGCAGCAGCAATATGCATTAACCCAGAATCATTAGATACTACGGCTTGGCATGCGGCTAACAAATTTACTGCTTGTTCCAGTGTCGTTGATCCAGCCAAATTAGTGCATTGCGTTTGATGTTGCATTTTAGCCATTATCGCTGCACCTACAGCCTGATCTTTTACTGAGCCAAATAAAACGATATAAGCCCCTTGCTCAATTAGCTTATCGGCCAATGCCGCATAATGATAGTCTGGCCACCTTTTAGCCGGTCCAAATTCAGCACCTGGACAAAAGCCGATGATCGGCAAATTAGCTGGTAAGTTAAATTGTGCGACTGTTTGCGAGCTTTCCCATTCTGATACTTGCAATTTTGGCCACAATAATGGACGCGGTAATTGACTAGCTTGACTGATGGCTACCGACTCATAAGCTAAGGCAACATAACGCTCAACCATCAATGGAAACCCTTTTTTATCCAATTTACGCCAATCATTTAGCAAACCATAGCGCATTTCCCCAAGCCATCCCGTTCGTTTAGGAATATGAGCAAAGAAGGGAATCAATGCTGATTTTAATGAGTTAGGCAAGATAATTGCCTGATCATACCCCTGCGTTCTTAGTTGTTGACCAATCGCATAGCGCTGCCCTAAGGCCAATTGACCATGCCCAATAGGCATATCAATGGCATGACTTACCTCAGGCATCTTATTTAACAGTGGGCGACACCAAACGGGCGCCATCACATCTATCTCGATATCGGGTTGACGCTGTTTTAGCGTTCTATACAAACTCTGGGACATCATCATATCCCCCACCCATGAAGGTCCAATCACAAGTACTTTCATATTTTATTGCCTTAATTAAATGATTGAATTAAACATGTCATGATGGTGTCGATGAATTACTTTTTATTTAGCCATTTCATATATTCCGTTGTCCCCTCTTTTACCGTTTTAAAATGAATTGGACAACCCACTGAACGAACTTTGGTTAAATCCGCTTGTGTATATGTCTGATAACGCCCTTTCAAGTGTTCTGGGAAAGGAATATAACTGATCTGAGCCTCTGGGTGAAACTCGACGACGGCATTGGCGACGGCTTGAAAAGATTCAGCGCGTCCAGTACCACAGTTAAAAATGCCCGAGATACCTTGTTCCCAAAACCAAAAGTTCATATCAACCACATCGCTGACATAAATAAAGTCGCGTTTAAACTCATCGCTACCTACAAATAATTCTGGGTGTTGACCTTGTTTAATTTTTGCATCCAGATGAAAAGCAACACTTGCCATACTGCCTTTATGATTTTCTCGTGGCCCATAAACATTAAAATAACGGAATCCACACACTTGAGATTTTGCTTCTGGTAAAATTTGTCTTACATATTGATCGAACAAAAATTTAGAATATCCATAAACATTTAGTGGTTTTTCATATTCTCTTTCTTCAATAAAATTATCGCTACGCCCACCATAAGTAGCAGCCGATGACGCATATAAAAACGGAATAGTAAATTCAAGGCAATAATTCAGCAAATCTTTTGAATACTGATAATTATTTTCCATCATAAACTTACCATCCCACTCAGTAGTTGATGAACAGGCACCTTCATGAAAAATTACTTCAATATCCAGATTATCGCCAGCAATGATATAACTAATGAACTCATCTTTATCCATATAATCAGCGATATCGAGATCCGCCAAATTGGCAAATTTAGTCCCATCAGTCATATCATCGACAACTAAAATATTTTTATAACCTTTATCGTTTAATCCTTTAACAATATTGCTACCAATAAAACCCGCGCCACCTGTTACAACAATCATATTGTCATCCTATGTTAAAATAAATTTCTATACTCGTATAATAACGGTTTCCCACTTATTTTTCGAGTCTAGTTTATCGATATCCCAATTAAGTAAAGATTAAATAAAGAAAAATATTGAACTTTGATACAACAGATACTAATATCTTTTGTTCCCTTTACTCTTTTATTTAATCGATATCATGACTACATATAAACGTTTTATTTCGGTACTATCGCGTATTGGTCTGGTTCCACAGATCATGATCGCGCTATTACTTGGGTTACTATTAGCATATAGTTTTCCAAATATCGCACTCTCTACCGAGTTTTTAGGGAAATTATTTATTAAAGCACTACAATCTGTTGCACCTATACTAGTATTTATTTTAGTGGTCGCGGCCATCTCCAATCATCGTCACGGGCAAACCAGTCATATGCGCCCGATCATTGCCCTCTATTTTATTAGTACTTTTGGTGCGGCATTAATTGCTGTTATTGCTAGTTTTCTATTCCCTTCCACGTTACTATTAGATACCACTCAACTCGAAATTGAACCGCCTAAAAGTATTTTGGCGGTAATTACAACTATCATCTTCAAAATGATTGATAATCCAATTAATGCCTTAGTTGAAGCAAACTATATTAGTTTAATTGTTTGGGGTATTGGCTTTGGTATCGCTTTACGTCATGCTACTGATACCACAAAAAAAGTCGTCAATGACTTCTCTGACAGTGTGACTTTTATTGTGCGTATCGTTATTCGTTTTGCACCATTAGGTATTTTAGGATTGGTGGCATCAACGATCGCTGAGACTGGGTTTGAACAACTTTGGCGCTATGGTCATTTAATTATAGTATTAATTAGTTGTATGCTAATTGTTCTATTTGTTTTTAATCCTTTACTTGCCTATTGGAAAATGCGAGCTAATCCATTTCCATTAGTCTGGGCAACAATCCGCGAAAGTGCGGTTACCGCCTTTTTTACACGTAGCTCTGCGGCAAATATTCCCGTTAACTTAGCGCTGTGTAAGAAATTAAATCTTCCAGAAAGCACTTACTCAATATCAATACCGTTAGGAGCGAATGTTAATCTAGGTGGCGCAGCGATCACGATTACTATTTTAACATTAGCTACCGTGCATACGCTAAATATACCAATTGATTTACCAACCACTATATTACTTTGCTTTGTTGCGGCGATTTGTGCTTGTGGTGCGTCTGGCGTGGCGGGAGGTTCATTGCTGTTAATTCCTGTTGCTTGTAGTATGTTTGGTATTCCTGATCATATTTCAATGTCTGTGGTGGGGATCGGGTTTATCATCAGTGTTATTCAAGATTCTGTAGAAACTGCAGTTAATTCATCCACTGATGTCGTATTTACCGCAGCCGTCTGTGAAGGTCAAGCGAGGAAAGAAGGCTATTCTATTCTTTTCACTGAAAAACATTAAAGGGAATTATTTTTTATTATAGATTAAATAATAAACGTTATTTTTATTACTAGGCTAAAATAATTTATTCATCGTTCAAAGAAACCATAATTATTAATTTATTTTATTATGGTTTCTTTTCATTCAACATTTAACTATTATTGCGCGCTGTTACATGAATATATCGTCCTAAATGGATATACGGCTCTTGACGGCAGTAGGTTTTCTCTAACTCAAGTAACTCATCTACCGCAGTTTGCTGTTTTTGTTTATTGACCATAAAATCATGAAATACACGTACCCCCGTTTTACCAATAATAGTAAAATTCAGCTCATCTAACCATTGATAGACCTCTTCAGGTTTACGTGGATAATCGGGGGATAATGTTTTCTTTTTGCGTTTGTTCATGCCTGCTTGAAGATAACCAAAATTACCTAATGTCACGGTCCTAAATAATAATGCGTGATAGTTATAGAACATCAGTGACAATATACCATTGACGGATAAATACTGCTTAAGTAGGGATAATGCGGTAATCGGTTCATTAATCCACTCCAATACCGCATGAAAAAGAATCACATCAAAGGATTGTTGTTTATCAATATGCTGTTCGAGATCTTGTACTCGACATTGCACTAACTGTAAATTGATCTGCTTTTGTCTAGCATTTTCACGAGCAATCTCCAGCATTTCACCAGAAATATCACATAATGTGACTTGATGACCAAGTGCAGCTAACCGACAAGCCAGCTGTCCTTGTCCCCCTCCCGCATCTAAAATAGTTAATTTTTTATCTACAGGAAATGTCGCTAACAGTTGTTCCAAATCTTGCCATACAATTGCTTCGCGAATTTTTCCTTTGGTCGTACCATAAATATTTTTAGCAAATTTACCCGCAATATCATCAAAATTACGATCTGCTTTTATCGCTTGTGACTTAGCTATCATTCTCACTTTTTCCGATTTAGCACATCGACTTCACTATTCAGTGCATTAATTTTTTCTGACATCAAGCTGTAACAATGTTCCATTAATTGACGAGCATTATCCTTAGACATACCTGTTGTTTCAATAGGTGCTAACATTTCAACAATCATATAACCGTTATTCCAACGGTTAATTTTAATATGCTGGGTACTCGATATACAAATAGGCACAATGGGTACGCCAGCAGCAATAGCCGCACGAAATGCTCCGGTTTTAAAGGGTAATAATCCACGTCCACGGCTTCGTGTCCCTTCAGGAAACATCCAAATCGAGATCTGTTTTTCCTTAATGACATTAACAACCTGAGAGATAGTATCGCGCGCTTTGGCTTTATTATCGCGATCAATTAAGATATTACCGCTTAAATAATAAAGTTGCCCAAAGAAAGGGATCCACGCTAAACTTTTTTTACCTACGGTCACCGTATTTGGCTGAACCACATGTCCAGCGACGACTAAATCAAAATTATCTTGATGATTAGCAATATAGATACAACTTCTATTTTTATCCTGTTCAATCTCTGGGTAAACGCGTGTTATCACTTTTATACCAAATAACGGCGATAAAAAAGATGTAAACACGTGAGAAAATCTTGCCACATTTTTTGGATTACGGGGATTAAATAGACAAAATATAACGCCAAAAACGCAGATAAAAACCCCGAATAACATAACCGCTATAAAACGCAATATAAAAATCATAATTTACCTCACTGTATACAGAACATTATTATAACAAGGAATAAAGCGAACAGAAATGCTATACTTATTGTTAATATCGGTGTTAGTCAATAATCTAAAGTATAAATAGTATTTTTAACACAATGAAAATAGCTATAATTAATGCTATAACGCATCGCTTCTTGTTATTCAATGTATAAAGCCATAGGTATATGTTCAAATATGCAAAATAAATTAATCAATACTGCGATTATTAATTGGAATGATAAACAGACCCCTGTATCTTCCCTTTTCGATGATGTCTATTTTTCTAATGAAGATCCGTGTGCTGAAACACGTTTTGTCTTTATTGATAGCAATCATTTACCTGAACGGTTTATACAACATCAACATTCACAATTTGTTATTGGTGAAACGGGTTTTGGGTCAGGGCTCAATTTTTTATTAGCATGGCAACTTTTTAACCAATTTCGCCAACAATACCCCCATCATCCTCTTAAACAGCTACATTTTATTAGCGTTGAAAACTATCTTTTAACCCCGAATGATGTAGAGAAAATTCACGCCTATTATCATGAATTAGCTGCGTTAGCTCGCCAATTACAACAACAATGGCCTGCTCCTATTGCAGGCAACGTCAATTTAACATTTGAAAACAGCAAATTAACTCTCTGGTTAGGCGATATCAGTGAATATAGCCAATTTTTACAACAAGCGAATCTTAAGGTTGATTGTTGGTTCTTTGATGGTTTTGCTCCAGCAAAAAATCAGGCGATGTGGTCTGAAACGCTATTTAAACAACTTTTTCAACAAACACAACCCATGGGGACATTTGCCACCTTCACCGCTGCGGGTTTCGTTAGACGCAATTTGCAAGCGGCGGGATTTAATGTCAATAAACAGAAAGGTTTTGGTCGTAAACGTGAAATGTTAATTGGAAATAAAATGTAATTTGTTGATGAATGATTAACATTTTTCTATAATTTTATTGAGGATTTGAGTATTTTGATTATATAATTATCTCCTCTTTATTTAACCGATTACTTTACGGTAATCTTCCACTAAACAAAGCTTGAGGTTTATCTCGTGCCTGACATGAAGCTTTTTGCTGGTAATGCAACACCTGAACTGGCAAAACATATCGCAAACCGATTATACACTTCACTCGGTGATATTTCCGTAGGTCGTTTTAGCGACGGAGAAGTAAGTGTACAAATCAATGAAAACGTACGTGGTGAAGACGTTTTTATCATCCAGTCAACCTGTTCTCCTACTAATGATAATTTGATGGAATTGCTCGTTATGATCGATGCTATGCGTCGGGCATCTGCCGGTCGTATCACTGCCGTCATTCCTTATTTTGGCTATGCAAGACAAGATCGTCGTGTTCGATCTGCGCGTGTACCTATCACTGCTAAGGTTATTGCTGATTTTCTATCGACAGTAGGTGTAGACCGCGTATTAACGGTTGACCTGCATGCAGAACAAATTCAGGGCTTTTTTGATGTACCCGTAGATAATGTTTTTGGTAGCCCTATCTTATTAGAAGATATGCTACGCAGAAACTTTGAGCGCCCTATTGTCGTATCCCCTGATATTGGTGGTGTGGTTCGAGCGCGCGCTATTGCCAAATTACTCAATGATGCGGATATGGCAATTATAGATAAACGTCGTCCTCGTGCTAATGAAACCGAAGTCATGAATATTATTGGCGATGTCGCTGATCGTGATTGTATTTTAGTTGATGATATGATTGATACTGCGGGCACATTATGTAAAGCCGCTGACGCGTTAAAAGTACGCGGAGCAAAACGTGTTTTTGCCTACGCAACTCACCCTATCTTTTCAGGTAAAGCAGTAGAAAATATTAAAAACTCACAAATTGATGAAATCGTTGTGTGTGATACCATTCCTTTATCGGATCAAGTGAAAGCATTAAAAAATGTCAGAACATTGACTCTTTCAGGTATGTTAGCTGAGGCTATTCGTCGCATTAGCAATGAAGAATCCATTTCAGCGATGTTTGAACATTAATCGAGTACAAAATCAACGGTTAATAAGACCGTTGATTTTTATATAGAACTTCATATGACAACAATCAAATTAATTGTAGGGCTGGCAAACCCAGGCAGTGAATATGCTGCTACTCGACATAATGCTGGGGCATGGTATATTGATTTACTCGCTCAGCGTCTCAATCAGCCATTAAAAAACGAGCCAAAATTTTTTGGTTATACGGCACGAGTCACTATTGAAGGGCAAGATATCCGCTTATTAATTCCAACCACATTTATGAATCTAAGCGGTAAAGCAGTGAGTAGTCTGGCTAATTTCTATCAAATCAAACCAGAAGAAATGTTAGTTGCCCATGATGAACTTGATTTGCTTCCTGGGGTAGCAAAATTTAAGTTTGCTGGCAGTCATGGTGGACATAATGGATTGAAAGATATCATAAGTAAACTAGGTAATAATGCCAATTTTCATCGGTTAAGAATTGGGATTGGTCATCCTGGTGATAAAAATAAAGTTACTGGGTATGTATTAGGTAAACCACCTAAAAATGAACAACAAAAGATTGACGCGGTGATTGATGAAGCGGTGCGCAGTACCTATACGTTAATGAAACAAGATATGAATGCCGCTATGAATCAGTTACATGCCTTCAAAGGATAGATAGACTTATATTTTGTTTAATTGATTTATACGATAGTACCGATATTTGATAGTTGTTTTTCCATTATAAAAGTGTTGATCATACTTAATTCACTTACCATCAGAGACAAAATTAAGCGCATATATCATAGCTATAAGCGAATGATTATATGCACTTAATCCTTTACAAGTTAACGGGATAAATGATTTTAATTGAATACTATCCCATTAAAAATAGAGGTCAAAATCATTTCTATTTTAGTGCTTACTCACGCTACACCATTAGTTACGTAATCCTTTACCTTTCTCAATTAAATACCAAGCAAAAGCGTAAAATAGTGTAATAAAGATTGCCAAAATTAAGTATGTCATCCATAACGACACATCATAAATACCTAAAAAACCGTACCTAAACCCACTAATCATATATACAATCGGATTGAAAGTTGAAACTAATTGCCAAACTGGCGGTAATAGCGATAATGAGTAAAATACCCCGCCTAAATAAGTTAAAGGGGTTAAGACAAAGGTTGGAATTAAACTTATATCATCAAATGTTTTAGCAAATAGGGCATTAAGTAAACCAGCTAAAGAGAATAGCGTTGCGGTCATAAGTAAAGTACAAAGTATTACCCACCAAGAATGAACCGTAAACGAAACAAAAAATAACGATACTATCGTCACAATACAACCAATCAAAATCCCCCGAGCAATACCGCCCCCCACATAGCCGAGAATGATAATATGGGTAGGGACAGGTGCAACTAATAGTTCTTCAATATTATGCTGAAATTTCGCGCTAAAAAATGATGAACAAACATTCGAATAGGCATTAGTAATCACTGACATCATTATCAGCCCAGGTACAATGAATTGCATATAGCTTACCCCATTCATCTGCCCAATTCGATTTCCCATCATACTACCAAAAATAATAAAGTAGAGTGACATGGTAATAACAGGTGGAACTAAGGTTTGTACCCAGATCCGCAGAAATCGTGTTACTTCTTTACGCCAAATACTACATAATGCAACCCAATATAAATTATTCATTTGTCGCTCCTTGATTATCGGTAACTAAATGAACAAATAACTCTTCTAAACGATTAGCCTTATTACGCATACTCAATATTTTTATTCCTTGCTGGGCAAATAATTCGAATAATTGGTTTAAGCCTTGGTTACGCTTTACGTCCACCTCTAATACCCCCACATCAACTAAAGTGGCGTTATAGCCCGTTAATTGTGGTTTTTCATCAGTGGGAATAAAATCAAAAATAAAGGTTTCTGATTGCATTTTGGCGAGTAAATTGCGCATTGATGTGTTTTCAATCAACTCACCATGGTTAATAATACCAATATGTCGACAAAGCATTTCCGCTTCTTCTAAATAATGGGTGGTTAAAATGATGGTAATACCTTGTTGATTAAGATCACGTAAAAAATCCCACATAGAACGACGTAGTTCAATATCTACCCCTGCGGTTGGCTCGTCCAAAATAAGTAATTTTGGTTCATGAATAAGGGCTCTGGCGATCATTAAACGGCGTTTCATACCGCCAGATAACATTCTGGCACGACTATCACGCTTTTCCCAAAGATCTAATCGTCTTAGGTATTTTTCTGCTCTATGCGTAGCTTCACGACGAGTAATACCATAATAACCGGCTTGATTAACCACAATCTGCAATACAGTTTCAAAAGGATTGAAATTAAACTCTTGGGGAACTAAGCCAATTTGCCGCTTAGCATGGACAAGCTGCGTATCCAAATCATAACCAAAAATAGTCACTTTTCCCGATGTTTTAGTCACTAATGAGCTAATAATTCCGATACTGGTCGATTTTCCCGCTCCATTAGGACCTAACAATGCATAAAAATCCCCTTGTTCTACTGTTAGATTTAAGCCTTTTAACGCTTCAACACCATTCGGATAGCGTTTATAAAGATCAGTTATTTGCAACGCAGAATTAGACATATAAATAATCCTTGATATGTAATGGCAATCATTATAACCTTAAGCTAATTTAAGATAATATGCTATCACATTATTTATTCCTATAATATTAGGTATCTATAACTTATGAATTTACCCATTGCAACTATTCATGTATCCGCTGCGGTGATTACCAATGATAAACAGCAATTTTTATTGGTGCGTAAAAAAGGATCAAGGTATTTTATGCAAGCAGGTGGAAAAATAGAAGCCAATGAAACAGCATTAGAGGCTTTGATCCGTGAATTAAAAGAAGAATTAAAGGTAACAGTCATGCCTAATCAGTTACATTATCTTGGCGATTATTCCGCCCCCGCTGCTAATGAAATCGATCATCTTGTTTCTGCCTCCCTTTATCACTTGTCGCTTATAACCAGCGACATAAGGCCCAATGCCGAACTAGAAGAAGTATGCTGGATAACAATTGAACAGTCACAGCAGTTGCAACTTGCGCCTCTTACAGCGGAGATTATTATTCCATTGATTAAAAAGACGCTTTTTAATCAGGTTTGTTAGCTTAGACTTATTTATCTGGATATAAAAATAATTATTATGAAAAAAATCTATGATCTTATTAAAAGTAATCACGCTTGGTCTGACCGAGTTAGTTTAGAGAATCCTAATTTCTTTAATGACCTAGCAAAATCACAAAAACCCAAATTTTTATGGATTGGCTGCTCAGATAGTCGAGTACCTGCGGAAACCTTAACCTTTTTAGAACCAGGCGAACTATTTGTCCATCGTAACGTGGCTAATTTAGTGATTCACACTGATCTAAACTGTTTATCTGTCGTCCAGTATGCAGTCGATGTATTAGGGGTAGAAGATATTATTGTTTGTGGTCACCTTGGTTGCGGTGGTATTCGTGCTGCGGTTGAAAATCCAGATTTAGGACTAATTAATAATTGGTTATTACATATCCGTGATTTATGGTTTCGTTATAGTTCAATTTTAGGTAAATTTCCAGCCGAACAACGGATGGATCTTTTATGTGAAATTAATGTCATTGAGCAGGTTTATAATTTAGGTCATTCCACCATTATTCAATCCGCGTGGAAACGTGGACAAAATGTAAACTTACATGGTTGGGTTTATGGTATTAATAATGGCCGCATTACCGATCTTAAAATTAGCTCAAGCAGTCGGGAAAGTTTAGAAATTCATTATCGAGAAGCGATTTCATCACTATTACAGTCCTATAATTCGTTAGATGAGTCAGTTAATAATGTCATGACGGAAGCTTGATAGATAAGTAGAGTAAGGGGAAACGTCTCTCCCTTACTCTATTTTTATGCTGATATTTTAAAATACATACCATGTATTGTTAGCACTTTATTACCCTTTATTCCTAGAAAGAATAATAAACATCGCGTTGATTATGATTATTTAAAACGATGGATAATTTGATTACTGCTACCTCGCCAAACTAAACTAGGATTAGCCAGCTCCTGAACAAATTTACCATCAATGAGCACATCAATATAGGGTAAAATCGCCCGCTGTGCATCATTTAAGTCCGTTAATTCATACCCCGTCCACAGCCAAATATCTTTATCATTACACTCTGCTTTAACACGTTTGACTAATTTTAAAATCGCCTCAATATTCCTTGGATGTAAGGGATCACCACCAGACAAGGATAAACCTTGACGTCGGATCGCTTTATCTTGCAAATCAGCAATAATTTGATCTTCTAATGCTTGGGTAAAAAGAAAACCAGAATCAACTGGCCAAGTACTTTTATTGTAACAGCCTCGGCACTGATGTTCACAACCAGCAACAAATAGAGTACAACGCGTACCTGGTCCATTGACCACATCGACAGGATAATATTTATGATAATTCAATTTATTATCCCTATATTAAAGCACAGTGTGTTCATTAGCCTAATTCGCCACTAGCTAGGTGTTTAACACGACGTTTTACTTCTTCCTGTTTACCCGCATTAAATGGTCTAGCATCGGGGCTCCCCAAATAGCCACATACACGACGAGTAACCGACACTTTACTGGAATCGTGATTACCACAACTTGGACAAGTGAACCCTTTACTAGTACAAGAAAATTCACCACTATAACCACATTCATAACACTCATCAATAGGGGTATTCGTCCCATAATAAGGAACGCGGCTATAGCTATAATCCCATACATCTTCTAACGCTTTAAGATTATGCTGCATATTAGGGTATTCACCATAACAGATGAAGCCACCATTTGCGATCATAGGATAGGCTTTTTCAAACTCTAATTTTTGATAAGGGTCAACTTTTTTCTCCACATCCAGATGGAAACTATTCGTATAGTAACCTTTATCATTCACACCTGAAATAATCCCAAATTCCTGCACATCTAAACGGCAAAAACGATCACATAGATTTTCACTTGGCGTACTATATAAACTAAATCCGTAACCTGTTTCCGCTTTCCATTGTTCTACCGCATCACGTAATCGTTGTACAATAGCTAGGCCTTTTTCCCGCAATGTCTCACTATCGAAAGGATGAATCTTATCGCTATAAAGAGCTTGCAATGCTTCATGGATACCAATATAACCTAATGAAATAGAGGCTCGACCATCTTTGAAAATTTGTGCCACACTATCATCTTCGTTTAATCGAACGCCACATGCGCCTTCCATATATAAGATAGGTGCAACTCGTGCTTTAACATTTTCTAGACGCGCAATACGTGTCATTAATGCTTTACGCGCTAAGACCAAACGTTGATCCAATATTTTCCAGAATCGTGACTCATCACCTTTTGCTTCAATGGCAATACGAGGAATATTTAAACTAATTACCCCTAAATTATTACGCCCATCATGAATTTGCTGCCCATCTTCTTCATAAACACCTAAGAAACTACGACAGCCCATTGGGGTTTTAAATGATCCTGTTACCTTGACCACTTGATCATAATTAAGGATATCAGGATACATTCGTTTAGCGGCACACTCTAATGCTAATTGTTTAATCGTATAATTTTGATCTGTTGGCTTATGATTAACCCCATCTTTGATCGCAAAGACTAATTTAGGAAAAACTGCCGTTTTATGATTTTTTCCTAAACCAACAATACGCACACGTAAGATCGATTCTTGAATTAAGCGTGATTCCCAACTGGTGCCTAAACCAAATCCAAATGTAACAAAAGGGGTCTGTCCATTCGCAGTATGTAGCGTATTGACTTCATATTCTAACGATTGAAATGCATCATAACACTCTTTTTCAGTACGTGACTTAGCGTAGTTTTCGATATCAGGAATTTGCCACTCTTCGGCTATACGACGATGTTTTTCATAACTTTTCGATACAAATTTAGCCAGAACTTCATCAATACGATTAATGGTGGTGCCACCATAAATATGGCTGGCTACTTGGGCTATAATCTGTGCGGTTACAGCGGTGGCAGTTGAAATTGATTTAGGCGGTTCAATTTCAGCATTTCCCATTTTAAAACCCTTGGTTAGCATTCCATCTAAATCAATTAGCATGCAGTTAAACATAGGGAAAAAGGGAGCATAATCCAGATCATGATAATGAATTTCACCACGATCATGCGCAATAGAAATTTCTTTAGGTAAGATATATTGCTTAGCATAATGTTTAGCAACGATACCTGCTAATAAATCGCGCTGAGTAGGAATAACTTTACTATCTTTATTAGCATTTTCGTTCAAAATTGCCATATTACTTTGTTCAATTAACCCTTTAATCTCCTGATTTAAACGGCTACTTTGTTCACGAATACGATCACGATCATGACGATACTCAATATAGGCACGCGCTAATGCCTTATAAGGTCCCATCATAAGCTGATTTTCAACCGCATTTTGGATTTGATGGATATCGACACGTTCACAATCTGCAATCTGCTTCGCCACTATGTTTGCAACTAAAGAACAATAATCCGAATCGTTGACATTGGCTGCTACCGCCGCTTTTAACACCGCATCTCGAATTCGATTTTGATCGAAGGCAGTTTGACATCCATCTCTTTTAATTACAACAGGCATAACGGATCCTTTAATTACAAAATATGAGTAAATCGATAAAAACCAATAACACACTATATATAGTGTCATAAGTTTGCTTGAGCACAATATATAGAATTTTAACTAAGATTTCATCTATTTATTTTTTCTAAAATAATCAAAAAATTTAAAAATAGAGGAAAAGATTGGATATAAAAACTGCTAATACGTTTATTATTTATAGTGTTATAAGGAAAAAGCAGATCAAAAAAATATCACCTAAAATAGATCAACATGGTTAATTATTTTAAGTGATATTGATTCGTTTGCTTAAAAATTAGATAGTAGACAAATAAATCTTATTCCATCCAATCAGTATGGAATACCCCTTCTTTATCGGTACGTTGATAAGTATGTGCGCCAAAATAATCACGTTGGGCCTGAATTAGGTTTGCTGGCAACACCGCAGCACGATAGCTGTCATAATAAGCAATTGCCGCCGAGAAAGTTGGTACCGGTATACCATGTTGGACGGCTAACGTAACGATATCACGTAACGAACCTTGATATGCTTCGACCGTCTGTTTGAAATAAGGCGTTAAGAGTAAATTGACCACTTCATCATTTTGCTCATAAGCATCCATAATTTTCTGTAAGAATTGGGCACGAATAATACAACCCGCACGGAAAATTTTGGCGATTTCACCGTAATTTAATTTCCAATTATAGTGATCTGAGGCTGATTTTAATTGTGCAAATCCTTGTGCATAAGAAATAATTTTACCCATATAAAGTGCTTTACGGACTTTTTCGATTAATTCAGCTTTATCACCAGTAAACTCAATCTTAGGTCCCGTTAGAACATGGGAGGCGGCTACACGTTGTGTCTTTATGGCTGAAATATAACGTGCAAAAACGGATTCTGTAATTAATGACAATGGCTCGCCAAGATCTAATGCATTCTGACTGGTCCATTTTCCAGTGCCTTTATTACCCGCAGCATCTAAAATCACATCGACAAGGTATCCCCCCGTCTCTTGATCTTTTTTACGGAAAATATCCGCGGTAATTTCGATTAAATAACTATCAAGCTCACCTTTATTCCATTCAGTAAAGACTTGTGCTAATTCATCATTGTTTAAACCACCAATATGTTTTAATACCGAATAGCTTTCCGCAATGAGTTGCATATCGCCGTATTCAATCCCATTATGGACCATTTTCACATAATGCCCAGCACCATCTGATCCGATATAAGTCACACAAGGCTCACCATCAACGTTGGCGGCAATTTTTTCAAAAATAGGCGCCACTAAGTCATAGGCTTCCTTTTGCCCTCCAGGCATGATGGAAGGTCCTTTTAACGCCCCCTCTTCACCACCTGAGACCCCAGCACCAATAAAGTTATAACCTTCATTAGATAACGCTGTATTACGACGAATAGTATCAGGGAAATAAGCATTGCCACCATCAATAATAATATCGCCTTTATCCAATAGTGGTTTAAGTTCATCAATAACGGCATCCGTACCTTTACCCGCTTGTACCATGATTAATACACGACGCGGTTTTTCAAGTGAATCAACAAAATCTTTAATAGAATAATAAGGAACTAATTTTTTATCTGGATGCTCAGCTATTACATCATCGGTTTTATCTTTTGATCTATTATAAATAGAGACCGTATAACCACGACTTTCAATATTTAGGGCTAAGTTGCGCCCCATAACCGCCATACCAATGACACCAATTTGTTGTTTCGACATAAAAAAAGCTCCTTAATATAATCATTATGCGCTATTCAAGTGTTGGGCGAAAATACACAACTGCTTTCATCATATTACATCTTCAAATGTAAAAAAAGTGGAAAATCAAGCAAGTAGAAATAAATATAATAAATTCAGATGGTTAGATGTCATTATTATAACAATAGTTAATTTTTATGACCTGTTGATGAAAAAGACGTTTAGCTTGGCGCCATGTTGCTCATTTGAGTGATAACAACATCGTTATACGAACCCCCATTGACTAAAGCGCTTATTGTATTTGATAAATATACCCGAAATAAAAAATCCGGACTCAGCCGGATTTTTAAATTTAACTTAACTAAGACCGTTTCATCATTTCGAAAAATTCTTCATTCGTTTTAGTCATTGCTAATTTATTAATTAAGAATTCCATCGCTTCAATTTCACCCATTGGATGTAAAATCTTACGTAGAATCCACATTTTTTGTAATTCATCAGGTGACGTCATTAACTCTTCTTTACGCGTACCTGAACGATTAAAGTCAATCGCTGGGAATACTCGTTTCTCAGCAATTTTACGTGATAACTGAAGTTCCATATTACCGGTACCTTTAAATTCTTCATAGATCACTTCATCCATTTTAGAACCGGTATCCACTAACGCCGTTGCGATAATAGTTAAGCTTCCCCCTTCTTCGACATTACGCGCCGCACCAAAGAAACGTTTTGGTCTATGTAATGCATTGGCATCCACACCACCCGTTAAAATTTTACCTGAAGCTGGTACCACGGTATTATAAGCACGCGCTAAACGAGTAATGGAATCGAGTAGTATGATAACGTCTTTTTTATGCTCAACCAGACGTTTTGCTTTCTCAATAACCATTTCAGCGACCTGAACATGACGAGAAGCAGGCTCATCAAATGTGGAAGCAATTACCTCCCCTTTGACTAAACGTTGCATTTCGGTCACTTCTTCCGGACGTTCATCAATCAGCAATACCATTAATTCACATTCGGGATAGTTAAAAGCAATACTTTGGGCAATATTTTGCAATAGCATCGTTTTACCCGCTTTTGGTGGCGCGACAATTAATCCACGCTGACCTTTACCTATCGGTGAAGCAAGATCTAAGACACGAGCAGTTAAATCTTCGGTTGAACCGTTACCCCGTTCCATTCTTAGTCGTGAATTAGCGTGCAATGGGGTTAAGTTTTCAAATAGAATTTTATTACGTGCATCTTCTGGTTTGTCATGATTTACTTCATTGACTTTAAGAAGCGCAAAATAACGTTCACCTTCTTTTGGCGGTCTAATTTTTCCAGCAATCGTATCACCAGTACGTAGATTAAATCGACGAATTTGGCTTGGTGAAACATAAATATCGTCTGGACCTGCAAGATATGAACTATCAGATGAACGTAAAAAACCAAATCCGTCTTGCAGAATTTCTAATACTCCATCACCAAAAATATCTTCTCCACTTTTCGCATGCTGCTTTAAAATAGAAAAAATAATATCTTGCTTTCTAAGTCGGGCTAAGTTTTCCAGCCCCATCGTTTTTTCGCCTAAGATGACTAATTCTGAGACAGGCTTATTTTTTAATTCAGTAAGATTCATAATTAAAGATTCTTGAGGATAAATTCGAAATGTTATTATTTAGATTGCAAATAAGTTAGATACAATATCTTATACAATAGGCGTTATTTTCATTAACAACGATACAGATAGTGAATGAAATGATTAGAAAGGGTGCCTTGTACAAGGTATAACTAGTATAGTTATTTTTAAACCGATTGTCTAGTAGGATAATTCACATCTAAACAATAGCCATCATGAATAAATTAATTAAATCATATAACATGATGAAAAATAATCGTTATTTCCATCATGTTATACTACACCACCATTATAAATGACTATCAATGAACGCTTTCAATTGAGACTTTGATAAGGCACCTACTTGAGTCGCGACGACGCTGCCTTGTTTAAATAACAAGAGTGTTGGAATGCCACGGATACCAAATTTAGGAGCGGTTTGTGGGTTTTGATCAATGTTTAACTTGGCAATGATCACTTTGTCGGCATATTCCTGCGCTAACTCGTCCAAAATTGGCGCAACCATTTTACATGGACCACACCAATCAGCCCAGAAATCGACTAAGATAGGCTGTTTTGCTGATGAAATTGCTTGATCGAAACTTTGATCCGTCAATGAAACGATATAGTTACTCATAAAATCTCCCATAAGATTACTCTTTCATGCTAATATGAGCTCATATTAAATGAATTTTTTGTACATCGCCATCAATTATTCTGATAGAGTGTAGTAATAATTATGATAATTGCCAATTTAGAATAAACGCGCGTTAACCCTATGGAATAGTAATTAACTTTATGACACAAGCCTATTTAACTGAGAAAAAATTTTCTGAACTTGCTCTGCATCCATCGATTATACAAGCGCTTAAAATGCGTGGTTTTACTCAATGTACACCGATTCAAGCTCAAACGTTACCCCATACATTAAATAATAGAGATATTGCTGGCCAAGGGCAGACAGGAACAGGAAAAACCATTGCATTTTTAACGGCAACATTTAATTTTTTACTTAATCATCCTATATCACCAAGTCATCAAATTAATCAGCCACGCGCGATTATTATTGCGCCAACGCGTGAATTAGTGGTCCAGATCTATAATGATGCGGAATCTTTGGCGGCGGCTACGGGTCTAAAATTGGGCGTCGCATATGGCGGTGATGGCTATGACAAACAGCTTAAGGTGTTATCAGCAGGCGTGGATATTTTAATCGCAACAACAGGGCGATTAATTGATTATGCCAAACAGAACTATATCAATCTTGGCGCGATTCAGGTGGCGGTTCTTGACGAAGCAGATCGCATGTTTGACTTAGGTTTTATTCGCGATATACGTTGGATTTTCAAACATATGACACCACCAGCGCAACGCTTAACGATGCTGTTTTCTGCGACATTATCGCATAATGTGCGAGAATTAGCGTTTGAACATATGAATGATCCCGTTTACATTGAAATTGAACCTGAGCAGAAAACGGGTCATCAAATTAAAGAAGAACTATTTTTCCCATCTAACGAAGATAAGATGGTACTACTACAGACATTGATTGAAGAAGAGTGGCCAGAACGTTGTATCATTTTTGCCAATACTAAAGTGACTTGTGAAGCAATCTGGCAGAATTTAAAGGTCGATAATCATCGTGTTGGTTTATTAACAGGCGATATTGCACAGAAAAAACGACTACAAATTTTAGATGAGTTTACTCAGGGTCATTTAGATATTTTGGTTGCAACCGATGTTGCCGCACGAGGTCTTCATATCCCCGATGTCACCCATGTATTTAATTATGATTTGCCTGATGATTATAAAGATTATGTGCACCGTATTGGTCGTACCGGTCGTGCCGGCACACAGGGTCATTCGCTTTCCCTTGCTTGTGAACAATACTCAATGAATTTACCCGCAATTGAAACCTATATAGGACATACCATCCCAGTTAGTCAGTATGATAAGGATGCCTTATTAAAAAATCTACCAGCCGTCAGAACTTACCGTCGTTCTTACCATCGTCGTCGGAAAACAGTTAGTTAATCGTGTTAGTCCATCAAGATGATTTCATCAGCATATGAAATCATCTTTTGGTGTTTAATTAAAATAGTTGGTTAATTATTGTTCTGGCTTATTTTTGTAAATTGTTCCTTTAATTTATTTTTTTCCTCTCTTGATAATATCGCAACATGATGACCATTAATTGCAGAAGCTAGGATATACAGCACATTAATAGATAAGTGTTTATTATACTGCTTAAGTCGATAAAAAGCTTCGGCAGCCCCCAATTGACATAATTGATTTATATTTGCAATCCCAATTTGCATTAATAATCGCTCAAGTGATAAAGTCATGTTGGGTAAATCCTTAAGACGACTTTCTTTTAGTCGTAATTTATTTTGTTTATCACTCATCGCATTGGTAATAGCCAGTTGGATTAACCTATTGAGCAATGATTCATTTTCCCAGATCGCTTCAGTCACACAATAATAGTGTAATAATTTTGAGCTCACACCTGTCGGCAAGCTAAGAGGATGCATTTCCAAGGCGATAAATTCAGATAGACAAGTTTGATTTGCACGTAAATAAAGTTTGCTATCAAAAACCCATGCGAACATAACATTATCCAGTAACAATCCAAAACCACCAAACATTGAACGGTAAGTAAGCGCGCCTAAAAAGGTATACCTGTCCATTAAGATTTTTGTTAATTGTTTTGTCTCGATAATACTCATCTTATGTCACTCCTCTGAATTATATTAACCATAGGACTAATTTAAAAGTATAAAGATAAGAATTTACCTTAAAATATAATATAAAAAAATGGTTACATGACTTTAAATAGAAAAATTTCGAGGTAAGTCCAAATAAGTAATTTGAATAACAAGTTTTTATATCAGTAAAATCAACTAAAAGACGTCGTTTATTTATAGTCCGCGGGTAAAAAAGTGGCTTTTCAATGCTCAATGACCAAAGCATTATAAAATTATAAATGCGTTATTACTTAGCTAACTAGCCATCCCTATCAAATGAAATATAGTAATTTTAATATGATAATTGATAGATGAAGCTGATAAGAAAATAGCAATATTACAATATATTATTGTTCTTGACCTGCAAGAATCAAATGAAGATCAACAGCTAAAAAACTGGAAGAAGCATAGAATCTTGTTAACAAGCGTTGACGTAAATCGTGAAAATATTGTGTTTTCTGATAACCCGTAAAAAAGGGGAACCCTCCCCTTTTTTGTTTCTATTTTTGTACCCGTTATTTATATGATGATTTTATTTTAGCTTTTCTGCATGGCATTGAATAAGTAAGTTAAAAATAAAATGGACCACAAAAGGCCTTTTATTTTCTTTTTCCAGACTATCAACTTATGATTATAAATTTAAATTACTAATTTATAACAATTTGATTTTTTGCGTAAATTTTAAACGAGTTTATAACCGGTTTTTTTTATACTTAAGTTTGCGCTTTTTAGGTTTGTGGTATTGTTTTGGATGTTCAAGACGATAAGCAATAACAAGTACATAATACATTGAGATAAGAAATCCTGAAAAACCCAAAAAATAATCATCTATATCAT
>NZ_AWGA01000089.1 GCF_000471645.3 Candidatus Schmidhempelia bombi str. Bimp | reverse complement strand
GATAGTGTAAAGACGAATCAATCACAAACTGATTATTGGCAACATGTGACAGAGCAGTTTGGGGTTATCGTTGTATTAAAATCATACGATAAACAACAGCATCATGAAGCCTATGACATTATCGACAAGATAAAAATTGAACTTTGGCGTGCACTGCTTGGACTTGAGCCATCACCAGCACACTATCCGATACAATACAACGGTTGTAAATTGCTTGCTTTATATGGTGAGCAGCTTTTTTATCAGTTTAACTTTAGTGCCGTGCGAGAAGTTGGGTTTGAAGATACGCGGCAATATTTCGATCTACACGTTCTTGATCACCCTATTACTGTGCCAGATGCCAGCGACGGGGATAATAGCAACGCGCCATTATATAACCCATTAGCTATCGGCAACTTCGACACCCTGTCAGGGACGACCAATGTAAGGGAAGTAGGGGTAACTGTCAATTTTCACAATAATCATCTCTATGAGGGCAATAATGATAATTAAACCTGTCAATGACAAACAGGTATATGATCCAGATAACGGGGATTATTTACCTGCTAACGGTCGTAATGTTGAGTTTAACCAATACTGGGCTAGACGACTGGTAAATAACGATGTTGAAGAAGTAAAAACATCGAATTTCAACAAGAAAAAAAGGGTAGAACAAAATGACAATTAGTTTTAATAGTATTCCTAATAATATTAGAGTACCTTTATTTTACGCTGAAGTGGATTCATCTGCGGCTAACACAACCCAAGATAGCGGTGCTTCATTAATTATAGCGTATCCGCTAGCAAATAGCCCAATTGAACGTAATAAGCTAATGATTATGCCATCTGCCGATCTTGCTAAAAAACTAGCAGGACGAGGTAGTCAGCTGGCTAGAATGGTTGACAGCTATCGAAACATCGATGATTTTGGCGAGTTATGGGTAATTGCTGTTGATGAACCTGCGGCGGGTGCTAAAGCAACTGGAGAGATTAAAATATCAGGCACAGCAGGCGAAACAGGGACATTAAGTTTATATATCGGCAACACCAAAGTTCAATCACGCGTAACTATTGCTGATACAGCAGAAAATATTATCAATGCACTAACTAATGCGATTAATGCTAATCTTGATTTACCGGTTACTGCCGTTGTCAACAATGGCGTAATCACATTAACAGCAAAAAACAAGGGATTGAATGGCAATGATATTCCACTATGCTTTAACTATTACGGCGCCATCGGCGGAGAAGAGACGCCTGACGGTTTAAAAATAGTTATCACGCAAATGCACGGAGGAAAAGGAACGCCAGACTTAACGCCAGTTATTGCTTCTATGGGTGATAAACTACTCGATTTCATTGCTTTTCCATTTAATGATTTATCATCACTTGCAACGTTTAATCGTGAAATGGATGACACAACAGGGCGCTGGAGTTATACCCGTCAGTTATATGGTCATGCCTATACCGCGAAAAAAGGCGATTTATCCGAACTAGTAGAATTTGGTGATAAATTAAATTACCAACATATTACGGTTGCTGGTTATGAAAAAACCATTCAAACAAGTATTGATGAATTAGTTGCAATGCGAACAGCGCGGAATGCGATTTTTATTCGTAACGATCCAGCTCGCCCAACCCAAACGGGATTATTAAATGGGGCATTACCCGCATCTGATAGTGAACAATTTACCCTAACAGAGCAACAATCCTTACTTAGTCACGGCATAGCCACCACCTACGTTTCAAGCGGTAATTTATTGATACAACGTGATATCACAACTTATCAACGTAACAGTTATGGTATCGCTGATAATAGTTATTTGGATAGTGAAACACTTCATACGCTGGCTTATGTTTTACGTAAATTACGTAGTGTGATTACATCAAAATACCCACGGCATAAACTGGCCAATGATGGCACGCGATTTGGTGCAGGACAGGCAATTATCACACCTGCCGTTGCTAAGGCTGAAATCAACGCCACCTATCGACAATTAGAATTACAAGGCTTGGTAGAAAATTTTGAACTGTTCAAAAAGAACTTAATTGTTGAACGAAACATCAACGATCCAAATCGATTAGATGTTTTATTCCCACCAGATTTAGTTAATCAATTACGTGTTTTTGCTGTGCTAGCACAGTTTAGATTGCAATATCCAGAGGAGAAAAACTAATGACAAAACGACGTATTGCAGGAACAACTTACATTAAAGTCGATGCTAACCAACTGTCACTTACAGGCGGTATTGAAGTCCCGATGAATACGAATGTTAAAGAGAGTATTATTGGGTTAGATAATAGCGTTCACTATAAAGAAACATTCCGTGCACCCTATATTAAAGGCACGTTTAAAGTACCGGGTGATTTTCCGATCGACAAACTGATGTCCAGTGACAACATGACCATTACCGCAGAATTAGCTAATGGTAAAGTTTACGTGTTATCAAATGCATGGGTGGAAGGTGAAGTCAATCACAATGCAGAAGAAGGTACAGCTGAACTTGAGTTTCATGGTGAAGAAGGATTTTATCAATAATGAAAGAAATTAAATTATCACAGCCGATCATGGCACACGGCAATGAATTACATGTACTTGAGTTAAAAGAGCCTACCGTCAAGGATATTAAAAAATTGGGTTTTCCGTTTGACAGCAGCATGATTGGTGAGCCGAAAAAAGTGGCTGATTACATTGTCGCGTTAGGAAATGTTACCCCGAGTTCGGTTGAACAACTCACGCCGTACGATTTTCTAATGATTACGGCTGAAATCATGATGTTCTTTGCCCCAAAGGAGACAGGCGCGATCCCTACAGCCGAGGAACAGGTGACAGCGGATTAATTACCACTGAATATCTTGTCGACCTCTGTTTTGAACTTGCCAAATACTGGCAAGTTTCTCCCTTTTATCTTATTGAAGAGCGCTCACTTTCCGACATTTTCGAACTCTGTGAGCAAGCAAATCGCATAGAAAATAGCAAGGAATCATCCTAATGGCAGACCATAATGAAACCAATGTGAATGAAGGTAGAGATCAATGTCGCCACAATTAGACCGAATAAGACAAAAACTTCAAAATTTCCAACAAAATTTTCAACAACAGATTAGCAATTTGAATTTGGACAAATTAAGTCTTAAAGATGCTATTGCTGGAAATGGTATTTCTGCGCCCTTTGTAAAAGGGATGAAAGATGCGATGGCGTATCAAAAAGTGATGATTGACATTAGGAAAGTTGTTGACTTTGATACGCCAGAGCAATTCAAGCAGATGGGGCAAGATATTCGTAACATGTCGCTTAGCTTACCCATGGCGACTGAAGATATAAGTGCCATTGTTATGACAAGTGCACAAGCAGGTATTGCCAAAGAAGAATTAAAACAATTTACCGATCATGCTATAAAAATGGGTATTGCCTTTGATATTTCAGCCGAAGATGCAGTCAATACCATGACGACTTGGCGAAAATCGTTAAAACTCACTCAAAATGAAATTATTGACTTATCTGATAAGATCAATTTATTGAGTCGTACACAAAATATAAAAGCAAAAGATATTTCCGACATCGTGACAAAAATTAGTCTACAAGATGAATTTTCTGGTAACAGCACAGGTGAATTGGCCGCATTAAGCGCAACCATGATTGCATCGGGTACTAATGCTGATCAAACCACAATCGGAATTAAAAACTTGATATCGACGCTAACATCAGGTGCAGGTGCGACAACAAAACAACAAGAGGCATTTCAACAGCTAGGGATGACATCCGCCGAACTGGCTAACAGAATGCAGAAAGATGTAGCAGGAACTATTACCTCGGTACTTGAATTGCTAGATAAAATACCTAAAGAACAACAATCTAAGTTATTAGGCGACTTGTTTGGTGAAGAAAATATCGCAGGTATTTCTCCTTTACTCGACAATATAGAACAATTAAAAATCAACTTTAATCAAGTTGGTGATGCATCGCAGTATGCGGGTTTAATGCAAAAGGAATATGAATCAAAAAGCGCTACAACTGCAGACGAACTACAACGTTTTAATAACTCGCTTGACCATATTAGCATAACAATTGGTGAAACATTATTACCTATCTTTACTGAACTATTACAGACCTTAACTCCATTAATTGTATCATTTGGGGAGTTTATACAACAACACCCTGAGCTCGTAAAAATGGTCGCTGCTGTAGTTGCAGGATTAATTGGATTAGGTGCTGTCTGCAATGGCGTAAATACCATCATTGGTACAGTAATAACAAGTATTAATTTTTTCCAAGCTGCATTAAGAACATCGATGTTTATTGTAAATGGTTTTATTTTTGTGAAATTAAAATTATTGGCCGCATTACATACAGTTCGTCGAGCATTTATCGTGTTAAATGCTATTATAATGAGTAATCCAATGGTATTTATCTTGACCGCTATCGGTGTTGCTATCGCTGCTGCTGTTACACTGATTATCGTCTACTGGGATGAAATTACTGCATTTTTCCGTAATTTATGTTCGACTGTTAAGCCTTATTTCATGCCAATCTATAATTTCTTTGTTTCGTTAGGGGATAAGTTATGTGCAGGCTGCGATTTTATTACAAATAAAATTGAGTCAATATCTGATTATTTTAGCGGCTTATTTGATAAAAATGACAAGAAAGTAAAAGTGATGGTCGATACATCTAGTTTACCGAAAGAACTACCTAGGTCAATGGTGACATTACCAGATTATCAAGCCCCTCGAATGCCACTTAATCAATTTTCAAATAATAATGCTACTCAAAACCGCAACGGTGAATTAGTGGTGAAATTTGCAAATGCCCCACAAGGAACTATCATAAAACAAACTAAACAAGTATCTGGTATTAACACGAGAGCCGATGTTGGTTGGAATATCTATGCGGTAGGAGGATAATTAATGAACTGTATGAACTGGTTAAATGATTTATTGCCAGCAAGTTTTCGTGGTGTACCATTCCAAGTAAATGGTACATCATCTGAATTTGGGCGGCGCAATCAAACACACGAATACCCATTTCGAGATGTTCCCTATACAGAAGATTTAGGCCGCGCTGCGCGTAAAAATAAAATTGAGGCCTTTGTGATAGGTGATGATCACAAAGAACAAGCTGAAAAACTGATAGATGCGATCGAGACCGAGGGTGCAGGAATACTTATTCACCCTATGCTTGGTGAACTGAATGTGAATATTGTTGACACTGCAACGGTTAGTAATTCAGTTGAAAACGGACGAATGAGCGTTATCTCCTTCTCATTTGTTGAAGCAGGTGAATTAATCTTTCCAGATTCATCGGTTGCCACCGATGATGTAGTTGATGAAAATGCCGATAATGCTGAGCAGCAGCTATTAGCTGTATTTGATGATTTTGATTTAGTCGATGTTCCCGATTTTGTCCAGAGCGGTATTTTGGATGATACTACGTCAATTTTAAATGAGATTACTGAGACATATAATACGGTAAACCCATCTGTTCATGATGAGGTTAAAAATTTAAATAACCATTTATCTTCTATTCTTAGCACGGGCGGTCAATCTATTGTTTATTCGCTTAAAAATGTTTGGAGCAGTGTGTCAAAATTAGACTATTCTGTAAATCGTCTTGTTTCAAAAGTGAACATGTTTACTGGCATAGCCTTTATAAAACAACTTGCACCTTGCTATATCTGGCCCATAGATAGCAAATCCACTCAAAAAAGGAAGAAAAATCAAAACCTAATTAATACCGCTATTCGAGTAACGGCATTAACCGAGGCGGCGCGAATCATGGCATTACTACCCAAACAAGTTGAAGATAAGAAAAAACACGCATTTGCTTCGGTTGCATTAGCTTCGACAAAAGGTAAAAAAGAGAACGCTGTTAATCAACGTTATACATCATCCGCTACTCATTCAATGTCATTTGATGATTTGCTGGCACTTAAAAAATCCATTAATGAATCTTTTGATAAAGAATTATCGCGGACCGAGCATGATGACTTATATTTTGCACTAGTAAAATTGAAAGCAGCGATTAATCAAGATATCCATACTCGTTTAATCAAAATAGAAAAAACGATGGTTTATATCCCTAATCAAGTTTTACCTGATTTAGTGTTATCTCATTATCTCTATAATAATGCAACACGTTGGGATGATATATCGATTCGCAATAACGTTCTACACCCTGGTTTTGTTCCAGTTAAAGTGCTGCGAGTACCGACACCATGAGCAATAATAAAGTTTTTTTAAAGGTTAACCACAAATATTTTGGTGGTTGGTCAGAAGTGTGTATTTCCGCTGGTATTGAACGGTTAGCTAGGGATTTTAATGTCACTATCACCCGTCAATGGCCAACTTCTGCTAATGATAACATAACAAAAATTGATATTAAAAATGGTGATTTAGTTGAAGTATTTATCGATGATGACATAGTTTTAACTGGTTATGTCGAATCATTGCCAATTAGCTACAATGCCAGCTCGCTATCAATGAGAATCGTTGGTAGAAGTAAAACAGCTGATTGTATCGATTGCAGCGCTGAACCTAAACAATACAACAGCAGTTCTACTATTCAGGTAATTCAAGATTTAGTTAACCCCTTTAAACTCAATGTAATTAATCAAGCTGGAAATGCTGGCATGATTAGTGTTCAAGCAGACCAAGGTGATACGGTGTTTGATGTCATGAGAAAAATAATGGGTATGCAACAACTTATTGTCTTTGATGATGAACAAGGGCAAGTAGTGATTGGCGATATCGGCGCTGATGAAGCAAAAACAGCACTGGTTCTTGGTGTTAATATTTTATCTGCAAATACGGAAAAAAGTGTCGTAAATCGTTATTCCGATTATTTTGTATCAGGACAAGGAGTCGGTAATGATGATAACTTCAGTCAAGTCACCTTAGCATCAGTTAAATCAACCAGCAAAGATGAACATATTTTAAGGTATCGACCATTAATTATTCAACAATCAGGCGATGCTAACAACGCTACCTGTCAAGAACGCTGTGAGATGGAAAAAACATTAAGAGCAAGTAAAACCAGAGAAGTCACTTATACCGTCCAAGGATGGCGGCAGGACGATGGAACTTTATGGAAACCAAACCAAATGGTCATCGTTGACGATCCTCTGCTGGGGTACGACAAAGAGCAGTTGGTTATTGCTGAAGTAAAATATAGCTTAAACGGTAGTGGTACACTATGTGAACTAAAAGTCGGTCCAATAGAAGCCTATTTCCCTGATAAGAAAAAAACGGGAAATAAAAAAGAGAAACATGCAGATGGCGGGTATGTTAATGCGTAAAGTACTAAATAAAATAATGAACATCGTTTCACGCGGCTATATCACATTTAGTAATAGTTCGAGTAAATGCCAAACATTACAGATAAAAATGTCAGGTGGAGAACAAAAAAGTGATATAGAGCATATAGAGCCTTACGGTTTTACTTCTCGTCCTTTAGATGGTGCAGAAGCTGTGGCGCTTTTTTTAGATGGTGATAAATCACATGGTGTTATTTTAGCAGCGGGTGACCGACGTTATCGTATTAAATCTCTCAAAAAAGGCGAAGTGGCGATTTATACCGATGAAGGTGACTGTATATGCTTAAATCGTGATAATCAAATTAACATAAAAACGAAAAAATTTATTGTGAATGCGGAGGAGTTAATAGAACTCAATGCCAAAAACGTTTTAGTTAATGCTTCATCCCAAGCACAGTTTACTACACCATTATTAACTTCAACTGGGGATATTGCTGATAAAACCAGCACCATGACTAATATTAGAACCATTTATAATGGTCATACACATAACGAAACCGACTCAGTTACACAATCCCCTAATCAATTATTGAAATAACTATCACTTTATAAACCGTCTAATGACGGTTTTTTTATGGTTAAAAAAAATGATATTAACAGTAAATGGTAGACATACCTATCCCACTAATGGTCGAAATAAGTTATATCGGGCACTAATAATTTCGCTATTCACATGGCGACGAAAAAACGACGGCGATGATACTGATCATCCCTACGGCTGGTGGGGTGATTCATATCCAAGTATAGCAAATGACAAGATAGGTTCACGACTTTATCTATTATCTCGCACTAAATTAACCAATCAGACAGCCAACTTTGCAAAAATTTATATAAAAGAAGCGTTGCAATGGATGATTGATGACGGGATAGCTTCTCGTATTGACATTGCAGTAACGCGAACTGATTTAACCCAGTTAGCGGCTACCATCAATATTTATCAAAAAGATGGCACCAACGAAGAATTTAAGTTTGATAATTTGTGGAGTGATATCAATGTCTAGTGGATTTTCAAGACCAACTTTACCCGATTTAATAACAACTATACGCAATGATTTATACGCTCGCCTAGCTGTGGATGATGAATTAATTTCACTGCGTCGCAACGATCCAGAGGTCTATGGACGAGTGATAGCAGGGGCAACACATGTCTTACTGGGCTACCTAGAAAACATGGCACAAAATATTTTACCCGATCAGGCTGACGAAAACTGGTTAATTCGACATGGTAATATGAAACGCTGCTATAGAAAACAGCCTACCCCCGCAGTGGGCTATATTCGCTTTGATGACGTCAGCGATGGCATTACTATTCCAAAAGGTCAAAAAATTCGGCGTCAGCTAGATCAGTGCATGTACACAGTTACCGAGACAACTACATCAAAAAATAGCGTGTTAAGCGTACCTATTATTTGTGATGAAGTAGGCAAAAAAGGGAATTGTGACGATGGTACAAAAATGTCCCTTATTACCCCAGTGACCGGGCTATCATCAATATGTTTTGCTGATTCCGTTGAATCTGGTACCGATATTGAAGATTTAGAGGCATTTAGAAAACGCGTTATCGATAGATGGTATTACACACCACAAAGTGGCGCTGACCAAGATTATATCCAGTGGGCAAAAGAGGTTCACGGTGTTACTCGCGCTTGGTGTTATCGCCACTGGATGGGGACGGGTAGCGTTGGTCTAATGGTCGCCAATAATGATCCGGTAAACCCAGCTGTAGATAGTACAACTATTCAAAATATTAAAAAACATATTGAACCGCTGGCACCGGTTGCGGGTGCCATGTTAATTGTGTTTTCACCTATCGCGAAAGCAATTAATTTTAAAATTATGGTTACGCCTGACAACCCGGAAATACGTTACCAAATCGAGGCCGAATTAAAATCATTTTTATTAAGAGAAGGCCAGCCCCAAACAACATTATTTAGATCACGTATTAGCGAAGTCATAAGTGCCTCGTTTGGAGAATATGCCCATGAACTGATTTATCCTGATAAAGATATTTTTATAGAAAAAAATCAAATAGCTGTTTTTGGAGGGATTGAATGGATATAGAAAAACAGTACCAAAGTATGGTTGGACACCTACTGCCCTATGGTCCCGCGTGGGATAAAGCAGATCCAATCCTGCTTTCTCTGGCATTAACATTATCAAAAACACATCTACGATTAGATGATTTAATGCAAGAAATCGACCCCAAAACTACCACAGAGCTTATTGATAGATATGAACAAATTTGTGGCTTACCCGATAGCTGTTATAGCGTAGAATCGCAAACATTAAGTATGCGCCGCGATCGTCTTGATTCTAAGATAAATCTGACTGGAGGGATAAATAAAGATTTTTTTCTCCAAGTATTGCAGGCAAATGGTTATCAAGACGCAACCATCACAAACTATAACAACGATGTA
>NZ_AWGA01000010.1 GCF_000471645.3 Candidatus Schmidhempelia bombi str. Bimp | reverse complement strand
CCAATCGGGCAGCCACAGGCAACAACACAGCCATCATAAGCCGCTTTTTTACCGTCTAAAATAAAATTATCTGCGCCAGTGACGATAACGCCTTTACCTTCTTCACACTCTGGGCATAGAACCAGATCACCGACTACCGCGATCCCTTTTTGCCCATCAAAACTTATTGCTGAGGCTTGTATAATGCATCCCCCTGTAGTGGTAGCATTTCCTAATACTGCTACGGCTTTCGTCATGCTCTTTCCCTCTATTTTTGTTAGTTTATATAAATAACAGACTATAGTTAATTTATAGAGTTAATCTGTTTGTTGGTGCTTAAATTATGTGCGTAGTCAAGAAATATTTTTTTAACTGTCTATTGTGTATACTTTTGTAGCAAAATTTTTAGTTATACGATTAGTTATATAAATTTAATTCTTCTGGTATTTTATTTTAATAAAATCAGTTAGTTATGGTTTTCAATTAACCACTGCGTAGGTGGTTTAGAAATAATTTTACTAACAAGAGTTGACGTAAATCGTGAAAATGTTGTGTTCCCTGAAAAGCCGTAAGTGAGTAGAAATCCATTGAACAGGCAATACAACTATTGATGTGAATGGTTTTTATACGAAATAATATAACTCCAAATGAATAAAATTGGGCATTTTATTCATTTGTCGCTGTTAACCGCACTATAAATTTATAATGTAGATAAATTCATATCTATTTTTGCATTATACGCGTTTAAATATTTAAAAATTGTCTTTATGTTTGTATTAAGAGGAGTACGTTCAATGCTATTTATGTTTGAGGGGGTAATATCTAAACGTTTTGCAAGCTAAGTTTGAGATAGTTTTGCCGTTTCTCTCGCTTTCAGCAATAATTCATGCAACGTCCATTCTTCTTCAGCCTCGTCATATCCAGCCCGCGCGACAAGATCTGTTAGCGCTATATCCTTGATTTCACTAAATGTTGTGCTGTGTTTTTTACTCATTTTCAATCATTTGCTTTAGTCGTGTTCATGCGATTTATAGTGAGCCAAAGGGTGTTTTTTCTGTTTTTTTAACAAACACATGTAAAACAAAATTGTTTTTTGTTTTCGATATACATAAATAGTTCTAGCTATATTTAGGTAGGATAATATTACTGCTATCCATGAATAACGCATTGTTATCAATAGATTTATAAAGTAAAAATAAAGTGACAGGTCAATAAATATTGACCTGTTGATATGGCAATAAAGAGGGCGGAAACAAAATCAAGAAATTAAATAGCCGCCTCATCCATTTCGCCAGTCCGAATCCGGACAACCTGCTCAACATCATAAACAAATAGTTTTCCATCGCCTATTTTCCCTGTTTGAGCGGTCTTCATAATAGTCTCAATACACATATCGAGCATATCATCGGTTAAGACAATTTCAATTTTAACTTTAGGTAAAAAATCAACCATATATTCTGCGCCACGGTACAACTCGGTATGGCCCTTTTGTCGGCCAAATCCTTTTACTTCCGTTACTGTCATCCCCGTAATCCCTTGTTCACCAAGAGCTTCGCGAATATCATCTAATTTAAACGGTTTAATAATGGCTTCGATTTTTTTCATATTGAGTTCCTCAGTAGCATTTGCTTATGCAACTATATTCATTATCAGTTTAAATAACTATCATTCAGTAATCATAACGACCAATTTTTTCGCCCAAATCCAGATGTAATTGGATAACGGCGTCCTTTACCAAAATTACACATCGTAATTTTAGGTCCTATTGCGGATTGTCGTCGCTTATATTCGTTAATATCAACTAATTTAATCACTTTTCGTACAGTTGGTTCATCATAACCCTGTGACACCAAAGCCTTAACAGAAAGTTGTTCCTCGATATAACCTCGTAAAATAGCATCTAATATCGGATAAGGTGGTAAGCTATCTTCATCTTTTTGTTCTGGCGCTAATTCCGCTGATGGTGGACGAGTGATAACCCGCTCTGGAATAGCATAAGATCGCGTATTACGATAACGTGCAAGTTCAAATACCCATGTTTTAGGGATATCTTTTAATACATCAAATCCGCCCGCCATATCACCATAAAGTGTTGCATAACCAACTGACATTTCACTCTTATTGCCCGTCGTTAACACTAAGCGATGACGTTTATTCGATAACGCCATAAGAACAACACCTCGACAGCGCGCTTGTAAATTCTCTTCTGTCGTATCAGGTTGAGATCCTATAAATAGCGGTGATAGCTGCTGCATAAAAGCTTCAAACATAGGTTCAATCGAAATAATATCAAACTCAACCCCCAATAATGTGGCTTGTTGTTGCGCATCGGCAATGCTGATATCTGCCGTATATTTAAAAGGCATCATCACGGCTTGTACTTTATCTTTTCCTAATGCATCGACAGCTATCGCTAACGTTAATGCTGAATCAATTCCGCCTGATAATCCCAGAACCACACCCTGAAAACCATTTTTGGTGACATAATCTTTTACCGCTAATACTAATGCCTGATAAATATGAGCCAAATCAAATGGCGCTGGTAACGTTGGTAAGGGGGCGTTTATTAATGGTTTTAAATGCTGGTCAAAATTGACTTCTGCTAATGATTCATTGAAAGCGTCAAGTCGACAAACAACTTGCCCATCAGCACCACAAACCAAAGATTGCCCATCAAAAACTAGCTCATCTTGGCCACCAACCTGATTAACATAAATGATAGGTACATGTAATTGCTTTGCTCTTTTTGCAATTAATTGCTGCCGTTGTTGCGCTTTTTGGTAATCATAAGGCGATGCATTAATCGTGATTAACATCTGAATATCTTCAGAGGCTAACTGTTCAACTGGCTGAGTTTGCCATAGATCTTCACAAATCAATAAGCCCAAACGATATCCCTTAAAATTTACTATTCCACGTTGTCTTCCTGCGGTAAAATAGCGTTTTTCATCGAAAACATCATAGTTAGGTAATTGCTGTTTGTGATATCGCGCTATGCACTGGCCTTGATAGAAAAAAGAGAGCGAATTATAAATGACCTCTCCTTGCCAAGTTGGATGCCCGATAATTACCCCACAATGTTGGCTTGCTTGCGCAATATGCGCTAGTTGCGTTTCACAACGCTCACGAAAATCATCACGAAATAGTAAATCTTCTGGCGGGTAACCACAAACAGCTAGTTCAGAAAATACAATTAAATCATGATGTTGATTATTATTAATTAGTTGTATAATACGGGCCGTATTTCCTTCAATATCGCCAACATACCAATTTTTTTGGGCTAATACCACAGACAGTGTCATTATTTAATACTCAATTATCTCTCCAATAAAATAGAGTGTAAGTTTAAATGATTATCTAATATCCAGCTACTTTTTTGTCATCATTCAATTTTAAAGCTTGAGTGTTTGCTTACAGTCAGTTATAACAATAAGTAAAATTTATTTTATTGATGGTGGTGGTGATGACAGATGATATAAATAAAGAATTGATCGTAACATTAGCCGATCGTAGTTATTCAATTACCATTGGCGGCGGATTATTTGCACAATTCGCACCATTTAATTTACAAACGGGGCAACGTGTTCTCATCGTCACCAATAGTACCGTGGCGCCGCTATATTTAGCGCAAATTACTCAAATGTTAAACCAAAATGGTGTTCAGGTGGATCATGTCATCTTACCCGATGGGGAAAAATATAAAAATTTAGCCACTTGGGAAACTATTTTTACGGCATTATTAGAAAAAAATCATACCCGCAAATCTATCATTATGGCATTAGGTGGGGGAGTGATTGGTGATATGGCAGGTTTTGCTGCGGCATGTTACCAACGCGGTATAAAATTTGTGCAAGTGCCAACAACTTTACTTTCACAAGTCGATTCCTCTGTGGGAGGGAAAACCGGAATCAATCATCCTATGGGTAAAAATATGATTGGCGCCTTTTATCAACCACAAGCAGTCGTCATTGATATTAATTGTTTAAACACACTGCCTTCACGTGAATTATCGGCTGGTTTGGCTGAAGTGATTAAATATGGGATTATTTTAGATCATTCATTTTTTACTTGGCTTGAAAACAATATGGATCGATTATTAGCACTCGATCCAGCGGCAATGACATATTGTATTTATCGCTGCTGTGAACTCAAAGCGCAAATTGTTGCCGCCGATGAACATGAACAAAATGTTCGAGCTTTACTCAATTTAGGTCATACTTTTGGTCATGCCATTGAAACCGAATTAGGGTATGGCAATTGGTTGCATGGCGAAGCGGTATCCGTTGGTATATTAATGGCCTCACAAACCGCCTACTTATTAGGCATGATGACATTTCAGGAAGTGAAACGAATTCAACAATTATTACTCAAGGCCAAGCTCCCAGTAACCAGACCTAAACACATGCCAATTGACAACTATTTACCGCATATGTTGCGTGATAAGAAAGTGCTATCAGGCGCATTACGTTTAGTCTTGCCAAGCGGTATAGGGCACGCTGAAATTAAAGAGGGTGTCCCTGAACATTTAGTTGTTGAGGCAATTTCAAGCCTATAATGATGCAATAGACAGGAATTTAGGTATTATGCTCAATAAAACTGTATAACTTGTAAATTTTTTTTTACACACACATTTAGTCATCCAAAATGATTAACTTATTATTTTTCAATTTATATTGGGCATTTTAATGTCCTAATAAAATAAATAACATTGTTTATATTTACATCAAAGTATTTTTATGTTTACATGGTAAATGTTATATGTAACGTGTAATTTACAAAAATTATAGCCAGAATTTAAAATAGGAATATTAATATGCAAAAAGATGTTGTTAATAATGTTCGTATCAGGGAGGAACAAATGCTTATCACGCCCGAAGCTTTAAAAGCGCATATACCGTTATCAGCGACACTTGAGAAACAAATTGCTGATTCACGACAAACGATTATTAATATTTTAGAACGACGCGATCCCCGTTTATTAATTATATGTGGTCCTTGCTCAATTCACGACCCAATAGCAGCCTTAGAGTATGCACAGAAATTAAAAGCGTTATCCGATCAATTAAGCGATCAAATGTATATTGTAATGCGGGTTTATTTTGAAAAGCCAAGAACAACCGTTGGTTGGAAAGGATTAATTAATGATCCTAATATGGATAATTCTTTTGATATTGAAAAAGGTTTACATATTGCCAGACAGTTACTTATGGATTTAGCAAAGTTAGGGCTACCTTTAGCGACTGAAGCATTAGATCCTAATACACCACAATATATAGGTGATCTTATCAGTTGGGCTGCTATTGGTGCTCGAACCACGGAATCACAAACACATCGTGAAATGGCATCGGGTCTTTCTATGCCAATTGGTTTTAAAAATGGTACGGACGGTAGTATGGATGTCGCCATTAATGCGATGAATTCTTCATCGAATCCACACCGCTTTGTTGGTATTAATCAGCAAGGACAAGTCAGTATTCTACAAACCGAAGGCAATCCATATGGACATGTTATTTTGCGTGGCGGTAAAACCCCTAATTATGATGAGGAGTCAGTCGCACAATGTGAACGTCAGATGGAAAAAGTGGGATTAACCCCGATCTTAATGGTAGATTGTAGTCATGCCAATTCAAATAAAGATTATCGACGTCAACCGCTGGTAGCAAAAAATGTTGCAGATCAGATAACTGCAGGTAATCACTCTATTATTGGTCTAATGATTGAGAGTAATATTAACGAAGGTAATCAACCACAAGAACAACCAAGAGAACAATTACGCTATGGTGTTTCTGTCACTGATGCCTGCATTAATTGGCAACAAACTGAATCACTTTTGACTGAAATAGCGTCTCAGACAGCGCAAGCATTGAAACAACGCGCATTAAATATAAAAAATTAAAATTATTCACAATAAAAACAAGTAGTTATATAAACAACATGATTATTTATATAACTACTTAATTTTTTATTAAACTAATTACTTACCAATAAAGATTAATAAGTAATCAGTTATCGTCATTTTTTAACTTGTTTTCCACTCAAAAAAGATAAATGAATTTTATGCGAATGCTTTACGTGCATTACGAAATAGTCGCATCCATGGTCCCTCTTCTCCCCAATGATCTGGGTGCCACGAGTTAGTGACAGTTCTACATACCCTTTCTGGGTGAGGCATCATAATGGTAATCCGTCCATCGATAGTGGTTAAGGCGGTAATACCATTTGGTGAGCCATTAGGGTTAGCAGGATAGTGTTCTGTCACATGGCCAAAATGATCGATATAACGGGCAGCAATTAATCCGCTTTGTTCTAGCTGAGTAAGGTGATACTGATCGTTTAGTTCTACTTTTCCTTCACCATGTGATACCGCAATTGGCATATGTGATCCGTCCATATCCGCCAGTAATAATGAAGGGCTGCGCTGAATTTGCACTAAACTAAAACGTGCCTCAAAACGTTCTGAGCGATTACGCTTAAAGCGTGGCCATAATTCTGCACCTGGGATTAAGGTGTTTAAATTAGCTAGCATTTGACACCCATTACATACGCCAAGTGATAAGGTATCTGGACGTTGAAAAAATTGCTGAAATTGATCGCTCAGGTGTTGATTAAATAAAATTGTTTTTGCCCAACCTTCGCCAGCACCTAAGACGTCGCCATACGAGAATCCCCCACAAGCCGCCAGTGCATTAAACTCATTCAATGTTTGACGACCGTTTAAGAGATCACTCATATGAACATCAACTGCTGTAAAACCAGCACGGAAAAAAGCGGCGGCCATCTCTAATTGTGAATTCACACCCTGTTCACGTAAAATAGCAATTTTAGGATGGTGTCCTTTGGCAATATAAGGTGCGGCAATGTCATTATTTGGGTCATAAGTAAGCTTTACATTTAGTCCCGGATCCTGTTCGTTTTGTTTAGCTTGATGTTCTTCATCCGCACAAGCTGGATTATCGCGCAGTCGTTGCATTTGCCATGTCGTTTCGGCCCATAATTTACGTAGTATGGATCTTGTTGCGCTATAGATTACCGTGTCATAACAACCAATGGTTATTTGGTTTCCTTCAATGGCTTGTCCTATATCATAAACCCACTCGGACAATTCATAGTGCGCTAAAATTTGCTGTACCATCGCTAAATTGGTTTCATTAACTTGAATCACTGCCCCTAATTCTTCGTTAAATAGTGCTGCAATTGCCTGTTGTGGAACAGCGCTAATATCAATATCTAATCCACAATGTCCAGCAAAAGCCATCTCAACTAAAGTAACAAATAAACCGCCATCCGATCGATCATGATAAGCAATTAGGCATTGTTGTTTAACTAACTGCTGAATTGCATTAAAAAAGTTAGCTAACTGTTTAACATCGCGGACATCTGCCGCTTGCTGACCCAGTTTATGATAGACTTGTGCTAATGCCGTTGCGCCTAAAGCAGCATGCCCTTTGCCTAAATCAATAAATAATAGGCGATTTGGTTGTTCTACGCGTAATTGTGGTGTAACCGTTTTACGTACATCAGTAACACGAGCAAAGGCTGAAATCACTAATGATAGCGGCGCGGTCATGGTTGCTGTTTGCCCATTTTGTTGCCATTCGGTCTTCATCGACATCGAGTCTTTACCCACAGGAATAGCTAAACCTAATTGGGGGCAAAGTTCTTCACCAATCGCTTTTACTGCCTGATAAAGCCCTGCCTCTTCACCATCATGATCTGCTGCTGCCATCCAATTAGCCGAAAGTTTGATACGTTTAATATCGCCAATATCGGTAGCGGCGATATTGGTCAATGCTTCTCCAACAGCTAAACGTGCTGAGGCAGCAACATCGAGTAAAGCAACTGGTGCACGTTCGCCGATCGCCATCGCCTCGCCATAATAACTGTCAAAACTGGCACAGGTTACCGCACAATCCGCCACTGGGACTTGCCATGGTCCGATCATTTGATCTCGAGCTACCATCCCCGAAACGGATCGATCACCGATGGTAATTAAAAAGGTTTTCTCCGCCACCGCGGGTAAACGTAATAGTCGCTGTACGGCGTCATCAATGTTGATATTGTCAATAGCAAGCGCATCACCTTGGACGGTCAGTGTCGAAACTTGACGCTGCATTTTAGGCGTTTTTCCTAATAGTATATTTAACGGTAAATCAATAGGATCATTGTTAAAATGTCTATCATGCAATCGTAATACAGGCGTTGTGGTTGCTTCACCGATTACGGTATAAGGTGCACGTTCACGGCGACAAATTTGATCAAATAAGTCTAGACTTTGCGGCGCAATTGCTAAAACATAACGTTCTTGCGATTCATTACACCAGATTTGCAACGGACTCATTCCCGGTTCGTCACTTAAAATATCACGTAACTCAAACTGCCCACCACAACCCCCATCATGCACTAATTCAGGCATAGCATTAGATAAACCACCCGCACCAACATCATGAATAAATAGAATCGGATTTTGTTCGCCCAGCTGCCAGCACCGATCAATCACTTCTTGGCATCGTCGCTCCATCTCTGGATTATCGCGTTGTACCGACGCAAAATCAAGAGTAGTATTCGCTTGTCCTGAGGCTCTAGAAGAGGCTGCCCCTCCGCCAAGACCAATATTCATTGCTGGTCCACCTAAGACAATTAATTTAGATCCTGCTGGAAATGCTTCTTTTTGGATATGATCGCGACGTATATTACCTAAGCCACCAGCAAGCATAATCGGTTTATGATAACCGCGTAATTCTTGCCCATGGTGAGCCGTCACTTGTTGTTCATAGGTGCGGAAATACCCCAGTAACGATGGACGTCCAAATTCATTGTTATAAGCCGCACTGCCTAAAGGTGCCTCTAACATGATATCTAATGCACTTGCTATCCAATCAGGTTTACCAAAATCCTTCTCCCAAGGTTGTAGGTATTCAGGTATACGTAGATTAGAAACCGAAAACCCTACCAATCCTGCTTTAGGTTTTGCACCTCGTCCTGTTGCTCCTTCATCGCGGATTTCACCACCACTACCCGTTGCTGCCCCAGGCCAAGGAGAGATTGCCGTAGGATGATTATGTGTTTCGACTTTCATCAAGATATCGACATACTCCTGATGAAAAGCATAATGTTGATTATTAGGATCAGGATAAAATCGCCCAATCCATGAGCCGTCCATCACTGCGGCATTATCTTTATAAGCAGAAGAGACATAATCGGGCGTTTTTTCAAAGGTATTTTTAATCATGCTAAAGAGGGTTTTGGGTTGCTTTACGCCATCAATAACCCAATCAGCATTAAAAATTTTATGACGGCAATGTTCAGAATTAGCCTGAGCAAACATATAAAGCTCAATGTCATGGGGATTACGGTTTAATTGTTGAAAGGTGGTAACCAAATAGTCGATTTCATCGGTAGTTAAAGCAAGTCCTAGCTGTTGATTTGCAGCGATTAATGCCACCTTGCCTTGGTTAAGAATATCTATAGTTTTAAAAGAAGTTGGATTTTGTGTGGAAAATAACGCGGCAACTTGATTAAAATCGGTAAATACTTGTTCTAACATCCGATCATGAATCAATTGTTTAAATAGATTGAATTGTGATTCCGTAAATGGTTTACGTTGTTGAATATAATAAGCCACCCCTCGCTCAATCCGCTTAATTTTTGTTAATCCACAATGATGAGCAATTTCAGTCGCTTTAGATGACCAAGATGATAATGTCCCAAGTCGTGGCGTGACAATGAGTTGCAGTCCGTCTTTATTGATTTCCAACAACCTAGCACCGTAATGTAATAGACGTTGTAAGGTATCTCTTTCTTGCTGAGTTAACTTACTGGAAACAGTAAAAAAATGGACAAATTCAGTTGATAATGCCGTAACAGGAAGATCTAATTTTTGACATTGAACTAAAAGTTGCTTGATACGAAAATCCGATAACGCTGATGAACCACATAAAAATTCCATATAAAATCTCTTTTGAGGTCATAACACGGTTTATTAGTAGACTTATCATTATAGACAAGACGCATGCAGATTTGAATCACAAATATAAAATATATAAGAATAAGGTTAATGTTATTAGTTATGCTTAGGATGAAAAAATGCAAAATATGGAAATTATATAGCGGAGAGCATAATTAAAAAGCTATCTCAACAATAATGCTTTATTTTATTAAGCTAGTAGCCGCAATAATGGTATAGCTCTCTTAATTCACTTATATTCGTTATTAATAGCTAATTTAAATAACTATTAATAACGAATACCTACTCCCTAATCGTTAATATTTTCGTTCTTTATTTCATTTAAAAATAACCAACTTTTGACTAAAATTTAATTGATAAGTACAACATAAAGGCGTTGCTATCATATATGGCAAACGCGTCACTCCATTCTACGTATCATAAATTTAATTAACGCTCTACGTTGGATAGCGAATTAACATAGTGAAATCGGTCTTTGTCACTTATTTTGCTTTCCTTACCTAGCCGTTTATTGTTGGCAAATCTCACAATAAAAGGTATTACGCTGGCCAATTTTTTTAGCAGAAATAAGGTTACCACACACCAAACAAGGTTGGTTTTCACGCCCATAAACATGTAATTGTTGAGCAAAATAACCTGGTTTACCATCTGATTGTAAAAAATCCTTTAATGTCGTGCCACCTTGTTCGATGGATTTCGCTAATACTTGTTTAATTGCCCCAACTAAACGAATTAATTCATTTTTGGTTAAGGTCTGTACTGATCGATTTGGATTAATTTTAGCTATAAATAAGGATTCACTGGCATAAATGTTACCTACCCCAACGACAACCGCATTATCCATAATCCAACTTTTCACTGGCATTTTACGCTGCTTTATTTGAAGGTATAGATAGTCTGCATTAAATTCATCTTGTAGTGGCTCTGGCCCTAATCGCTGTAATTGAACTAATTCAGTAAGTGATTGACACCATAACCAAGCACCAAAACGCCGAGGATCGGTATAACGCAAGATCACACCATTATCCATGACTAAATCAATATGATCATGTTTTTCGGCTGGTCTATTATCTTGGATAATTCGCAAACGTCCTGACATGCCTAAATGAATCACTATCCATCCTTGTTCTAATTCAAGTAGTAAATATTTTGCTCGACGCTTAATATCGATAATGGTTTGTGTCTGACATTGAATTATTTCATCAGGAACTGGCCAACGTAATTTAGGCTGACGGATAATAATATTATTAATCGTTTGTCCCTTTAAATAAGGTAAAATGCCTCGTCGGCTTGTTTCTACTTCAGGTAATTCAGGCATAACTTTTCTACTCAATTTTTGGTCAAACATTAACTCTTATCGGCTAAATAATCGTTCTAGCCAATTAGATGACTTATCTGATAGTGATTCTTGTGGTACGTCGGGTAAATCATGGCAAATCGCCTGTAAATTATTAGTCCATATTGGTAAAGTTCTTACCCCATCCCCTGAGCATAGTAACTCACCATTATTCCCTATCCCCGCATCGATAATATTAGCTGGTCTTACGGGTGATAGTATTTGAGGTGTACTATAGCGTAAATAATCACGATATACACTTAATGCCCCAGTTGCTCCCGTAAGATTTATGGGTTTATTATCATCAAGTCCAAGCCATATTACCGCCACATTTTTACCATCAATTCCAGTATACCAACTATCAATTAAATCATTAGTAGTGCCCGTTTTCCCCGCTAACTGATATTGACTATATAAAGGCGTTAATGCTCGGCCAGAACCATAATTGACAACCTGTTGCATCGTATATAAGGTTAAATAAGCAGCTTGTGCAGAGACGACTTGTCTTGATTGAGGGTAACTTTGATAAGCCATACTACCATCTTCATTCATCACAAAACGTAGTACGGTTAACGGGGATTTTTTACCTATATTGCCGATAACTTGATACATTTGTGCGACTTCTAATGGCGTTAATTCCATTGCCCCAATATAACGAGATAATAGCGGTTTAATCGCCGTATTAGGTACACCTAATGCCGTTAAGGTATTCGCCGTACGGTCAAAACCTAGTGCCGCACCTAAATTAATGGATGGAATATTGAGCGAATTCGCTAAAGCATCCACAAGCAAGACTCGACCACGAAACTTACGATCATAATTATTTGGCTGCCATACACGACCTTCTGGCAATTGAATTGATAGTGGTTTATCATCAAGCCATGTATTAAGCCGATATTGATCTGGATTACTTAATGCGGTCAAATAAGTTGGTGGCTTAGCTAATGAACCTATCTGCCGCCGTCCTAATAATACGCGGTTGAAACCCGCGTATTGGGGTTGTGAGCTCCCAATCACTGCTTTTATTTCGCCAGTTTGCCGATCCGTCACAATCATTGCGGCTTCAAGCTTAGGTTTATTTTTTGTTTTTCGGAGCACTGCTAACTGTTCAGTTACTGCTTTTTCCGCTGCCTCTTGTGCTTGTGGATCAAACGTGGTAAATACCTTCATACCAGACATGTGGTCGGCTTTATCACCAAACTTTTCACGTAATTCAAGGCGAACAAGCTGCATAAATGCGGGTTGTGGGGTAATAACGCCACCTTTTGGTAATACGCCTAATGGACGTTGACTTAGCATCGTGTATAGTTCATTATCAATCACTTGCCGACGCTCTAAAATTCTTAATACGACATTGCGTCGCTCAATTGCACGTTCTGGTTTTGTCCAAGGATTATAATAAGAGGCCCCTTTAACAATACCAACCAACAATGCTTGCTGATCAAGCGTTAATTCTTCGACGGGTCGTCCAAAATAATATAAACTCGCTAGCGGAAAACCGTGGATTTCTTCATCCCCACTTTGCCCAAGATAAACTTCATTCAAATAGAGTTCCAAAATCCGTTCTTTGCTATAATGCATTTCCAGCAACAAAGCCATATAAGCTTCACGTAATTTACGACTTAATGAACGTTCGTTAGTTAAAAATAAATTTTTGACTAACTGTTGAGTCAAGGTACTTCCACCTTGTATTGCACGTCCTTTAGTTAAATTTGCTATGATAGCGCGCATGATAGAGTAAAAACTAATACCATCATGTTGATAAAAATGGCGATCTTCAGTCTCAATCAACGTTCTAATTAATGTTTCTGAAAACTGACGTAGCGGAATCACTAAACGCTGTTCACCATTTACCGATTGCATCATTGTAATTAATTTAGGGTCAATACGAAACACCCCAAAATCTCGCCCTGTCTCATAGTTATAAATTCGGGCAATGTGATGTTGATTAAAGGTAATCTTGACTCGATATGAAGACTCCTCACCATCAGGGAAAGCAAATGGACGCCGATAGATTTCTATACTCTCATTTTTGACGACAAATTCCCCAGGTCTGGTGGCAACGCTAACTTGTCGATATTGCGCTCCATTTAAAATAGATACCACCTTATCTAAGCTATAGTTTTCACCTGGCTCGAGATTGACTATTTGCCCATATACCGCAACTGGCAATTCCCATACCGTACCATCAATTCGTTCTTTAATTTTTTGATCTAAATAGATACCATAAATGGCAATAACGGTAATTATCACTAAGGCAATTTTTAAGAGAAAATAGATAAGTTTTCGTTTAAAACTTACTTTCGCCGCTTTACTTTTTTTTGATGTCTTGTTTAATCGTTTCTTGGTGACTACTTTTTTCATGATTTTAGTTCATCTTTATTATTAACTCATAAAATATGATTGAATTTAAGATTTAGCTAAGCATATTAGGGATAATATTATTCGATGTTTTAGTTGCCTTATACACAACCATTATCGTGATATGGTACTTATAACGGCTTAGTTTAAAGATGATTCAACGAATTTGCTTCCCGCATCATAACATATAATACCCTTTTAGGGGTATAGCTTGCTATTTGACGCTACTTTACCATCAGCATATTGATTACGCTTTTTAGTTGATATTATATTATACGTGTCAATCAACAAATAATGCCCATACATAGTGCCAATATATGAGATACGGAAATATACTAAAACCGATGATATGATCAAGTATTCACTAGCAACCAATCCAGAACGTCAATCTTTAGCTTCTAGGGCTTATCCAAACTCAAAATAATAATTAAATTTATGTTAATCCATTACATGGTAACCCTATTGTTAAACACGCAATGATTCCGTCATAAATAGTTGAATCAATTGGCTCTGACCAAATAACACTACTCTTCACTTATAATCAACAATCAAGTTATATTGATCTTTTATAGCAACATGAGTATAACCCTCTATGTTACGTTCAACTAAAATCAGTAACATTTTGAGTTTTCATACTTATTGTGATTATGTCTCTGATACAGGCACACAATCAGAAAAAACATGTAGAAAAATTCATGTCGATGATTTATCAAGAGCCACAAGGAGTAATGTTTTATTTAATACCATATCAGCCAGTTATCCTACTTGCTCATATTGACCTGTATTACGCTAAAAAATTAATGTAATTCTCAAGCAGAGTTGGGAAATATGATATTATAAAACTCATATCTCATCTAGAGGTATAACCATAACCAATAGCCTTCTTATTATTTAAACTAAATAGCGTTTAAAAATAATATGCATAAGATATAAATCAATACGTTAAAATAACGTATTGATTTATATAAAATTAGTATAACTGCGGATCATCTGATTTACGCGTTTTAAGAAACCGTAATACCCATGCATATTGTTTTGGATCGGGCTTAATGAAACGTTCAATCTCTTGATTCATACGTCGAGCAATATATTCATCACTTTGGCCGGGTAGATCATCCATTGGCGGGTGAATATAGATGTTCAGTTCAGACTTTTCTAAATCATAACTAGGAAATAGTGGTAAAATCTGAGCTTGGCCAACTTTCATTAATCGTCCCAATATAGGTAAAGTGGCTTTATAGGTCCCAAAAAACTCGGTAAATACGCTCTGTTCTACACCATGATCCTCATCCGGTAGATAAAATCCCCAATGACCATGGCGAATACTTTGCATAAATGGTTTAATCCCCTCTTCTCGAGCATGAATTTGTCCACCAAACCGGATCCTTGCTTTATTCCATAACCAATCCACTAATTTATTGCTCTGATGATGGAACATACCTGACATCGAATACCCTTTTTTAGCTAGTAGCATAGCAGGGATATCGATGGCCCAGCCATGTGGCACCATAAAAATCACATTTCGGTTATGTTTATGTGCGTCCACAATATGTTCAAACCCAAACCAATTAATTTTCGTGCGACTTTTCTTAATCACTAGATCAACTAATAACACGGTTATAGGTAGAATGATGGCAAACATATCATCAATAATTTGTTCGCGTTGTTCTTCATTTTTTTCTGGAAAGCAGTGTAATAAATTAATTTTAGCTCGTTCGCGTGCACTTTTTACGTGACGTCCGATTAATCGCCCTAATTGAGATAATATTTTATCCCGTAAACGGACAGGCAATAATGCGAATAAAATTAAAATTAATACACCGCCCCATATTCCCCAATAACGAGGCGATAAAAATGCCAGCTCAAACTTGGGAATATGCCCTGCTGGCTTTGTTGTTTTCCTAACCAAAACTGCTCCTTAATCAGCAGAAAGAGTATTGTTACTTTGATTATTCACGATAGGTGCTTTTATTTCGCTTGGAAAAGCAAGTATTGGTTTAATACCTTTAACTAACTCTAGATAAGCACTTTTCGATTTACCTGTTAATCCCTCAGCTTGCGGAAGCGATGATGTCATTGGGTTGACAGGTTTATTATCTATACGCAATTCATAATGTAAATGTGGTCCTGTTGAGCGACCAGTATTCCCAGATAAACCTATCAAATCACCTTTTCTAACTCGTTGTCCTTGCCGCACTAGAATTTTATCTAAATGCATATATCGAGTGGTATATTGGCGTCCATGTCGAATCGTAATAAAGTTCCCTGCAGATCCACTTGATTTAGCAATAACCACTTCACCATCCCCCGTCGCCAGAACTGGCGTGCCTCGTGAAACAGCAAAATCAACCCCATTATGAGGAGCAATTCGCCCAGTCACAGGATGTAAACGACGCGGATTAAAGGACGAGGAAATCTTGGCTTGCTTAGCCAAAGGGTAGCGTAAGAAACTACGCGCTAGCCCCATACCATTAACATCATAATAATTACCATCATCCGCTAAGATAGCGTAATAATCACGTCTATTATTTTGAATCCTAACCCCAAGTATACGGCTGGTACTATGGCGGCTACCAATCATTTCACGTAGTAAAGAAACGGTAAAACGATCACCTTTCTTTAATCGTCTAAAATCAAGTTGCCACTGTAAAATTTTGGTAATCGATAATATTTCATTCAAGGTTAAACCAGAATTACGAGCTTCAGCAATAAAATTATTATCAATTTGACCAGAAATCGTAAATGCTTGCCAGTTTCCTTCACGTTTTTCGGTATATTGAGCAAAAGCATCCCCTTCGCGCTGATAGACCATAGTATCACGCGCTGAAATGTACCAATTAAATACTTGTAAAGATTTATTTTCATCAACAACCCAGCTAATTTGTTGACCAACACGCAAATTAGCCAATTGTTTAAATTGCTTCGTCAATTGATAAACATCATTCCGATTGACACCTGCTTGAGATAAAATACCTGTTAACGTGTCACCTTTGGCTATCGTATAGTAGGTAGGGCCACTATCTTTACTTTCAAACGCTTCATCAAGCTCATCTTTTACTACCTCATCTTCAGGAATAGGCTGATCAATAGATTCTGCATCTGTTAAATTAGGTTGATCTTGAATAATTTCAACCGAGGCGTTACCTATTACCGCAGGTAATTTAGCTTCTTTACCTTGTTTCTCCATCGTTTTATTTAATGGAATATAAGCTACTCTTGCTGAATTAAGCGGCTTCCATAAGAAAACAAAAAGAAAAACTAAAAAAATAACACCGAATATCGAATAGTAAGGGATTTTCGATTTTTCCGTCTTATTTTTCGATGGATCAATATGTTGCACTCATTAATACCTATAATCATTAGTTGCTACTTAAGCATGATTGATACTGTTCGCTTAAGTTAGTTAAAAACATAAAATATGCATCTTTGGTTAATGGAATTCCCATTCCTAATGGATCAAGTGTTCCTACGTGAACTTGTGTATCTGCAATAACTTTATCAATAATTGCAGGATTGAACTGTGGTTCTTTAAATATGCAAAACGCGTTATTATTCACTAATTGCTGCCGAATATGGTAAGCTTTTTGAGCCCCTGGCTGAATATCGGGATTAATGGTAAAGGATCCCAAATTTTTTAGACCAAATTGACGCTCAAAATAGCCATATGCGTCATGAAAAACAAAATAGCGTCTATTTTCTACGTTTATTAGATTTTTTGCAATAACTTGTTCAAAGTTTGTCAGTGTAAAAATAAAATCATTTAAATTTTTATCTAATATAACTTGCTTTTCAGGGTAATATTGAAGCAATTTATCATGAATAGCGATTGCAATTTTTTTTGCTATAGTTGGAGATAACCAAATGTGATAATCAATATTCCCATGGTCATGGTCATGGTCATGGTCATGGTCATGGTCATGGTCATGGTCATGGTCATGGTCATGATAGGTTTCATTTCTATAGAGTAAAGCGTTAATTGCCGGTAATTGGCTTAATTCAATTTGTTTATTCGCATCAATATTTCTTAGTATATTTGGTAGAAACGTTTCCATATCTTGACTGATCCAAATCATTAATTCCGCTGACTTAATATTTTGAACATCTCGTGGTTTTAAAGCATAAGTATGCGGTGAGACACCATCAGGTAGTAAGACTTCAGTTTCCGTAACATTATCGGCAATTGCCTTAGTGATAAATGCAATGGGTTTTATCGATGTTAATACTGCTGCATGAGTATTAAAAGCGATAAAAATAAGCCCTATAAATGAAAATAATAAGGTGATTAATTTCTGTAATTTGCTCTTTGCTTGTTTCATAATTGCATAAATCTCCATTCTTAATCCCAATAATCATAGTCGCGAAAAAATTGTTATGTTATAATATAACAATACTTAATTTCAAGAGAATTTATACTGTGACACTGTTAGTTTCACTTGAGCATGTATCTGTCGAATTTAATCAACATCGGGTATTGCATGATATCTCGCTTAGACTTAGGTCGGGAGAAATCATGACAATATTGGGACCTAATGGGGCAGGTAAATCAACATTAATTCGGGTAATATTGGGGCTATTGTCGCCAACTACAGGTACCATCACGCATGCACCTAATTTATCAATTGGTTATGTCCCTCAAAAAATCAGCATTAATCCTACCTTACCGATAACAGTTAAACGATTTATGCAACTATACCGACCAGCCCAAGATAAAGAAATTATTAAACAACTAACACGCGTTAATGCTGAACGATTACTTAATAAATCTATGCAGCAACTTTCTGGTGGTGAAATGCAACGTGTATTACTAGCACAAGCGCTACAAAAAGAACCACAATTATTAGTTTTGGATGAACCAACACAAGGAGTAGATGTTAAAGGGCAATTAGTATTATATGACCTGATAGAGCAAGCTCGCCACCACTTTAATTGTGGCATTATTATGGTTTCCCATGATTTACATTTAGTAATGGCAAAAACCGACCACGTTCTCTGCTTAAATCACCATATTTGTTGTTCGGGATCGCCTGAAAATGTGGCTAATCATCCTGAGTTTATCTCGCTTTTTGGTCAAGTAGGTACTAATCAATTAGCGTTATATAAGCATCATCATAATCATGAACACCCTTTTCATGATAATATAGTATTAAATAATATGGATCATAAACATGATTGAATTAATGTTGCCTAGTTGGTTGGCTGGCATGCTGATTACCATAGTAAGTGGCCCCTTGGGATCTTTTGTCATTTGGCGTAGAATGTCCTATTTTGGTGATACGCTATCACACGCCTCATTACTTGGTGTAGCCTTTAGTTTTTTATTTCATACCACACCTTTCTATGCCGTACTGCTATTAATCATACTATTCGCCATTGGGTTAAATTGGCTAGAATCCAAAAAACAACTTCCTGTTGATACATTATTGGGGATTTTAGCTCACAGTGCGTTATCACTAGGGCTTGTCGTGATTAGTTTAATGGATAATATTCGCATTGATTTGATGGGTTATTTATTTGGCGATCTATTATCCATTACTTATCAAGATGTAATACACATCTTTATAGGTGTGATTTTGATTAGCACTATTTTATTGTATCAGTGGCGATCGTTTCTTTTTATCACAATAAGTGAAGAGTTAGCCTTTGTCGATGGTATTAATATAAAAACAACAAAAATGATACTGACCTTATTACTTGCTATCACTATTGGTTTAGCGATGAAGTTTGTTGGCGCATTGATTATTACCGCGTTACTTATTATTCCAGCAGCTACAGCCAAATATTATGCTAAAACACCAGAAAAAATGGCAATGTTAGCAATACTATTTGGAATGCTAGCGATAAATGGTGGATTACTCTTTTCGATTTATTACAATACGCCAACCGGTCCATCCGTAGTCGTAACAAGTACCTTAATCTTTGTTATAACGCTAATGATACGTCGCCAATAATTAATAATTTATAGGCTAATAAATAATAGATTCAATATAATTTTGGGTATTGTATTGAATCTTACCCTTTACAAAATGATTTATCACGCTACACGGTTCATATTAGAAAAAATAACAATTTTTTGGAAGAAAGCTCTAAGAAAATAGCTTATAAGAAAACAACATCGTTAATTCAATATAAACTCTAGCCATATTTCATTTACTTATAATCCTATTATGTCTTTAGCAACCATTTATACGAGAGGGTCAATTGGTATACAAGCCCCATTAATACAAGTAGAAATACATATAAGTAATGGGCTTCCTGGTTTTACGCTTGTTGGCTTACCAGAAACCAGCGTTAAAGAAGCAAAGGATAGAGTTCGTAGTGCATTAATCAATAGTGGTTTCACCTTTCCCGCAAAACGTATCACTATTAATTTATCGCCGGCAGATCTCCCAAAAGAAGGTAGCCGTTTTGATTTACCTATCGCCATAGCCATACTTGCGGCAACAAAACAAATCCCATCAGACCGATTACTACAGTATGAATTTCTAGGTGAATTGGCTTTATCAGGGGCGATAAAAGCGATTAAAGGGATTATCCCTGCTGCTCTGGCAGCCCAAAAAGCCAATCGCGATCTGATAACAGGTTATGATAATATTGCCGATATCGCCTTAATAAAACAAAACGCCCATAAATTGGCAACATCATTGACAGATATTTGTGATTATTTACAAGGACAAAATAAATTACATTCATCGGCTAATTACACAATCCAGCCGTATATAAAAGAGAAAGACGATGACCTACAAGATATTATTGGCCAGGAACATGCCAAACGTGTACTAGAAATTGCCGCGGCAGGTGGACATAATCTACTATTAATTGGTCCACCAGGTACAGGTAAAACAATGCTAGCAACGCGCTTAAATAGTCTTTTGCCCTTATTGTCTGAAAGTGAAGCACTAGAAATTGCAGCAATTAATAGTTTAGTTAATGGCGTTTTGTCCTCTTCTAATTGGCAAATTAGACCTTTTCGCTCACCTCATCATAGTGCTTCAATTGCAGCATTAGTTGGTGGAGGAAACATTCCCAAGCCAGGAGAAATTTCTTTAGCACATAATGGTATTCTTTTTCTTGATGAATTACCTGAATTTAATCGAAAAGTATTAGATGCATTACGTGAACCATTAGAATCAGGAAAAATTGTTATATCTCGAGCAAATGGTAAAGTCACGTTTCCAGCTAAAGTACAACTTGTCGCAGCTATGAATCCAAGTCCAACGGGTCATTACCAAGGCATTCACAACAGAACTAACCCGCAACAAGTTTTACGTTACTTGAATCGTTTATCTGGACCTTTTTTAGATAGGTTTGATCTCTCTATCGAAGTCCCATTACTCCCTAAAGGTTTATTAAGCCAAAAAAGCATAATCGGTGAATCAACAGAAACCGTAAAATTACGTGTGATTAAGACTCGAAATAAACAATTACAGGAAAGAGGAAAAATTAATAGCGATTTTAATAATAAGGATATTAGCAAATATTGCTGTTTAAGCAAAGACAACGCCGAATTTCTGGAAAATGCACTCAATAAACTAGGCTTATCAGCAAGAGCTTGGCATCGTATATTAAAAGTATCAAGGACAATTGCTGATTTAGCTGATAAAGAACACATTGAACGACAACATCTAGCAGAAGCGCTTAGCTATCGCTCAATGGATCGACTATTGTTACATCTGCACAAAAATAGTTGTTAAGTAACAGTCTATTAATCATCAATATCAGAAAAATCTTCACCTGGGTCAAGTTGTGGTTTACCACCAGATAGCGTATGAAAACGTTTAGGTTTATTAATACAACCCATATATTTTACCCAGACTTTTTCTTTATCAGTAGCTGGTAATTGATTACCATGACATACATCAACAAAACGTTGTTCTTCATCAGTGACAGGCTGACGTTTCCCTGAATCTAGTTCGGAAAACGCATGACCATATTTTTCTAATAATTGCGCTTCTTTAATCGTGAAATCGCCGTGGCGCGAAAATCCACGTGGATATTTTTTATTATCAAAAAAACGTTGTTTAGAAATAAAACTTTCACTCATATTTTTGCCTTATTTAATATAAATACTATTATTTTGGCGGGAATTATAATTAAGCCATACAATCTGTAAATAATATTTATTAAATAATTGCAAATAACTGCATCGATTGATTATTTTTAGAACAGATATGATAATTACGAAGATGGCAGGGGCGGAGAGGCTCGAACTCCCAACACCCGGTTTTGGAGACCGGTGCTCTACCAATTGAACTACGCCCCTAAATATGAAAAAAGGAAATCTATTTCAATTTTCTTTTAAGATAGTTACTATTCAATAACACACTGTTTTCTCTAATGGAATAAATTAATTCACTATTCCCTAAACAGTGCGCGCAGTATAACATCCCATTATTTTTTGTAAACAATTTTTTGTAAAAGTTCGTCTAAAATGAAAGTGTTTGCTTAAAAAAAACACTAACCCATAAAAAATAGATATTGGCCAATCACAAGTATTAGATCAAGATGTTAGTCATAGCAGCTATTATTATCGTAATATTAGTGATTGAAACCAATACAGTTAACAAACAAAACGGATGAGAGAAAAATTCATTCAAATATATACATGCTAAAAATGGTAAATTTCTATATAAGAATAATGAGATCAATATAATCAACTCAGTAATAAAAAATACTTATGTCTATATTCAAGATAGGCTATTACTTTATAATACGTCAGTTATTCTAAAGTTATTTTATAATTGTTAGATATTTTATTAATTAGAATGATTTAATATAAAAAAAGTATTCTTCAAATAAATGTTATAGTTAAATTGATATCTGAAAAAGATAATTATTTTTATTTATTTGATTAATGAAAAGAAAGAAAGTGGCGGAACGGACGGGGCTCGAACCCGCGACCCCCTGCGTGACAGGCAGGTATTCTAACCAACTGAACTACCGCTCCACCGTATTAGGTATGCATGTGTATTATTTCATACACTATCTATTTACTTACAAAAATAAATAGATAAAAATAAAAGTCTGGCGGTGTCCTACTCTCACATGGGGTGTCCCCACACTACCATCGGCGCTACGGCGTTTCACTTCTGAGTTCGGCATGGGGTCAGGTGGGACCACCGCGCTAATGCCGCCAGACATATCCTGTTTCTCTTCAATCAAGAACAAACTGTTTTCGCGATTCCAAAACAACTCAGAGTTGTAAGGTTAAGACCTCGGCTCATTAGTATTGGTTAGCTCAATGCATCACTGCACTTACACATCCAACCTATCTACGTCCTAGTCTCGAACGGACCTTACTGACTCTCGTCATGGGAGAACTCATCTCCGGGCTAGTTTCGCGCTTAGATGCTTTCAGCGCTTATCTATTCCGCACTTAGCTACCGGGCAATGCGATTGGCATCACAACCCGAACACCAGCGGTGCGTTCACTTCGGTCCTCTCGTACTAGAAGCAAACCCCGTCAATTCTCCTGCGCCCATGGCAGATAGGGACCGAACTGTCTCACGACGTTCTAAACCCAGCTCGCGTACCACTTTAAACGGCGAACAGCCGTACCCTTGGGACCTACTTCAGCCCCAGGATGTGATGAGCCGACATCGAGGTGCCAAACACCGCCGTCGATATGAACTCTTGGGCGGTATCAGCCTGTTATCCCCGGAGTACCTTTTATCCGTTGAGCGATGGCCCTTCCATTCAGAACCACCGGATCACTATGACCTACTTTCGTACCTGCTCGAACCGTCGCTCTCGCAGTCAAGCTAGCTTATGCCATTGCACTAACCTCCTGATGTCCGACCAGGATTAGCTAACCTTCGTGCTCCTCCGTTACTCTTTGGGAGGAGACCGCCCCAGTCAAACTACCCACCAGACAGTGTCCGCAATCCCGTTCAGGGACCTACGTTAGAACATCAAACATTAAAGGGTGGTATTTCAAGGTCGGCTCCATGCAGACTGGCGTCCACACTTCTATGCCTCCCACCTATCCTACACATTAAGGCTCAATGTTCACTGTCAAGCTATAGTAAAGGTTCACGGGGTCTTTCCGTCTTGCCACGGGTACACCGCATCTTCACGGCGAATTCAATTTCACTGAGTCTCGGGTGGAGACAGCCTGGCCATCATTACGCCATTCGTGCAGGTCGGAACTTACCCGACAAGGAATTTCGCTACCTTAGGACCGTTATAGTTACGGCCGCCGTTTACTGGGGCTTCGATCAAGAGCTTCGCATTTCTGCTAACCCCATCAATTAACCTTCCAGCACCGGGCAGGCGTCACACCCTATACGTCCACTTTCGTGTTTGCAGAGTGCTGTGTTTTTATTAAACAGTTGCAGCCAGCTGGTATCTTCGACTGATTTCACCTCCATCCGCGCGGGACTTCAATTACCATCAGCGTGCCTTCTCCCGAAGTTACGGCACCATTTTGCCTAGTTCCTTCACCCGAGTTCTCTCAAGCGCCTTAGTATTCTCTACCTGACCACCTGTGTCGGTTTCGGGTACGATTACATATGACCTGAAGCTTAGAGGCTTTTCCTGGAAGCAGGGCATCAATTACTTCTGCACCTTAGTGCATCGTCATCACACCTCAGCGTTTCAGTGACCGGATTTGCCTAATCACACGCCTACATGCTTAACCCACCATCCAATAGGTGGTAAACCTAGCCTTCTCCGTCCCCCCATCGCAGTCATATATAGTACGGGAATATTAACCCGTTTCCCATCAGCTACGCCTTTCGGCCTCACCTTAGGGGTCGACTCACCCTGCCCCGATTAACGTTGGACAGGAACCCTTGGTCTTCCGGCGAGCGGGCTTTTCACCCGCTTTATCGTTACTTATGTCAGCATTCGCACTTCTGATACCTCCAGCAAACCTCTCAGTTCACCTTCGCAGGCTTACAGAACGCTCCCCTACCCAATACACTTTCGTGCATTGCCGCAGCTTCGGTGCATAGTTTTAGCCCCGTTACATCTTCCGCGCAGGCCGACTCGACTAGTGAGCTATTACGCTTTCTTTAAATGATGGCTGCTTCTAAGCCAACATCCTAGCTGTCTAAGCCTTCCCACTTCGTTTCCCACTTAACTATGACTTTGGGACCTTAGCTGGCGGTCTGGGTTGTTTCCCTCTTCACGACGGACGTTAGCACCCGCCGTGTGTCTCCCATGCTCTGTTCATCGGTATTCGGAGTTTGCATCGGGTTGGTAAGTCGGGATGACCCCCTAGCCGAAACAGTGCTCTACCCCCAATGACAATACATGAGGCGCTACCTAAATAGCTTTCGGGGAGAACCAGCTATCTCCCGGTTTGATTGGCCTTTCACCCCCAGCCACAGGTCATCCGCTAATTTTTCAACATTAGTCGGTTCGGTCCTCCAGTTAGTGTTAACCAACCTTCAACCTGCCCATGGCTAGATCACCGGGTTTCGGGTCTATACCCTGCAACTTAACGCACAGTTAATACTCGGTTTCCCTTCGGCTCCCCTATTCGGTTAACCTCGCTACAGAATATAAGTCGCTGACCCATTATACAAAAGGTACGCAGTCACACATACCTAACGGTACATGCTCCCACTATTTGTACGTACACGGTTTCAGGTTCTATTTCACTCCCCTCGCCGGGGTTCTTTTCGCCTTTCCCTCACGGTACTGGTTCACTATCGGTCAATCAGGAGTATTTAGCCTTGGAGGATGGTCCCCCCTTCTTCAGACAGGATATCACGTGTCCCGCCCTACTCTTCAAGCTTCCACATCATGGCTTTCGTGTACGGGGCTATCACCCTGTTTCACCGGACTTTCCAGACCGTTCCACTAGCTCATCATGCTACCCGCTTTGGGCTCCTCCCATTTCGCTCGCCGCTACTTTGGGAATCTCGGTTGATTTCTTTTCCTCGGGGTACTTAGATGTTTCAGTTCTCCCGGTTCGCCTCATTAACCTATTTTATTCAGTTAATGATAGTACATTATTGTACTGGGTTTCCCCATTCGGACATCAACGGCTATTGCGCTTTTTATCAGCTTACCGTCGCTTTTCGCAGATTAACACGTCCTTCATCGCCTCTGATTGCCTAGGCATCCACCGTGTACGCTTAATTTCTTAACCTTACAACTCTTAGTTGTCTCGGTTTCGCTTTCCTCAAATATCTTAGCTATGCCATATAACATGCCTTAATATCCGAGAACTCGTTTCTTTTCAGCTTGTTCCTAATTGTTAAAGAGCTATATTCATCTGCACACTTTATCAATG
>NZ_AWGA01000088.1 GCF_000471645.3 Candidatus Schmidhempelia bombi str. Bimp | reverse complement strand
AGTCAAAGTAGATAGTAGTAGTGTTATTACTGAAGCAAATATAAATCAATATATTCCAGATATTCCTGTTGGCATTCCTATGCCATGGCCACAGATTAATCCCCCAGCTGGTTATTTTGAGTGTAATGGTTCCCAGTTCGATGTAAATCGATTTCCGAAACTTGCTGCTGCATATACTTCGGGATTTTTACCGGATCTTCGAGGAGAATTTATTCGGGGGTGGGACAATGCTAGGGGGGTCGATCCTCATCGCATTATTCTTAGCTTTCAAAACGATGCTATTCGTAATATAACAGGATCCTTTACAGCAACTGACGACAACAATGCTAGGTCTACAACTGGCTCGTTTTACGTGCGCGGAAAATATGGGACGGGATCAGGAGGTGGTTCACAAGAGTGGTTAATTGGTTTTGATGCAAGTCGAACAGTTCCAGTGTCTCACGATAATCATCCTCGGAACATCGCATTTATGTACATAGTTAAAGCAGAATAAATTGGGAGATTTATATAATGAAATATCAATTACAACCAGAAATTGCAATTTTTGACGACAACGGTCTAGCGACAATGGCGGGTTGGGCAGTGATTTATAATGTGGATTTTAAAGGAGAGTATTCAGGGGCTACATATCAGTTTTTACCTGTAGGCGTAGGCGTTCCAGCTAACTCATATTTGAATGCACCAAACTCAGTTAAGGATGGTAAAGCAATCGTTAGGGTTGGCGATGAATGGACATACCCGAGCGACTACCGTGGTAAAAAAATCTATTCAACTGAAACAGGTGCAGAATCGACAGTAACAGAAATCGGCGATATTCCCACAGATTACACATTATTAAAACCCTCCAGTGAATTTGATAGATGGGACGGTGAGAAATGGGTATTAGATGAAGAAAAACGGCGTCAGCATTATGTAAATTTAGCCGCAGAACAGAAACAACAGTTATTAAGTCAGGTCAACACTAAAATCGATCATCTACAAGATGCTATCGATATTGATATCGCAACAGATGAAGAAAAAGCGTCATATACTGCTTTGAAAAAATATCGTGTCCTATTAAATCGTGTTGATATTAATACTGCACCTGAAATTAAATGGCCCAAAGAGCCAGTAACTTCTTTCTAATAATCATTCTAATTTTCAGTAAAATTAATGCCATTGCTGAGGATATATCTATAAAAAATAAAAGGGGTACTTAAAACCCTTTTTTATTTCATCATTTGTGTTTTTTTGACTAAATACTTCTCCTTAATCGAGTCAACTAAGCGAGTGTGTATTATATCTTCTTCACGATCGACAGAATGTCTGTATTCATTTAATATAGATAGCAGTGCTAGCCTTTCTTTTTTTAACTTTATTCGCCTATCAATAACGGTATTTGGAATAAGATAAATATCTTTTTTCAATAACGCCCCAACCTCATCGAACCTTTCCCAAGATTTAATAATTAACTGCGATTCGTTAAATCGATATTTTCTGTTATGTATGAATAAAATTACTTAAAATAACGTACATTTTTTTGTTCATTAATTTGATATCCGATTAAAGTTAACTCAATTAATTATAACAAACAGATAATCCAAAAAATTTTAATCTAGCTTAAGCCGCCAAAATTATCCTAATTTAACTAAAAGGAATAAAAGCACCTATTTATGTTTAAGGTGAAAATAGGCGGCCATCAGCGATAAAAAATAATCATAATAGAGAGTATCTCTAACCGTTAAACAGAGGAATAGGGACTCTCATTCATCACTGATCCTGCTTTATTAATTAAATATACAGGTTATTGATGAATGAGAGTTAGTGTGTAGCGTTATCTTGACAAGACTTCGCATATGCAACAATTAGGTCGACCAGTTCATCCTCTGCATAAAAATAGGCTAAAGGTAGTTCAAGTACTTCGGCTAATTTACCCGATGTTTCTAAATTAGGCTCATAAATTCCTTTTTCATAACGATTAATTCTTGTGCTAGCTACAAATTCATCGATACCAGCAAGAATTCCTAATTTTTTCTGTGATAAACCTTTGGCTAAACGAGCTTCTTTTAATCGTTTACAGAAAATTTGGCGATATTTGATTTCTGTTTTCATCATAGGTTCCTAATAAATAAAGAAACTACGATATTCATCATTATTTTACTTTTTAGATACTACGTTTAACGTAATTTTATTGTCTATTAATTTTACATTTATATCTGTTATATCTGTTTAAAAAATAGATTAATTATAATATTCATAATAATAGTTATACTTATGACTAGGCATAAAGAATAACTTATTTTTCATTAAACAGATTTTAACTTTTAACCCATATAATAATAAAAACCAAGCAGATAAAACTTTTTTACAAAATATTATTGATAATAATTATCATTTGTAATAGATTGGGGCGTGAAAAATGCTAAGCGCGTTTGATCTGTTATGTTAATAAAAGTTAGGTCATCGCATATTGCTATTCGATAATCGTGTTGTTTACTGCTTTTTGTTTAAGACAGTAAAAATGAAATATATTTTATTAATATCTTAATATGGTGATAAGCAAATATATAAGGTATCGAACAATAAAAATGTCCGTCTGACTGTCAAGGTATCAGAATTTTATATACTTCCAGTTCATTAGAATCAGTATCAATTTTAGTTGATAATAACGACTATTTTTTATTTAAAGGGGGGAATGAATGCGTAAGGGAAATATAAATCAAATAACTAAATGTTTATGTGGTTTTTCTATTTTAGCAAGTAGTTGTGTTTTTGCTGAGGATGTTATGGTTATAACGGCATCGGGATTTGAGCAAGAAGTGCAAAGTGCGCCCGCTTCTATTTCGGTTATTACTAGTAAAGAGATCGAGAATAAACCTTATAGAGATGTGACCGATGTGCTGAAAGATATCCCTGGGGTAACGGTTTCAGGTGGCAGTGCCTCATCGGATATCAGTATCCGTGGTATGAATGCGAATTATACGTTAATGTTGGTTGATGGCAAGCGTGTCCGTTCGCGAGAAGTACGACCTAATAGTGATGGTGCTGGTTTTGAACAAGGTTGGTTACCGCCATTATCGGCTATCGAGCGAATTGAGGTAGTAAGAGGTCCTATGTCGTCACTGTATGGCTCAGATGCGATGGGCGGTGTGATTAATATCATCACCAAAAAAGTCGCAGATGAATGGCAAGGCAATGTTCGGTTAGAAACCACTTTTCAGCAACATAATCAGTCCAAAAATATTCATACCGCGAATTTTTCTTTGATGGGACCACTTATTGAGCAAGTCCTAGGGCTTCAAATTTATGGACAATATTCAGAACGTGCCGAAGATCATTATCAGGATGGTTTCCCTGAACAGAAATTACGTAATATCGCAGGTAAATTAAGCGCGGCACTAACTGAAAAACAACTATTTGAATTAGATTTAGGTCGCAGTTTACAAAGTTCTTCGTCAACCGTTGGCAATACCGCATCGTTCAGAGATAGTAAACGTGATAATAATCGTAATACAGCAGCGTTAACTCATCGTGGTGACTGGGATTGGTCGACATCAACGACGACTCTCTCTTATGAAAATACCAAAAATCCTGTACGCGATATGGAAATTAAAAATTTGGATTTTGATACACAATTAATGATTCCTATTGCGCAGCATAATTTAACGTTAGGTGGGAAATATAGTCGACAGAAGTTGAACGATAAAGGAAATAAGATCGATAGTCGTATCACTGAGATCAAACGCTGGGATTATGCATTATTTATTGAAGATGAATGGCAACTCGTTGATAATTTTGCCTTAGTAGGCGGCTTGCGTTTTAATAAAGATGAGTTATATGGTCACAATTGGAATCCAAGACTATATGGTGTTTGGGATCTGAATCAAAATTATACCGTTAAAGGTGGGGTATCTACTGGTTATTCAACGCCGTCATTACGCCAGACGGTATCGGATTGGGGTCAGGTGACAGGCGGTAATCGTTCGAATGGGGTCATTATTGGTAATAGTGATTTAAAACCAGAAAAATCAATCAATTATGAAATGAGTATTAATTATAATGATGATTATGGGATTAACGCTAGTGCCACCGCATTTTATACACAATTTAAAGATAAGATTCAGTCCTATTATATCTGTAAAGGCGATCCACATAGTAATGCATGTAGTACATCAGGTACATCAGATAAATTTGATTTTGTCCAATCACGTGAAAATGTGGATAAGGCTGAAATTAAAGGGCTAGAATTAACCTTTAAAGCCCCAATTGTAACCAATTTGATTTTTTCATCTAACTATACTTGGATGGGGACAAAACAAAAAACTGGGGTAAATAAAGGTAAAGCGCTTAATCGTACACCGCGTAATAAGTTTAATGCTCAATTAGATTGGTTAGTTACCGATCGTCTTGATTTGTGGGGTAAAGTGGCTTATTACGGTATAGAATCAGCTAGCGGTTCGAGAACGGTGCGTGATAGCAATTATCCAGGTTATACTTTGTGGGATATTGGTGGCGCGTATGCCGTTAATCAAAATACCAAAATCTATTCTGGCATATATAATTTATTTGATAAAAAAATAAAAAATGATGATTTTGGTAAAACGTTAGATGGACGCCGTTATTGGATTGGGCTAGATGTAAGTTTTTAAGATTATTATTTTGGTTTAATTAAGATAACGATAATGGTGGCGGTAAAAGATACATGGCTTTTATATTTAATTTTACCGTCATTATTTAAACTACTGTTAGAGCGTGTTTAATCAAATCACTAGTGACTATAATTAATGGTAAGTCGTAAAGATATTATGACTAAGGTATTTATCAGTTCAAATTAAGTAATAGATGATAATTGCTAACACTGACCGTCACTTCATATTAACAATTAATCATAGCAATATTCCCTTATTGTGAGTCATTTTCTAGCAACATTTTGTCGTTACTAAGCGTTATTAACTTCTGTTTTTTGCGCTGATTACCATCGATGAGCCTGATTATCGTCTTGGTTTCTCAATGATATAGAAAATTAATGTAGGGATGGAATGTATTTAAATCATGGCCATTAATATAATAAAATCCATTTATTATATTTTAGTGATGATATTTGTGTCGTGCACTTCACCTTAAAAAGACTGTCGTTATGGATAAGGTTTGTATCCATATCGACAGTCTATTAAATTACGAGAATTAGTTATTCATTAATAGCTGATTCATACGTTGGATAAAGGTATGTGGATCAGTTAATGTGCCTCGTTCAGCAAATAGTGCTTGATCGAAAAGTAATTCAACCCATTCATTAAATTGTGCTTCATCCTCAATAGCCGCAATGCGTTTAACTAATGCATGCTCAGGATTAATTTCAAAGATATATTTAACTTCAGGGACTTTTTGACCTGTTGCGGCAAAAAGTTTTGCCATTTGGGTTGTCATCTCATCCGCATCAGTCGTCACCATTGCTGGCGTGGTGGTTAAACGATGGGTAAGTTTGACATTTTTAACACGCTCACCAAGTAAGGTTTTTGCTTTACTGATAAATGCTTCAAACGCTTTATCCGTTTCTTTTTGTTGTTCGCTCTCTTCCGTGTCCGCTAATTTCTCTAACGACTCGTCAGCTTTACTGACCGAAAGGAACTGCTTACCGTCAAATTCAGTTAAATTGCTCATCATCCACTCGTCAATACGATCAGATAAGAGTAATACTTCAATCCCTTTTTTACGCAATAGCTCTAAATGTGGGCTATTTTTAGCTGCAATATAACTATCAGCGGTTAGATAATAAATTTTATCTTGCCCATCTTGCATGCGCGTAATATATTCGTCTAGAGAAACCGTTTGTGCATCGCTATCAGTATGGGTTGAGGCAAATCGTAAAAGTTTAGCGATACTTTCGCGATTTGTGAAGTCCTCACCGGTTCCTTCTTTTAATACTAAACCAAACTCATTCCAGAATTGTTGATATTGTTCAGGTTGATCTTTGCTTAATTTATTTAACATCTGTAATACACGTTTCGTTAGTGCATTACGTAAATTTTGGGTAATTTTGCTGTCTTGTAAAATTTCACGAGAAACGTTTAATGGTAAATCGTTTGAATCAATCAAACCTTTAACAAAACGGAGATAATTTGGCATAAATTGTTGTGCTTCATCCATGATGAATACACGATGCACATAAAGTTTTAAACCATGTTCATGATCACGGTTCCATAGATCCCAAGGTGCTTTAGCAGGAATATATAATAAGCTGGTATACTCTTGTTTCCCTTCGACACGATTATGACTCCAAGTTAATGGATCGGCAAAATCATGAGAAATATGTTTATAGAACTCCTTATATTCGTCATCGCTAATTTCAGTTTTACTACGTGTCCAAAGTGCTTGCGCTTTATTAATTTTTTCCCATTTTACTTCATCGTTCTCTTGCGTTTGTACTTCAACAGGTAGTGCAATGTGATCAGAATATTTGCTAATAATAGAACGGATACGCCAATCATCTAAGAATTCTTTATCTTCTTCTCTTAAATGCAGAGTGATTTCGGTTCCTCGTTCCGATTTACTTATATCAGAGATGGTGTATTCACCTTCACCCGCTGATTCCCACATCACCGCTTCATCCGCACTGACTTGAGCTGAACGTGTTTTTACTGTCACTTTATCAGCGACGATAAAAGAAGAATAAAAACCAACGCCAAATTGTCCGATTAATTGACTATCTTTGGCTTGATCACTGCCCATTGTTTGTAAAAATGCTTTTGTACCTGATTTCGCAATAGTCCCTAAATTATCAATCACTTCATCACGTGTCATACCAATACCATTATCAGCAATGGTAATGGTGCCTGCATCTTTATTAATAGAAATACGTACGCCTAAATTAGCATCTCCAGCATAAAGTTCTGGATTTTCTAATGCTTTAAAACGTAGTTTATCCGCCGCATCAGAGGCGTTAGAAATTAGTTCTCTTAAAAATATTTCTTTGTTTGAATAGAGAGAATGAATCATTAAATGGAGAAGTTGTTTTACTTCTGATTGAAATCCACGAGTTTCAGTTCCTTGTTTACTCATTAATGAATACCTCAAATTTTGCCAATTAAAATGGTTAATAATAGTGTGACATAAAACCACTGATTACTATTAAGTGGTTTCATGTTATTTCGATTGCTTAATAGGTTATATGTTATATAAAGATAAAAAAATAAATTTCAAGGTATTAGTGAATAAAATTATTTCAATCACCAATAGCGCGCCTTATTTAGCATGTTTACTTTTATTGTTGATGAGGAAAATAGTAACAAATAGTATTCGTAAGGCAGTGATATAGATTGTTTGCAATAGAAGTGGATCTTATGGCGATAGGTGTGGTCTTATTAAAACATAATAATGACTATATCACGCATTGATTAGAAGCGGGTATATTAGCCATTAAATAGCATCCCGCCTTATATTTTATCTAAATCAATATTGGGAAATGTTAGCCTATTTTATAACTATGACATTAATCATTATAAAAATGAGCGATAAGGTAATTCAGGTTCATCAGTAAAAATATCTCTAAAGCCACGGTAATGTTGATAATGCATTTTGTGTTTATCGGTTGGATAAGTATATTTACCACCAACTTGCCAGAAGAAAGGAGAAAAATCATATTGCAAGCGATCTTTCTTCATTTTCCAAAGCACTTCGATTTCTCTTGGGTCACTTTGGAAATTTGCCCAAATATCATGATGGAATGGAATAACTACTTTAGTATTTAATGCTTCAGCAGCACGTAAAATATCAGCGGACGTCATCTTGTCGGTAACACCGCGTGGATTCTCGCCATAAGAGAGTAACGCTACATCAATATGGTGATCATTTCCATGTTTTGCATAGTAATTAGAGTAGTGCGAATCGCCAGAGTGGTAAAGTGATCCTCCAGTTGTCTCAAATAAATAATTTACCGCGCGTTGATCCATGCCATCTAAAATGTTTTTATCGGTAGACGATACCCCTGGCGGTAAAGTGACCAAAGAGGTTCTATCAAAGGAATCAAGGACGTTAATTTTAATATCGCCCACCGTAATAACATCGCCGACTTTAGCGACAATACAACGATCAGCGGGTACGCCCCAACTTTGCCATAAATCAACGCAGGCTTGTGGACCAATAAATTTGACATGATCATCGCAATTTTGTATAACAGCCGCGGCAACATTAACATCAATATGGTCTGCATGATCATGCGTTGCCATAACGGCATCAATCTTTTTTATGGCAAAAGGATCTAATACAAAAGGACTGGTACGTAAATTAGGTTGTAGTTCCCGTACGCCACCCATACGCATCATTTGGTGCTGTTTCTTCATATAAGGGTTAGCATGCGTTCTCTTGCCTGTACCACACCAAAAATCAACGCTGATATTGGTATTGCCTGCTGATTTTAACCAGATACCGGTACACGCTAACCACCACATTGTAAAGGTACCGGGTTGAACGACAGTATTTTCTATCTCTTCATTAAGCCACGTCCCCCATTCAGGAAAAGTAGTTAATATCCATGACTCACGGGTGATCTCATTTACTTTACTCATAGTATTATTTCCTTTTTCATTAATAATTAGACTAAAATCACTTCAGTACCCTCACTTCTAATTTTTTCTATTACAGCCTGATTAGCTTGTTTGCCTGTGATTAAAATATCAATTTTACTTATCGGACAAAAAAGCATGCCAGCATTGGCTTTAATAGCAATTTTTGAACTATCCACGACAACGACTAACTTTTCGATTTTTTCTAGAATTTGCTGCTCAGATACTGCGCTTAATATTTCTGTTTTATAGAGTCCAGTCGCCGTTAAGGTTTTACCACTAGTAAACATCCATTTTCCTGCGTATAAATTAGCCATATCTGCAATGGGATTAAGAATAATATTTTGGGTCTTATTGTATAAGCCGCCCATAATGATGACGCTGTCATGGTCATTTTCAATCAGATAACAGGCAAGTGGAAAATAGTTAGTAATTATCGATATTTGCTTTCCACATAGCTCTTTACCTAGTAAAAAAGCCGTTGAACCACAATTTATGACGACATTTTCGCCATCGTTACATAGTTTCGCCGCGCGGATCGCAATACGTGCTTTTTCATGGAAATATTCGGTATTATCAATTTGTAGTGGTGCCCAGATCGGCTTTTTTTCGGCAATCTTCATAATACCATTACGCACTTTTTGTACGCGTCCTTCTTGAGCCAGTTTGGTAATATCTCGACGCGCCGTTGCTGGCGAAACAGCAAAATAATCCACTAGCTCAGTGACCTTTAATGTCCCTTTACTTTTCACTAATGCCACGATTTCATTATGTCTAGTTAATTCATTCATACTATTTCCTCTTATATAATGAAATCAAAAGTAATCATTAATTGATTAATTTTGATTCTAGATTTTATTGGTTATATTGTCAACAATGTTAAAGGTAATTAAACGTTTTTTATATTAAGTTAATGATAAACAAAGAAATAAATTTTAATTTTCTAATTTTTAGCTTATTTAAATAAAAATGTGAATTTAATCACAGTTATTTATGTCATTGGTTGAGAATAGTGATTAGCGTCAAAGTTATCATAAATAATCATTGATTGATTCATTTTGATTATTAAATATGGATATATAGCGAACGAATAAATACAAAAATACTTTCATTCGGATGATATTGTTTACCGCCGATTTTACTTCAACATCTTTCCGAACGTTAATAACCATAACCAATGAGAGGTATATATGGAAGTAATTTATAACATATTTTATATATTCTATAGTCAGGTCATGACCAATGCGCCACTACTACTGGGCCTAGTCACGTTTCTTGGCTATTCACTTTTAGGTAAAGATCTCACTACCATTATTAAGGGCTCAATAAAAACGGTTGTCGGTTTTATGTTATTGCAAGTCGGTTCCAATGTTTTGGTTTCAACGTTTAAACCCGTTATTGAAAAATTATCTGAATATCATGGCATTAATGGATCAATTATTGATACCTATGCATCAATGGTAGCGGTTGAAAAGGGGTTAGGTGAGAGTTATTCTTGGGTTGGGTATGCGGTGCTACTAGCACTAACGCTAAATATTTTATTGGTTATATTCCGGCGTTTTACTGGCATTCGCACTATCATGCTAACTGGACATATTATGTTTCAACAAGTAGGTGCAATCGTATTATTTTACTATCTATTTGATTATAGTATGGCTGAATCGATTATCTATTCTGCCATTATTATCGCCTTATATTGGGGTATTTTTTCCAATATCATGTTTAAACCAACTGAACAAGTTACAGGGGGCGCTGGCTTCTCAATTGGTCATCAACAACAATTAGGATCATGGATAGCGGTTAAATTAGCCCCTAAATTAGGCGATCCAAACGATTCTGTCGATCAACTCCAACTACCTAAATGGTTACATATTTTCCATGATAGTATTGCAGCAACCACCATTGTTATGACCTTTTTCTTTGGCATAATTTTGTTATCTTTTGGATTAGATAATTTACAAGTCATGGCGGGAAAAACCCATTGGACTATCTATATTTTTGAAACAGGACTTAAATTTGCAGTAGCTATCCAAGTCATTGTGACGGGGGTAAGAATGTTTGTTGCCGAACTTTCAGAGGCATTTAAAGGTATTTCTGAAAAATTAATCCCCAATGCGATACTCGCTATTGATTGTGCCGCTATTTATGCTTTTTCTCCCAATGCGATGGTATTTGGTTTTATTTGGGGTGCATTAGGACAATTTTTTGCCTTAGGTTTATTACTTATTTTCCAATCGCCGATTATGATCATCCCTGGCTTTATTCCTATGTTCTTCTCAAATGCGACGATTGGGGTTTTTGCTAACCATTTTGGTGGTTGGAAAGCCGTAATGAAAATCTGTTTTACTATGGGAATCATTGAGATATTAGGATCAGCTTGGGCAATTAATATTTTTGCTCAGCATAACACCCCTATTGATGCGTGGATGGGAATGGCAGATTGGGCAATTTTATTTCCTCCTATTTTACAAGGTTTATCATTATCACACCTATTTATCTATGTATTAATTGGATTAGCCGTAGTGTATATGTATTTTGCTGCCAAACAACTGCGAGCAGAGGAATTATTACACACAAATAAAGAGCAAGATAATGATAAACATCAAGATGTTAATTTAGATATTGTGGAAAAAATGCAAGAAGTTGCCATTGCAGAAGGACAACCGGTCAGAATTTTAGCCGTATGTGGCAGCGGTCAAGGTTCGTCTATGATGATGAAAATGAAAATTGCCAATTATTTAGATAAGCAGCATATTAATCATATAATGGATTCCTGTGCAGTCACTGATTATAAATCTCGCCTACCTAATATCGATATTATTGTCGCGTCAAAACACCTTATTCATGAAATAGACGTTGGTGAAGGGAAACATGCTTTAGGTGTACAAAATATGCTTAATCCCCACACTTTTGGTTCAGAACTTATTGATTTAATTAATAAAGTAATAGCAAAACAGATGGCTAATTAATATAAGGATAACTTTATGGCTTTTAAACAATCATTAATCGAAAATAACTCTATTTTACTCAAAGCAAAAGCGGACACGTGGCAAGACGCGATTAAATTAGGTACAGATATGCTGATTGCGACGGGGGCTATTGAACCCTCTTATCACCAAGCAATTATTAACAGTATTGAGAAACTAGGACCTTATATCATTATTGCCCCCAATTTTGCTATGCCACATGCCAGACCAGAAGATGGCGTTAATCGAACCGCCTTTGCTTTAGTCACACTAGAACACCCAGTCTATTTTGAGGGAGAGCCTCAACCTGTGGATGTATTGATCACATTAGCTGGAAGCTCATCTAATCAGCATATGGAGGGATTAATGGAGGTGACACAAATCTTAGATGATGAAAACAGCCCAACTGGCATTAATTTAGACAAATTTAGACAATGTGAAAATAAAGAAGCTATCTATGCGGTAATTGATCAAGCACTAACAGAGGAGTAATCATGTATAAGCTATTACGACAACGGGTATTAGAGGCGAATTTAACACTACCTCTATATGGATTAGTGACTTTTACTTGGGGTAATGTTTCTGAAATTGATAGAGAAAATCAAATTATAGCAATTAAACCGTCTGGGGTTGATTATGCTGATATGACCATGGATGATATTGTGGTGCTGGATTTAACCGGTAATATTCGGGCGGGTAAGCTTAATCCCTCTAGTGACACGGCAACACACATTGAATTATACAAAGCATTTCCAGACATTGGCGGTATAGTACATACTCATTCTCGTCATGCGACAGTGTGGGCGCAAGCGGCTATGGATATTCCCGCTTTAGGTACCACCCATGCCGATTATTTTTATGGAGATATTCCTTGTACTCGTACTCTTACCCATGATGAAATTAGTCATGATTACGAAAAAAATACGGGGTTAGTGATTGTTGAAACCTTTAAGTCACGACAACTTGATATTATGGCTATGCCAGGCGTGATTGTGGCGGGCC
>NZ_AWGA01000009.1 GCF_000471645.3 Candidatus Schmidhempelia bombi str. Bimp | reverse complement strand
GCAGCAATTAAAGTGCCTATATTTATAAATAAGATGATATAGTCTGTTTGAAGATCTAACGCTATGAATAGTAAAAAACATATAAAGATTAGTGGAAAACCAAAAATAAGGGCAATAAAGGAAAGAAATAAATAAAAAATTTGGTCAGAGGCTATTTTTCGCTTAAAAACACAGTAATTATCATTGGCATAGATTAAACGATCATCATGGAGGGTGACAGAGCGCGGTCCTTTATCTAGATCGCCAATCCAGCCAAAGAGTTGTGGTCGATATTTTGATGGCATCGTTATTTCCTATTATTTATTGTTAATATGGTAACCATTTGGAGTGATAACTAATCTTTGACATTATGCCGTTGTTTGATCTCGGCTAATTCTGCGGGTGAAGTGGCATTAAATGCTTCAATCATCCATTCTGGCCAGCGTTGCCCTTCAATCACTTTACGTTTAAATTGGGCTTCTTCATCTGATATATATTGACCATCATTAAGCCTTGCGGATGAATAGAATTCCATAAAACTGTTGATCCATCCCCATACATAAGTACTGCCAGAGCCGGCACGAGCAGGATCTAATAAGATATGGTCAATAGTTTGATAGGTACCGGGTTTGCATACCATTAGAATGGTGGTCGTTAATGCATTACGGGAGTAGTTATGAATCACCACGCCATGTAAATCAGCCCAATCATACTCTTTGATACGACGTTTAGTAGGAAATAAAAAGGTGAGGGGATTACGCCAGAATTTAAAGTTAAAAAAATAACTTTCGTTAACATAGACTTTATTGGTTTTGCGATTAAAAATAATCGGGCTACCGCGGCGGGTAAAGAGGTTTTGATAGAGCTCTGGAACCATTATATAAACAATAGCACAACTTAAAATGGTGGCTATTATATCTATAAATAATATTATTGTTTCTGTATTAAGCTTAAAGTTTATAATTAACAAAAAACTGGTTATAGTAGCGGCACATCCTAAAATCAAAGCAATGAAAGAAAGAAATAAATAAAAAATTTGGTCAGAGGCAATTTTACGCCTAAAAGCACAGTAATTATCATTGGCATAGATTAAACGATCATCATGGAGGGGGACAGAACGCGGTCCTTTATCTAGATCGCCAATCCAGCCAAAGAGTTGTGGTCGATATTTTGATGGCATAGTTATTTTCCTGTTATTTATCGTTAATATTGTACCCATTTTTGGTAATAATTAGGGGCCCCTGATCATGATTTGGGTAGTGAATAATGATCTGGTAATTTTTGATGCGAGATAAATCCCAAGTGCTGGCAATCTTCTTATCAATAATTAGCTGATAACTCTTACCGTCACTGGATTTGTTTAACTGATGTTGTTGCTGATGATACATATCGTGTTGGCTAATAATTAACCCTTTAATATTTTTTACTTTTTTACCCTGAAGATGATCCGCAGAGTAAAATTGCTGTTGGGGAATAAGATTAGGTAGCTGATATGGGTGACGCTGGTATTGCTCTTCTGGCAAAATATAGTCAGTACCATAGATTGCCGGTTTTTCGGGTATATAGTTGATTACCTGAAAGGTGGGTTGGCGCGCTATATGGTGATAGGTCGCTGTGTAGTAGAAATCAATATATTTTTGTTCTTTGCTGCTGGTGTCTTCATCATAAAGGCGCAGATAAATATTTAGCTTGTCCTGAGGAGTTTTTAGCACAAAATTAGGGATATTGAGGTAAAGTTGGATATGGCGCTGATTATTATGCTCAGCAAAATAAGCGGTATCCGTTTTAAAATAGATAAAGGTATCGATACCTAAAATTGCTATCAGATAATCATTAACTGCCTGACCAAATCCCGCATGGGCATAATAATCTTGTTCGTGATAAGCGTTATATTTAAGATAGGCGAACTCTGCATGTTTACCAAAATAGCAGCGGTTTAGCCAGTGTTCAATTGGGCTCAAATTATCATATTCTTTACTCAAGGCAATCAATACCGTACCAATAATTAAAACCATAACTCCAATCGCTAAAATTATAGGGCTCTTAAACAATAATAAAATTGCTCCGCCGCCCATAAAGATAGAGCCCAAAAACCTTCGGTAAAAATAAAGTTTATTCTCCATCTCCAATATACCAAATGAACTTTTTAACTCAGTTAATGCATCCATTACTGTAATAGCAGCAAAGGCCTTGGCTACTGTTTTGGAGATAAAGCTGGTCAATCTTATTGAACTTTGTAATTCGGCAACATCGGCGCCAACCCGCATACCTCTGGTTAATTGCATTTTAAGTTTAATTTCCTTATATTGCGCCACTGTATCGACACATAATAGCCCTAATGAAGCTAAATCGGTAGCTAACTTACGAATCTGTTTGGCTTCAATATCGCCTTCCTTAGGTTTGCCCCACTCTTTGAGGGTATCCCAAATATTTAATAGGGTAATTACCCCCACGATAGCATTCACTTTGTAGTTTAATTGGGTGGCCTTGGCACTTTTACGGGTATCTTTAAGCTGTTTAATCTGGGCAGATTTATTTTTAGCTGTATTGAGCTGCGCCTGCTGTTGGGTGAGACTAGTTTGGTGCTGGTCGATGTGCTGATTAACTATTTTTCGCTGTTGGTTATGTTGGTCTGCCTGTTGCAAGGTTTCAACCGTGGTCTGTTGCTGACGGTTAATCTTATTAATCTGAGCGTTAATCGTGGTTTGTTGGTCGATTAAGGTTACATAGCGATATAACTTTTCCTGAATAAAGGCTTTAAGTTTATGCGGATTTAAAATATGCTCACGGTTTTTGGTAATAAATTGAATAAATAAGCTTTTACTCAACTCATCGGGAAAACATAACATCATTTTTGTCTGTTTAAATCTGGCCGCTTTGTGATTGGCAGAAGGTGGCGTGTCTATCACATCAAATTGCCTTAAAAAGGTCTGCTCCTGTAAATTAAAACCATGCTGACGGAAAAACCCGCCCTGCATCTGAGCCAGTAACGCATAGACCTGAGTTAGTTTATCAGGCCTAATTTTGACGGTGATTTCAACTGGATAAACCGCCATTTTAGCTAAGCGTTGCATCATATCTAGCTGATTCCAGCGTAGGTTAATCGGCTGCACCTGTGGATGTTGGACAAGCTGAGTATGTTTTTTTATCGCCATATCATTAAGATAACTAAGCGCATGATCTATTTTAGTTTCATTTAGTACTTTAGGGATAGCCAGTGCGGCTAATTGGTCGTTAATGGACTGAAGGTATTTTTTTGCCTGTTCAATCGCTTTCTTATTTTCGGTTTTTTTGATTCGCAGCTGCTTTTGCTCTGCTAGATCGTCAATTGGGATCTGTTTGGCTTTTTGTTGTAGTTTAATCAGTTGTTGCTGACTATTTTCAATCTCAGCATTAAGGCGCTGGGTGTGCTTGGTTAATTGTTGCTGTTGCTGAAGTTGCCACTTTTCATATTTTTGGTTGTGATGAGCATTATATACCGCACCAAAATAAGTACTTTTGGAGGTGATATCGAGCCAGTTTATTGGGTTGCCATTGATTAAATCGGTAAAGACGGGTTGATTAAGGTCGATACCGTGGTTATTTTTATGGCTGATGACATAGTAAATACTGGTTGAATTACTCAGCAGTTCATCCCAGAGCGCATTATCTTCATCCAGCCTGATTTCACTATGGGTTGAGTCGAGCAGAATTTGAGTTATGACTTTAATATAGCTTAGTGCGCTGATCTCGTTCGAAAAGTCAAATTCCGATTGCCAGAAATGGACCTGATTAAAGGATTTAGGTGAGAATGGACTAAATTTAGAGACCACATCTTTTTGACCAAATAGCCAGCGTACATAAGTAAAGTAGTCCTGTGACCAGCGTTTACAATAATCGACCACCTCGTTATAAGCGGTTGCTAATTCATGGTTAAATTGCGTGACCTTATCGTCATCAATACATGCATTAATTTGATTAAGTTTTTTCTTTTTCTCTTGTTTTAGGTGGATGATGGTAACGGCATTTTTAGGGGGGGGCGCCATAAAAGGCCCGATATAAGCGTAGGGGTCTCGGTTGGCTAACTCGATGTAGTCTTGTTGCTCTAACGTGGCTATTTTTTGGTCATAGGTGCGTTCAAGAGAAGTGCGATACTGTTCGATTAGTTGCCATATCATCCGCTTTTTAAACAGATCATTTTGATAATACCTAAAGCGTTTTTTTAATTCTGGATTAATCATATTAAGCATGTTTTTAGCGCGCTGTGCATAGATACTATTTTGCTTATTGATATCAAAATCGAGGTTTGGCTCATCGGCTATTGGCTCGTCATCCGCTTTAGCCGGCGGAGCGTCATAATTGAATATATGTAGATGGTTTAGGCGCTGAGCGTTTAACTCTTCGGCAATCCCTAGTGTATCTTCCAGCACGATAGCGCAGGAGCTAGCGTTCTCTCGTGAGGTATATAAAGAATTAACCTGATAGGCATAGCGAGCACGCTGTGCTTTAAGGCTGTGAAACGGGTGGACCGATTCAAAGTTAGGCAACAGGCGGTCAAAGCGAAATTCCAGCACGTTGCTCTGTTGATTAATCGGCGCATCATAGCTATAGCCAAAGATATCTTTAAAAGGCACCGCCCGCTGACCACATGCCTGTGCGGGTGAGGTTTTGAACTGGTTTAAGCTGGTAATATGGGTAAAGCGAGATAAAGCCAGCGGGTCTTGTTGTTTTAGATAGTTATTGATGGTCTGAGTTGACCACGGCTGGGATGAGTAAGCCACCCAGGCTTGAGTAAAGCGTTTTTCATCCAGATGAATAAAAGAAGCGGGAATAGAATGGCAGCTATCCTGACAGGCTTTGGACAAGGGGCGGGGCTCAGTGCCTGAGAGGCTAAAGGCATCTTTAAGCCGCAGTGCCCCGTCAATGCATTCGTAAGCGTCTAACATGCGGCTGTCAAGCTCCTTGCCCTGTTGCATGACATAGACATAGCCATTACGCAAGGTACGCAGCAGATAGTGATACTGGGTTAGCGTTTCTTGTGGCATACGGTGTTTAAAATCTAACTGACTGGCATAATCGGCCAGCGTCTGATAAATTGGATCGACGTCACTATTAGAGTGATTATTTTTAGTGATGACCGCCTGACGCAGTAAAAATACCGGTAAGCCGTGCCGGCCACAGGCGGGGCATTTTCCAGCGGCTTGATTTTTATTCTGTTTGGCTAGGGTGTCGATTTTTTGCATTGGTTGCCTCTTTGTCGTTATTATTACTGGCGAGAAAAACTATCGTTTTCAATTTTTATTTTGGCATCAATAAGCCTTTTTGACAACGTTCCTGGTTGTGTTTGGGTCTGTTTTGTTAGCGCAAGCACTTGTGGGTGTTGTGTAAAGTCTGATTGATATCTAAGCCCATTAAGTCCCCAAAACAGAATATCTTCTATATCAGTTAAATTGAGTTGATAGGCTTGTTCAACTAATTGCGTACTTTGGACGATAACATCCTTAACTAAGGATAACTGTTGTTGTTCTTGAAATTGGAGTCGATTATTTGCCCAAGTATTGACAAGGGTATGTATGATCCTGATGTGTTTTAAGCGATATAAGTAGGATTCACTCCAATTTTGATTAGGTTGATCCGGTTGAGCAACTTTGTATTGAATAAACTCACCGTTATAGATCGACGGATAGTAGTAATCGATATCTGTTAATTTTTGATTTAACCAATAGCGATCTGCCGCTGATCCAACTTCATGTAAAAATTGCATACGGAATGGTTCAAAGAAGGGATAATAGGGTTCTTTTAATGTAGTGGCAATGTTATTACCTATGTTTACCAGTTGCTGTGCGATTTTGGCTGGGTTGAGATCGCTAATAATATAGCTACAAACATAACGTTTTGGCCAAAAGCACTCGATCGCGGCTTGTTCACTAATCTCGGCAATAACTTCAATGTCTAAAAATTGTTCTGGCTTGGCAAGCGTGATCAGTGTGGGGCACTGACTGGGATCATAATCTAAATCGGTTCTTAATACTGTGGTTAGATTTTGTTCACCGAAATAAGTTAATAATGACGATTTAGATAAGTAACTCATTTCATTGAGTACAACCAGATTATCGACTAGCAAATAGCGATATTTAAAAAAATTATATCTATTATTTAATACATCAATCATAGTTAACCTATCTCTGCACAACGTTTGACGTTAAGTTCACTTGTGTTTAATTGAATAGTTTTCGATTTATTAACCGGTCCCATCTTTTGCAATACCGCACTTTTAAACTTTAAATTACCTGCGGTGCCCAGCTCTATGCCTTCGCTGCTAATTTTGATATAGGAGCCGCCACATACTAGGGTAATTTCTTTATCTGCGGTGAGGGTGATATTGCCATCGACGCTATCTACCTTGATATCTTGCTTGGCGGCTATGTTGAGGTTGGCATTTTGGGCCTGTAGTTCAATATCACCTTGATTGGCAAACAGTTTCATCCCCTGCTTGTGAGCGAATAATCCAATCGCTTCACCAGAAGAGACGCTGATAGTTTTAAGGGCGCTGATATCGGTTTGGTTTTCGGCGGTGAGGGTAATGCTGTTGCTAGTTGATAGTTGGATGTTCTCTGGGCTAGTTAAGGCAATCCCTTCTTGGGCATAGGCAAGTATGCCGCTTGCTGCTAGTTCGGTTAGGTTGGCGTTGAGTTGATTTTGGCTATCAGTGTCCGCTAAATGCGCTTGCGATTGCACCGCGGCAGTGTGTAGCGCTTTAGCTATTGAGAGGGCATTTTCTAGCTGGGTGATAGCGGCTTGCATATCTAATTGCTTGCCTTGGGCTTTGGGCTCGCTTTGGGTGGTGAGGTATAAGCCTTTGTTGGCGGCAATCGCGCCCCAGTCGTCGGTACGTAATTCGAAGCCTTCACCGCGTTGTTCTTTAC
>NZ_AWGA01000087.1 GCF_000471645.3 Candidatus Schmidhempelia bombi str. Bimp | reverse complement strand
AAAACAAGCGGGGGTTTTTTTTCGACTATAAATAATAAAGATTAGGTAAGCCAATGAGGTAAAGTCATGAAAGGATCGCAATGGATAGTGAGTGTATTAAAATCTTGTGGTGTTGAAATTGTTTTTGGGTATCCAGGTGGGCAAATTATGCCATTATATGATGCCTTATATGATGGTGGTTTACCCCATGTATTATGTCGGCATGAACAAGGCGCTGCGATGGCTGCAATAGGATATGCTCGTGCTACGGGGAAAGTCGGTGTCTGTATCGCCACATCAGGACCCGGGGCGACGAATTTATTAACGGGGCTTGCTGACGCGTTAATTGATTCAGTTCCCATTATTGCTATTACTGGTCAAGTACCAACGCATTTAATAGGGACAGATGCATTTCAGGAAATCGATATTTTAGGTATGTCATTAGCGTGTACCAAGCATAGTTTTTTAGTCGAAAACGCGGCTGATTTGTCAACTGTGATACCACAAGCATTTAATATCGCCAGCAGTGGTAGACCAGGACCAGTGTTAATTGATATACCTAAAGATGTTCAGATAACAGAAGTGGATTACCAAAACGTATCAACTGCCGTTTGTTCCACTTATACGCAACAGATTGTTTACCCCACTAATATACAACTCGCTAAAAGCATGTTAGATCAAGCTAAAAAACCGATACTTTATATCGGTGGCGGTGTTGGTATGGCTAATGGTGTTTCTGCGCTACGTGAATTTATACAAGTATCAAACGTGCCTTGTGTTTCAACCTTAAAGGGTTTAGGCGCTGCTGACCATACTCATCCCTATTACTTAGGTTTACTTGGTATGCATGGGTCTAAAACTGCCAATTTAGCCGTGCAAGAAAGCGATTTACTTATCGCTATTGGCGTGCGATTCGATGATAGAGTGACAGGAAATTTAAATGAATTTGCCAAACATGCCAAAGTAATTCACATTGATATTGATCCAGCTGAAATTAATAAATTACGGCAAGTCGATTTATCCTTAACAGGGGATTTAACCGCTATTTTACCAGCATTACAACAGCCGTTATCAATTGAACCTTGGCTGCAACAGCTAACTCAGTTAGCTGCACAATTCGCGATCTCTTATCATCATGCTGGCGAAGCGATTTATGCGCCATTATTATTAAAACAACTTTCCGATTTGATTGATGACCAAACTGTCGTTACCACTGATGTTGGGCAACATCAAATGTGGGCCGCACAACATATGCGCTTTACTCATCCACACAATTTTATTACCTCTAGCGGCTTAGGTACCATGGGATTTGGACTACCAGCAGCCATTGGTGCGCAACTAGCTCGACCGAAAGATGATGTTATTTGTATTTCAGGTGATGGTTCTTTTATGATGAATATTCAAGAGCTGGCTACGATTAAACGTAAACAATTACCGATAAAAATAGTATTAATCGATAATCAACGATTGGGTATGGTAAGGCAATGGCAGCAGCTTTTTTTTGCTGAAAGATATAGTGAAACTAATCTTTCTGATAATCCTGATTTTTTAGTTTTAGCTAGTGCTTTTGGCATATCTGGACAGACTATTACGAAGAAATCCGACGTCATTCCAGCTTTACAAACAATGTTGAATTCACCGAGTGCGTATTTACTTCATGTACGTATTGATGAAATGGAAAACGTATGGCCATTAGTTCCACCAGGTGCTGCGAATCAAACCATGTTAGAAAATATATCAAATTAAGGATAAATCGATATGGGACTAAATCAATTAACTATTATAGCGCATAATCAATTAGGTATTTTAGAACGAATATTACGTGTGATTCGCCATCGAGGAGGTCGAATTACGGCGATCAATATGCAATTAAGAGAAAGCAATATCATCAATATCAACATAGTACTAGAAAGCCAACGCCCAATTGAATTGCTTAAAAAGCAATTAATTAAATTGGTCGATGTAATTAATATTGATGATGAACATTATTCCAATAACCATTAATATTTATCACTTTTTATAAGAAAATAACGTGGTTCTGTATTAATCTATATAAGATAACAGGCGCGGTAGGGTAACCATTGTTACACCATACCACTATAAATTAAATCTTATTATTAAAACAATAAAAGGCATATAAAATAAAAAGATAAGCATTGAGGATTACAACGCGTTGTTGTAAATAAGTGATAAGTCATAGTAGAGCAGTATTTATAGATAGCGTTATGGCGCTTAACCTGATTAAACAACTATAACTTTTCGGTGAAAGCCAAATAACATGTTTTATTTTAACCTAAGCATCAAATAAGAAATTGGGAGCATTACATGCCTAAATATCGTTCAGCGACATCAGTAGAAGGTCGTAATATGGCCGGCGCCCGTGCTTTATGGCGAGCGACTGGCGTTAAAAATGAAGATTTTGGTAAACCTATTATTGCCGTTGTTAACTCCTTTACCCAGTTTGTACCGGGTCATGTGCATTTAAAAGATATTGGACAATTAGTTGCTCAGCATATTGAGCAGGCAGGGGGGATAGCGAAAGAGTTTAATACCATTGCTGTCGATGATGGGATTGCGATGGGACATGGCGGCATGCTTTATTCTCTACCATCGAGAGAACTCATTGCTGATTCTGTTGAATATATGGTTAATGCACATTGTGCCGATGCGATGATTTGTATTTCTAACTGCGACAAAATTACGCCAGGGATGTTGATGGCGGCCTTACGTCTTAATATACCCGCTATTTTTGTCTCTGGCGGTCCGATGGAAGCTGGAAAAACCAAATTATCTGATCAACTGATAAAATTAGATCTCATTGATGCTATGATCCAAGGTGCAAATCCGCATGTATGTGATGAAGAAAGCCAAAGAATTGAAGAAGCCGCGTGTCCGACGTGTGGATCTTGTTCAGGTATGTTTACCGCTAATTCTATGAACTGCTTAACCGAAGCTCTAGGATTAGCGCTACCGGGGAATGGATCATTAGTAGCGACACATAAACAGCGTGAATCATTGTTTATCAAGGCCGCCAAACAGATTGTAGCGCTAACTAAACAATACTACGAAAATAATGATGAGACGGTCTTGCCGCGATCGATTGCGACTAAAGCAGCTTATGAAAATGCGATGGCATTAGATATTGCCATGGGTGGATCGACCAATACCGTTTTACATCTATTAGCCACTGCCCAAGAAGGCGACATTGATTTTAAAATGGCTGATATTGACCGGCTATCGCGCAACATTCCGCATTTATGTAAAGTCGCGCCAAGTACACAACAATATCATATGGAAGATGTACACCGTGCTGGTGGGGTGATGGCTATTCTAGGTGAATTAGACCGAGCAGGGTTGCTTAATCGTCACGTAAATAATGTACTTGGTTTAAATTTATCTGACACCTTATCCCATTATGATATTATGCAGACGACTGATGAGCAGGTAAAAAAAATGTATAGCGCTGGACCAGCTGGTGTTCGTACTACACAAGCTTTTTCACAGGATTGCTATTGGTCTACATTAGATACCGATCGTAAAGCTGGATGTATTCGTGCTAAAGAGTATGCTTATAGTCAAGATGGTGGGCTAGCCACTCTCTATGGCAATATTGCTATTGATGGTGCGATCGTAAAAACGGCTGGCGTTGCCGCCGAAAATTTAGTTTTTCGTGGACCGGCTAAAGTGTATGAAA
>NZ_AWGA01000008.1 GCF_000471645.3 Candidatus Schmidhempelia bombi str. Bimp | reverse complement strand
GTGGAACTGGTTGCTTTTACCGGTGATTAGGATTTGTTCACTGATATATTGCTGATGGCGGATTTGTGCATACCATGCCCCGGTTTCTACCGTTTGTTTATCGCCTTTCTGCTTATAGTGCTGGTCATAGAGGTATTGGGTGCCGTGGGTGGTGTTGTCATCGGGCTGACTGTTGACCTCAGCTAGCATATCATTGCCTGCTTCACGGTAGTTATAGTCCTGTACCCGCACTGATTGTGGAACGGTTTTACTGTGCTGTTGTAAATCCCAGATACTTTCGATATGACTGTCAACGGTGCCGCTGGGTTGTTGATAAACTATCGTGCCGTAATGGTGATAACCTTGTTCGCTATCACTTATCACCATTACCTCACAGCCATGTTTGCTGTCGGTTTCAAAACAGAACCAGACCCCGATATCAGCTAAAATACGTTGGATAAATTCGAGGTCGCTCTCTTGCCATTGGGTGATAAATTCACGCATTGGGTAGGTGTCACGTAATTCTAAGCGGTAGTCAATGCCGGTAAAGCCGTGTTTACGTAATATCTGCTCCACCACTTCAATCACACTTTGATGTTGGTAAATCGCACTATAGTAATGGAGTCCTAATAAGGCTAAACGGGGCTCTAGTATTACTTTATATTGGGCTTGTTGTTTATTGACCGATAGCTGGCTAAATTCAGTTATCACTCCATGCAACGTGCGGGGGATAGTAGGCTGAGTTAAGGCGCTGAGTTGCGTGGATAAAAGATGGGGTTGTTGTGGCTGAAAAGTAAAGCTGGCTTTTTGAGTGAGAATGGCATCAGCGGCTATCTGTCTGTCACTGGAGGTGAAAATAATTTCATAACGCCAAACTTTATTTAGGGTTTCTTGTGCTTTAAGGCTTAACACTGATAGTTCTGAAAGGTGTTTAATACCGTCAATGGAAAGCGTATAGTGATTAAGTGCAGCATGACTCATTCCACTAATTAACTGTACCAGTTTATCCATGTTTTATCCCCGATTCTTATAATTTTTTTGTTATTTTTTTCAATAATTGATAAAGATAACCAAGTAAGAATTAGTAACATACTTGTTTTTTCTGGATATCGCAAATTTTTTGAAAATTTTTTGTTTTTGTTAATGTTATTTGACAATAAATATTGCATGCTTTCCAATTTGTCTTTATCGGTATGAGAAGAGGGTGTAACGGTATTCTGGAAAGATAACTATCTGAATTTATTTGAAATAAATTTTGTACGATATCTATTTATTTTTAAAGATTGCGCGGCTATTAACGTCAAAAATAGATAGAACGGTTAGAAGTTGATTCTGAATTAAGATTTAAGTCAGAGAATAATACGCAAAGTTAAATCTAGACAAATTATAGGGATAAATGGATTAGCAGATTCAGAAATAATAGGTTATTAATAGCGTTAATTTTTGTGGTAATTTCTGCGCTGTTTTTAATCGTGTGTCGGGTTTATACTCATGTTTGCTAAATAATGATAATGAGTAACTAGTTTAGAGGGGTATAACTGAAAAAGCCTGAAACAGCATTGTTGGGCTGTTTCAGGAAAATTTTTTGGTAAATAAAAGATATAAATTAATTTTATTTTGCCGCTGCGTATAGTTCAGCAACTTTGTCCCAATTGACGACATTCCAAAATGCACCGATGTAATCCACACGACGGTTTTGGTATTTTAAATAGTAAGCATGTTCCCATACATCAAGGGTTAATAACGGTGCACCAGATACCCCAGCAAATTTTTCTCCCATAATTGGGGTGTCTTGGTTCGCTGTAGAAACGATCGATAATTTGCCATCTTTGACGATCAACCATGCCCAACCCGAACCAAAACGACTTGCGGCGGCTTTTGAGAATTCTTCTTTAAATGTTTCAACCGAACCAAAATCACGGATAATCGCGTCTTTTAATTCACCTTTTAGTTCGGTGCCTACTTTTAATAAGTCCCAGAAGAAGGTATGGTTTACATGACCACCTACGTTGTTTTTAACTGCGGTTAGTTTATCGGCTGGCACTTTATCTAAGTTAGCTAATAATTCTTGTGCCGATAAGGTTTGTAATTCGGTTGGTAAATATTCCACTGCCGCATTGGCATTGTTGACGTAAGTTTGGTGATGCTTATCATGATGAAAATGCATAGTTTCTTTATCAATATAAGGTTCTAACGCATCGTAAGCATAAGGTAGCGGTGGAAGTGTGTAAGCCATAACGTTACTCCTTTAATGTGTTTTTAATTGGTTTATTTCCTGTAAATACTTTTTTCAGTATATGATGATGATAATGGTTTCTCAAGCTATTATATGGATTGTTATCATCTATGGTGGTGGTGGATATTTGGGGCGATTTGGGCTTGTGGTTGTGAGAGTAGCACTGAGCTATCGTTAGATAGTCTCAGTTACTCGTTTGCAAAATAATTGAAAATTAAAATATTAGTTCATAACAAGGCCGATAGCGGCTACCGCCGGGTAATTTCATACGATCTTGTTTTATAAAGGCGTAAAGTAATTTATCAAGCTGTTTCATCAATGCTGGGTCGCCATGTAATTGGTAAGGACCATATTTTTCAATGGCATCAATACCCGCTTGTTTTACATTACCAGCGACAATGCCAGAGAACGCTTGGCGTAATGCCGCTGCGAGTGATTCTTTGGGTTGGTCTTTATGTAGGTTAAGACTCGCCATATTTTCATGGGTTGGGTTAAATGGGTGTTGGAAGGCTTCTTCAATTTTTAATAACCAGTTGAATACATAAGAATCACTGGAGGCTAAGCGGCTGGTTTTTACCGCATTGACGCCTTGTGAGGCAATCTGTGCGACTCGCTGTGGATCACCAATAACAATTTGATAAAGTTCGCAGGCTTTTTCGCCTAAGGTGTGGCGAATAAAGTTGTCTAATGCAGTAAAGTAATCGCGACTTTCTTCTGGACCGGTTAAGATCAACGGCAATACTTGTTGGCTATTTTGAGGATTGAGTAGAATACCGAGAATATAGAGCAGCTCTTCGGCGGTTCCGGGTCCACCAGGGAAGATAATAATGGCGTGTGCTATTCTAACAAAACTTTCTAACCGTTTTTCGATATCGGGCATAATAATCAATTCATTGACGAGCGCATTGGGCGGTTCGGCAGCGATAATCATGGGTTCGGTCATACCAATGAAACGACTGGCTTTATAGCGTTGATGAGCATGACCTATGGCTGCTCCTTTCATGGGTGCTTCCATAATCCCCGGTCCACAGCCAGTACAGATATTGAGTTTACGTAACCCCAATTGCATGCCAACTTGTTTAGCGTAAGCGTATTCGTGTTCATTAATAGAATGACCGCCCCAACAAACAATAAGGTTAGGCTCTTCCCCAACGTGTAAAGCATTGGCATTGCGTAGAATCGAAAAGATTAAGTTTGTAATATTTTTGGGTTGATCTTGGTTAAAGGCGGTAATGCCTTTAACGATAGCAATTTGGGTATTTACAAATAGGATATCGCGCAAAACAGCAAATAGATTGGCTTGGATCGAGGTAATTAATTGTCCATCAACAAAAGCGGTTTCAGGCGGGTTAATCAGTTCTAGTTTGACACCACGTTCGCGGCTGAGAATATTAATATCAAAATCATGATATTGGGCTAATAGTTGACGACTGTCATCGGTTTTACTTCCTGCGTTGAGCGTTGCGAGCGAACAATTGCGGAATAGTTGATAAAGTTCACTGTTGGCTGAACGTTTTAAGCTGTCGACTTCAATCTGAGATAACATATCCATTGAATCTAATGGATTAATTCGGATGATCACAACAAGCTCCTTTTTTAGTTGGAATGTCAATTGTTGGTTAGCATATAATGCAACTAATAAAAATTTATACAAGCTAAATCTAATTATGAATAATCTCTTTTCCGCATTAAGCGATGTTAATCGGCGTTATATCGATTTATGGCAACAGCAGCAGGGCACCTATCCTAAGAGTAGTGCTTATGTTGATATACCTTCTCCATGTGCAATCAGTTCAACGTCGACTGAGGTTTATTGGCAGCCCGTTGCGACCACTCCTGTTAATGATTTACAGCGGGTTGAGCAATTGGTTGGTATCACTATTCGACCAGAAATTCAGGCGTTGTTTGGTATGCAGTATGCCGGTGATATGTGGACTACGTTTCAGGCTATAACGTTGTGTTTAATTCAAGCTTGGAATCAAGATGATTTTTATCGTTTAGAACAAAATCAAATTGCCCATTTACAGATGTTGAAAAAATTAAAACGGCAACCTTCACTATTTATTGCGACAACCCAAGATGATAGCCGTATCATTACGGTAAATAATGTGACGGGAGCTGTAATGTTGGATGATTTGATTACGGGAGAATATCAAGTTTTATCCGACCATTTAACCCAATTTTTAACACAGCTTAACCCAATTATTATCTAAATAATCGTTAGGTTGAGCGTTGGTTAAGCCTAAGTGAGTAGGCGCCATGAAAGATCACCGTGGGTGAAGTTATTTGTTTGTTGTTTGCTTTATTCTGCGTTAAACTCAATGTGCTGTTTTTATATGGCGATTAGATATTGATCATTTTAATCCTGCGTGCAATAAAACAATCATTAAAGCCATTTTACTCATTATTATAATAGGGTGATCTATGTTTGAGAAATTCAGTGCTGCGCCGGCTGATCCGATTTTGGGATTAGCCTCACTATTTATTCGAGATCAACGTAGTAATAAAATAAATTTAGGTATTGGTGTTTATAAAGATAAAAAGGGGGAGACCCCAATATTAAATTGTGTAAAAAAAGCAGAGCGATATTTATTAGATAATGAGCAATCCAAGAATTATTTGGGGATTGCTGGGGCACCGCAGTTTAGTCAGGTAACCCAAGCATTGATTTTTGGTGATAATAGTCCATTAATTAAAAGTAATCGGGTGCGAACCGCACATACACCTGGTGGTACGGGGGCTTTACGCATTTGTGCTGATGTGTTAGCGCGTACTCATGAGGTTAAGCGTATTTGGGTTAGTGATCCAAGTTGGCCAAATCATCATAGTATATTTAATGCTGCGGGGCTTGAAGTGTGTCAGTATCCTTATTATGATACGCAAACGCATACTTTTGATTTTGAGGCGATGCTAGCCTGCTTAGAAAATGTTGCAGCGACGGATGCGGTATTGTTCCATGGCTGTTGTCATAACCCAACCGGCATTGATCCGACCGCTGAGCAATGGCAAACATTGGCAAATTTAGCGTTGGAAAAAGGCTGGCTACCGGTTTTTGATTTAGCTTATCAAGGCTTTGGTTTAGGGCTAGATGAAGATGCGTTAGGGTTACGTATTTTTGCTGAAAAAGTACCAGAAATGCTCGTTGCGAGCTCTTATTCCAAAAATTTTGGATTGTATAATGAGCGCGTGGGCGCATTTAATTTAGTCGCTGCTGATAGCGATATCGCCGATCGGGCTTTTAGTCAGACGTTATCGATCATTCGGGCCAATTACTCAACGCCGCCAACGCATGGCGGAGCGATTGTTACAACCATTCTTAGTGATCACGCGCTTAAGGATGAGTGGTTAGCGGAATTGACTAATATGCGTTATCGTATCTATCGTATGCGTCAATTGTTTGTTAAAACCTTAAAGGAAAAGGGGGCAGATAAAGATTTTAGCTTTATTACCCAACAGAAAGGGATGTTTTCCTTTAGTGGTTTGAGTCCAGAACAGGTGTTAACATTGCGTAATGACTACGGTATTTATATTGTTGGCTCAGGGCGTATTAATGTAGCGGGTATGACGTTGGATAATATGCCACAGCTTTGTGAAGCGATAGTCAACGTTCTTTAATTACAATTTAAGAAAGCAACAAGAGGGATCTTATTCGTCACGTTAATATCTAATTAATCCACATATTATTACCGGATCAAGGTTATTTGATTCGGTTTTTTATTTTGTTAATGATAAAGATTATTTACTGTTTAATAAGTGCGATGAGAAAGCAGTAAAAGAGTATTATATATATATTAATCATATATTTTTTTAGGTACTGAGATGAAAAACCACCATTCTGTAACTGAGCAATCGTTATATTCGCTTAGTTGGCCGATTTTTATTGATATCTTTTTGCATATGGCAACCTTAATGATCAATACGTTTATGATCAGTCATGTGTCTATGTCTATGGTTGCTGCAACAACGGTAGGTAACCAATTTTTTGATATCTTTATTCCTATTTTTAATTTTATTGGTATTGGTTGTAGTGTGGTAATTGCACAGTATCTTGGCGCTGGTAATCGTGATAAAGCAAGACATATTATTCATCTGTCTGTCGCCTTTAATTTGATACTGAGTATTATCTGTTATCTGTTTATTTATTTGTTTGGTTACCAAGTCCTTATTTGGATGAATACACCAACAAATATTTTAGCGATTAGTTATGAGTATTTTCATATTTTAGGTATTTGTCTGATCTTTGAGGCGATGGGGATTATTTTAGCGTCGTGTTTACGTGTTTTCGGACGTTCAAAATGGACAATGTATGTGTCATTGGTTATGAATGTCGCCACCGTGTTTGGTAATATGTTGGCATTATATGGCTTGTTTGGTATGCCAACCTTAGGGTTAGTTGGGGTCGCATGGTCAACGGTATTTGGACGGGTTATTGGTATTGGGTTATTAATTTGTCTGGTTGTATTTGGGTTAAGAATTAAAATTGAATTGCCTCTGTTTTTCCGTTGGAAGAAAGATTTATTAAAGAATATTTTTAAAATTGGCTTACCATCGGCAGGTGAAAATCTTTCTTGGTCTGGGCAGACGTTAGTCATGACCGCTTTTGTTGGTATTATGGGCGAAATGGCATTAGCTGCCCATTCTATTTATTTTCAGATTTCGTACTTTATGATGTTATTTTCAATCGCATTAGGCATTGGAAATGAGATTATGGTTGGTCATTTAGTGGGTGCTAAACGGTTTGATGATGCGTATCGTCGTACTATCAAAAGTTTACTAATTAGTTTTGCGGTAACGGCAATGGTGGTTATTGTTTTCTTTCTGTGTCGCCATCAATTATTGGGCTTATTTACGCAAGATCAGCGTATCTTAACGATTTTGTTGCCTATCTTTGTACTATCTATTTTCTTAGAGCCAGGAAGAACGTTAAATATTATTATGGTTAATGCCTTACGCGCTACTGGCGATGCCCGTTTTCCATTTTACATTGGGTTACTTTTTATGTGGGGAATCGCTATTCCTATTGGCTATTTTTTGGGTGTGAAAATGCAAATGGGGTTACTGGGTATTTGGATTGGCTTTGCTTGTGATGAGTGGGTACGTGGACTGGTAAATGGTTGGCGTTGGTACTCACGGCGTTGGGAAACAAAACGTCTAGATATGAACGACTAAAATAGAAAAATCCGTAATAACATTAAGCTATTACGGATTTTTTATGCTTATGACGAGATAGTCGTATTATTTTTACTACCCGAAGGTTGCTAAATTATCGATGCACGCCGCGTGTTAAATCAATAACACGTAATTTTGCTAACTCTTTGGATAATTTTGCAGAGGCTTCGGCAAAGCTGACATCATCGCTAGGATTATTAATATGTTCTTGTGCTTTACGCATGGCTTCACGAGCTCTTGCTTCATCAAGCTCTTCGCCACGAATAGCAACATCAGCAAGGATAGTTACCGCGGTTGGTTGTACTTCCAAAATACCACCAGAAAGATAAATAAATTGTTCTTTCCCGTCGGTGGTGACAATCCCCACCATCCCCGGCTTTATCATCGTCAATAATGGTGAGTGACCAGGATAAATACCTAATTCACCTTCGACACCGGTTATTCTGATTCGCTGAACAACACCTGAAAACAGGTGAGATTCAGCACTAACAACTTCAAGTTGATAGGAAGTTAGTGCCATAATACTCTCTCCGCGTTATTCAACTATAACGTTTTCGCTTTTTCAACAGCTTCTTCAATTGAACCAACCATATAGAAAGCTTGTTCTGGTAGGTGATCATAATCACCATTCATAATACCATTAAAGCCTGCAATGGTGTCTTTTAATGATACGTATTTACCTGGACTACCGGTAAAGACTTCAGCAACGAAGAATGGTTGTGATAAGAAGCGTTGAATTTTACGTGCACGCGCTACCACCAATTTATCTTCTTCGGATAGTTCATCCATACCAAGAATTGCAATGATATCTTTTAGTTCTTGGTAACGCTGTAAGATCGATTGGACACCTCGTGCACAGTCGTAATGTTCTTGTCCAACAACTAATGGATCAAGCTGACGGCTGGTTGAATCTAATGGGTCAACCGCTGGATAGATCCCTAATGACGCAATTTGTCGGCTTAATACCACGGTTGCATCTAAGTGAGCAAAGGTGGTCGCTGGTGATGGGTCGGTTAAGTCATCAGCAGGAACATAGACCGCTTGAATTGAGGTGATAGAGCCAGTTTTGGTCGAGGTAATACGTTCTTGTAGTACCCCCATCTCTTCTGCCAATGTTGGCTGATAACCAACCGCAGATGGCATACGACCTAATAGGGCAGATACTTCAGTCCCAGCAAGGGTGTAACGATAAATATTATCGATAAACAATAAGACATCGCGACCTTCGTCACGGAATTTTTCAGCCATGGTTAAGCCTGTTAACGCGACGCGTAAACGGTTCCCAGGTGGCTCATTCATTTGCCCATAAACCAGCGATACTTTATCCAATACGTTGGATTCTTTCATCTCATGGTAGAAGTCATTCCCTTCACGTGTCCGTTCACCTACACCGGTAAATACGGAATAACCTGAGTGTTCGATCGCAATGTTACGAATCAATTCCATCATATTAACGGTTTTACCAACACCGGCACCACCAAATAAACCCACTTTACCCCCTTTAGCAAATGGGCACATTAAGTCAATAACTTTAATTCCCGTTTCTAAAAGTTCAGTAGAGCTGGATAATTCTTCATAACTTGGTGCGGTGCGATGGATTCCCCAACGTTCTTGTTCACCAATTGGTCCTGCATTATCAACAGGATCACCCAATACGTTCATAATTCGACCTAATGTCGCAGTACCAACAGGTACTTCAATTGGATGATTGGTATTGATAACGGTTAGATTGCGGCGTAAACCATCGGTTACGCCCATTGCGATACAACGGACAATACCGCCACCTAACTGTTGCTGTACTTCAAGTACTAATTTATCGGCACCCGTTTCCACTTCTAAAGCGTCATAAACTTTAGGTACGGAATCCTGAGGGAATTCAACATCGACGACTGCACCGATAATCTGGATAATTTTTCCAGTAGCCATTTTTAATCCTCTACGTAGTGACCTTAATGCAACTATCTGATTGAATTGATCAATAACGATAGTCACATTAACGTTAACTTTTTAACCTGAAACTGCGGATGCACCTGATACAATATCAATTAGCTCATTGGTAATCGCACTCTGACGTGCTTTATTGTAAACAATTTGCAGATCTTTAATCAGGTTTGCACCATTATCAGTCGCGGCTTTCATTGCAACCATTCTGGCTGCTTGCTCACTTGCCAGATTCTCAACGACGGCTTGATAAACTTGCGATTCAATATATCGACGTAACATGACGTCTAATAATGATAGTTCATCAGGCTCATATATATAATCCCAGAACTTATTTTTAAGCTCTTCGTCCTCTGCCGGCGGTAGCGGTAGTAATTGCTGAATTTGTGGCACTTGTGACATGGTGTTAATAAACTTATTGTTCACGATAAATAGACGATCAATATGTCCTTCATCATAAGCGTTTAACATCGTTGTAATAGAACCGATTAGATCCGACAATGTCGGTTCATCATCCATTCCCGTTACTTGTGTCGTTATTTCGGCACCAATAGAATTAAAGAATGAGACACCACGAGAACCAATCACCGCAAGTTGGCAATCGATATTCTGATCTTTCCAATTCTTTATATCAGCAAGGGTGGTTTTAAATAGATTAATATTTAACCCACCACATAAACCGCGGTCAGTGGAGATAATGATATAGCCTACGCGTTTTATAGCCCGTTCTTTAAGATACGGATGCTTAAAATTAGTATGTGCTAATGCAAGATGCCCGATCACTTTACGAATCGTTTCTGCGTATGGACGACTGGCGATCATTCTATCCTGCGTTTTACGCATTTTAGAGGTGGCGACCATTTCCATCGCTTTTGTGATCTTTTGTGTACTTTGTACACTGGCGATCTTGCTTCTTATCTCTTTAGCATTAGCCATTGTTGCTTACTCCTTAAAAATAAGCGTATCAACGCCGATTACACCCAAGATTGTGTCTCTTTGAAAGTGTCTAAAATAGCTTTCAATTGATTTTCAATCTGCTCGTTATAATCGCCGGTGTTATTTATTTGCTGTAAAAACTCACTGTGTTCGCGGTGCGCGTAATCTAGTAGTGCCGCTTCAAAAGCAAGTACATGACGCAATTCTACGTTTTCTAAGTAACCGCGTTCAGCAGCATAGAGCACTAAAGATTGATCGGCAACCGACATCGGTGCATATTGTTTCTGCTTTAACAGTTCCGTTACTTTTTCACCATGGTTTAGTTGCTTACGCGTTGCGTCATCTAAATCCGAAGCAAATTGAGCAAACGCAGCTAATTCACGATACTGGGCTAACGCGGTACGGATCCCACCAGATAATTTTTTCATTATCTTCGTTTGCGCTGCACCACCCACACGTGATACCGATATACCTGGGTTAACCGCAGGACGTACACCTGAGTTGAACAAACTCGTCTCAAGGAAGATTTGTCCATCTGTTATCGAAATAACGTTAGTTGGTACGAATGCTGATACATCACCCGCTTGTGTCTCAATAATTGGCAATGCGGTTAATGAACCCGTTTTGCCTTTCACTACCCCTTTGGTATAGGCTTCTACGTAATCTGCGTTGACGCGCGCTGCACGTTCAAGTAAACGAGAATGTAAATAGAAAACATCGCCTGGATAAGCTTCACGCCCAGGTGGACGACGAAGTAATAAGGAAATCTGGCGATAAGCGACGGCCTGTTTCGATAAATCATCGTAAATAATTAGGGCATCTTCGCCGCGATCACGGAAATATTCACCCATTGCGCAACCGGCATAAGGCGCTAAATATTGTAATGCCGCTGCTTCAGAGGCCGAAGCTACCACGACGATAGTATTACTTAATGCGCCATTATCCTCTAGTTTTTTCACTACGTTAGCAATCGTAGAGGCTTTCTGACCAATCGCCACGTAGACGCATTTAATGCCTGAATGACGCTGATTAATAATGGCATCAATTGCCATCGCCGTTTTACCTGTTTGGCGGTCACCGATAATTAACTCACGTTGTCCTCGTCCAATTGGAATCATCGAGTCAACCGCTTTATAACCGGTTTGTACGGGCTGATCAACCGACTGACGATCAATAACCCCAGGCGCTACCACTTCTACTGGTGAAAAGCCATCATGAACAAGGGCGCCTTTCCCGTCGATAGGTTCACCTAACGTATTAACAACGCGCCCTAATAAGCCAGCACCAACAGGTACTTCAAGTACGCGTCCAGTACATGTTACCGTTTGACCTTCTGATAAATCAGCATAAGGTCCCATGACAACCGCACCAACAGAGTCACGCTCTAAGTTAAGTGCCATCGCATAACGGTTGCCCGGTAATGCGATCATCTCACCTTGCATGACGTCATTTAAACCATGAATACGAAGTATCCCGTCACTAACGGAAATAATCGTACCTTCACTGTGAGCCTCGCTCACAACATTGAACTTAGCAATTCGCTCTTTGATAAGTTCACTTATTTCAGTTGAATTTAGCTGCATTATCAGTCCCCTTAAGACTGTAAGGCGTCAGTTAACTGTTGTAGACGCCCCTTGATACTACTATCAATAACCATATCACCCGCACGAATAATAAAACCAGAAATAATTGATTTATCAATATGACAAATCAGTTCTACTTTTCGTGATAAACGTTTTTCGACAGCGGTGACAATCTTATCTTTTTGCGCTGGTGTCAATTCAGTTGCTGATATCACGTCAACTTCAGCAACAGCATTACGCTGCGCACTGTAGCGGCTAAATAGCGCAACTACTTGTGGTAGTAATGCAAGACGGTGATTCTCAGCCATGATCTTAATCAGATTTTGGCATGGTTCATTGAGTACATCACCACAGACTGAAATAAATAACTGTGCTAGTGCATCAGGTTTTATATCAGCTGTTAGCTGAGTTGCCATTTGATTATTACAACTGACTTGTGCAGCAAAAGTGAGCATTTGCTGCCAATGCTCAATATCGTGTTGCTCCGCAGCAAAATCGAAAGCAGCCTTAGCATAGGGGCGTGCAACGGTAATTAATTCTGACATCAGCCCCGTCCTCCCTATAATTCGGCTACAAGTTTATCAATAATGTCGCTATTTGCGGCTTCATCGACGGAACGTTGAATAATTTTTTCTGCACCAGTGACAGCAAGCGTTGCCACCTGTTTACGTAATTCTTCTCTCGCACGTTTACGCTCGGCTTCAAGTTCAGCCAGTCCTTGTGCAACAATTCTTGCTTTTTCTTGTAGGGCTTCTTGTTTAGCTTCTTCAAGTATTGCTGCTTTGCGTTTGTTCGCTTGATCGATAATAGCGTTAGCCTCAGCCTTAGCTTGTTGCATTATTTCAGAAGTATTGGCTTTCGCTAACTCCAAATCTTGTTTAGCTGATTCAGCAGAAGCAAGCCCGTCGGCAATCTCTTTCTGGCGTTTTTCGATCGCCTCAGTAATTGGCGGCCAGACATACTTCATACAGAACCAAACAAATAGAATAAATGCGATGGCTTGGCCGAGGATTGTTGCATTTAGATTCATGTGACAATTCCTCTTAAATTATTGCTTCTATTTATCATTGCAATCGTATTGCATTGATCATCACCAAGTAAACTCACTACGCGAGAACAAAGATAATATATAGTGCAATACCCACACAAATCATAGGTATCGCATCAACGAGTCCCATAACGATAAAGAATTGCGTACGTAACATTGGCATTAATTCAGGTTGACGAGCTGTACCTTCTAAGAATTTGCCCCCTAAAATACCAATACCTATTGCCGCGCCAGCTGCAGCTAAACCCATCATAATCGCGCCAGCTAAATAAAACATGCTTACACTATCCATTATTAACTCCAAATAAATATTATAAAAAAATAAAAATTAATTAGTGGTCTTCATCTTTAGCCGAAGCCATAGATAAATAGACAATCGTCAATATCATGAAGATAAAGGCCTGTAATGTAATAATTAACACATGGAAAATAGCCCATGGTAAAGAAAGAATCCACTGTGACCACCAAGGTAGTAAACCAGCGATAAGGATAAAGATTAACTCGCCTGCGTACATATTACCAAATAGACGTAGACCTAACGAGATTGGCTTGGATAATAGGGTAACTATTTCAAGCACAAAGTTAACGGGAATAAATGCCCAGTGATTAAATGGATGTAATGTATATTCTTTAAGAAAACCTATGCCGCCTTTATATTTTAGGGTATAGAAAATAATTAGAATAAACACCCCAATTGCCATCGACATCGTAACACTTACATCAGCAGAAGGAACAACACGTAAATGTGGTATGTTCATTTGTTGTGCAATGTAAGGTAGAAAATCAATTGGAATTAGATCCATTAGATTCATTAAAAATACCCAAACGAAAATCGTCAAGGCAAGGGGCGCGATTAAACGGCTTTTACCGTTAAAAATTTCACGTACATTGCCATCAACAAAATCGATGATAATTTCAACAAAACACTGAACTTTACCAGGTACGCCACTCGTTGCATGTTTAGCAACATAGCGGAATATCCCTAAAAATAGAATACCGAGAAAAACGGAAAAGAATAATGAGTCAATATTCAAAGACCAAAATCCAGAACCGATTTGAAGGTTTTCTAAATGGTGTTTGATATATGTTTGAGCTGTTAACTCACCTGGAGAAGAGACTGACATAATACCTCTTACCCTCAATTGAAAGAATAAAAAACTCACTCATATTAAAATACGAGTGGTAACCAATACAATACTAAGCCTGCTATTTGTAACTTTTTGACACGCATTAGTCAATGAAAGAATGTAACATTCGCACAATAGGATAAATTTGTTAAAGATGATTTTGCGTATCTATACTTTTGTACAATAAAATAATTTAATATTTTATTCAATAAAATCAGTTTTTTAAAAAAATTTTAACGGTTTTTTTAGATAAAACTGGTTAGATTTCGTTTACTATAATTTTTAACAAAATAAAGATAAGCGCTTATTTTATCTAATAGTATAAATCGTTGTTTTTTTACCTTTTTAGGTTAACGTATTAAATAATCATAGCGATAGGCACACCGTCACCGCTTGTTGTTTTAACGATCCCCATCGTTTAGGGGGAAAAACATCAAGATTAAAATGACCTACAGGCGTATGGGCTAAATGTTGCCCATCCTTTTATTTAACTTGTTTAACCGCATCTGCAATTTGCTTGGCTAATTGATTTACGTCGTCGATATTTTCACCTTCGACCATCACTCTTATCAATGGCTCTGTTCCTGATTTACGTAATAAAATACGTCCACGATCGGCCAGCTGTTGCTCTGCGGATAAGGTAAGTTGTTTGACCTTCGCATCCTTTAATGGATCGACACCTTGATCAACACGTACATTGATTAATACTTGCGGGAATAACTTCATTCCACTACATAAATCCGCTAATGACATATTATTTCTGACCATGGCGGTAATGACTTGTAAACCTGCAATAATACCGTCGCCAGTGGAGGTTTTATCTAAAAGTAAAACATGACCTGAATTTTCCGCGCCGAGTTTCCAACCTTTTTCAACCAACGCTTCTAACACATAACGATCCCCAACTTTGGCTCGAGCAAAAGGGATACCGAGCTGTTTTAAGGCAACTTCTAATCCCATATTACTCATTAGGGTACCCACAACGCCGCCTTTTAATTGCCCCTGACGTAAGGCCTCTCTAGCAATAATATAGATAATCTGATCACCGTCGACTTTATTACCTAAATGATCGACCATAATAATTCGATCGCCATCCCCATCAAGTGCAAACCCTAAATCCGCTTTTTCGGCAATAACCCGTTGTTTTAACGCCTCAATATTCGTTGCTCCACAATCTTGATTAATGTTCATACCATCGGGTTCGCAGCCTATTTTAATAACAGTGGCGCCTAGTTCACGTAATACATTGGGAGCGATATGGTAAGTAGCACCATTAGCACAATCGACAACAATTTTTAAATCACTAAGACTTAAATCATGATCAAAGGTTCCTTTACAAAATTCAATATAGCGTCCTGCAGCATCATTAATACGGCTGGCCCGCCCTAAATTTTCTGATGTTACACAGGTTAGTGGTTTATCTAATTCGGCCTCAATAGCAAGTTCAATTTCATCGGGTAATTTTTTACCTTCTGTTGAGAAGAATTTAATACCATTATCATAAAAAGGATTATGAGAGGCAGAAATAACAATACCCGCATCGGCACGAAAGGTACGAGTTAAATAAGCAATGGCAGGCGTTGGCATTGGACCTGTAAAAGCCGCAGCGACGCCC
>NZ_AWGA01000086.1 GCF_000471645.3 Candidatus Schmidhempelia bombi str. Bimp | reverse complement strand
GGGGGTTCTCTTGCTATTTAGTGTTCACCGGAAGACCATTTGTCTTCCAGCACCAATTGCCCGAAGACTATTCAGGGTAATGGCAATGATGGTGAAAGCGAACACAGTAAATCATAATAAAATATCTCTTAATTAAACTACTTAAAAGACTACCTTAAGTTATTATTAAATACAAGTATTTTGTTTGAAAATTGTGCTGTGATTTGAGGTGTTTATTTTTTGATATTTTAAATCAATAGGTTATGTTTTAAAAATCCGCCTTTGTTCAGCGGATTCGATCTTATTTATTTTTCACTGTGCGTTTTCTAACGGTCAAATCGATGGATTCGGCGTTAGGCGCATTTTTTTTCACAGCCGCCATGCCTTTTTGGGCTAACTCTTCCGAAGCATATTTTTCACTACTAGCAATAATTTTACCGTTATCAACTGACTTTAAACTAAAATGCTTGGCATTTGTTTGATAAGCTTTATCTAATGCGGCATTTTTTTTCACTGAACGAATCCCATTTTGACAATTCGCCTTAGTCGTATAACCTTCACTTTGTAAGATAATTTCACCTTTGCTATTTTTAAGATGAAAATAAAATAGGTTATCTTTAGGACTTCTAAATAATTCAAATTTACTACTCATGTTTTGCCTCCTTATACTGGCAAAGTAACAACTGCAACTCTCTTTGACTTCATCATGCTAAAGCATGAACACTAAAATCCTTTTTAGTGATAGGAAAAAGATTATAGTAATTATAACAACAGCATTAATAGATAAAACTAATGTTTGGTAAAGTTGCGGTAAAAGGCTGTGATAGTAGGATAAGCAAGGTTAATAAAAAGATGATAAGGGGTAACGTGTCTATTTTCTTACGTTATATTTTAGCCTGAATCTAGTCTAACTGTTTGTATTTTATTAAATTAAATTATTTTTTATAACTTTTATGCAAATAAAAATACTATTTTGTGATCAGATTAAAATTAACGCGAGATCGCGAGGAAAAAGTGGAGTTTGCTTATTTTTTTCTTAATAATTTATATTTCAATCATTTATTAGTGATATGAAAAGATAGGCTAGAAAAATGTAAAATGACTACGCTAAATAAGATAGGTTTGGTTATTATCAGCAGCGTAGATAATCATACAAAAGGAATTGTAGTAATGAATAAACGACTTATAGTAAGTACCTTTGCTTTAGCAGCCTTATTATCAGCTTGTAAAGATAGTAGTTCTGATTCGGTTAAAGTAGAAACAGATAAGGTGAATGATTCGATTAAAAATGTTGTTGATGATGGCCATCAACGTTTTGATGATCTTCAACATCATGTCGATAATGCGGTTGATGAAGCGCGTCAAAAAGTTGAACAGACTAGAGACGATATCAAAAATAAATGGGATTCCAAAATACATGATGGGACGAAAGAGATTGAAATTGGACCTCAGCTCGTTGATTGTCAGGGCGGAAAACCAATGCATTGTTTATCTGTTAAAGGTGCAGATATAAATAATGGACAACTTTATTATTCTGCGATTGAAGGATTTAATTTTGAACCTGGTTATAATTATAAATTAAAGGTAAAAAAGTTAAATAAGACGGTTAATCCTAAGGACGACACCATCCCTCAGTGGACATTAGTTCAAGTAGTTAAAAAAGAGCCTGTTAAAAAATAATTTTTATTATCATTTTATATCCTATCATTGTAATTTTAGCAGTATAAAAGTCTATTTTATACTGCCTTTTTATTATGTCGATTAAGCGGAACAGAAAAATATCAGAACCATAAAGTATACCGATTACTGAACATACTCTATGCTTTTATTAACCGGATCTTTTTTGAAAAAAAACAGTCGTATTTGGCATAATATTACCATACAATAATCAAATATTATGTATACATAAGCATTTACGTTGGTTAACGGACAAGGAATTTTGTGGATAAGCAAACTAATACATCTTATAGCTCATTTGCTAATGAAAAAATCAGTAGACTGTTTTGGCGCTATGCGTTACCGGCCATTATCGGTGCCGTCGTCAATACCTTGTACAATATTATTGATGGTATTTTTATCGGGCATTGGGTTGGAAAAGAGGCATTAAGCGGTTTAGGTATTATCTTACCGATTATGAACTTTTTAGCCGCTATTGGTATGCTCGTTGGGGTTGGTTCCGCGAGTCGTATGTCGATTGCGCTTGGTGAAAACAACAACCATTTTGCTGAAAAAATTGCAGGTACATCATTTTTATTAACGCTTTTACTGAGCGGTTCAATGATGATGTTTATTTTTTTATTTCTTAAACCTATTCTTATTTTTGTCGGGGCTAGCGACGTTACTTACCCTTATGCACGTGATTTTTTACAAATTTATTTACCAGGTGGAATATTTTTAACCCTCTGCTTTAATTTTAATAATATGATGCGGGCCAGCGGTTATCCACTTAAAGCAATGATCACCATGTTAATTAGCGTGATTGCCAACATTATTTTAGCCCCTATCTTTATTCTATGGCTTGGCTTAGGCATGCGAGGGGCTGCCATGGCTACCGTATTATCGATGATGATTAGTTTTATCTTTGTCATTTGTCATTTTTTAAATAAAAACAGTGATATTCGCTTACGTAAAGCGAATCTTAAATTTAGATGGGATATCGTTAAATCAATCATATCAATTGGTATATCGCCATTTTTCATCCAAATAGCGGCCTCAATAGTAGTTATTTTTATTAATTATCAATTACGAAAATATGCCACGTTATCACATGTACCTAGTGACGATGCGATCGCAGCATTTTCTAATGTTAACCGTTTAACCATGTTAATTTTGATGGTTGTTGTGGGATTAACCCAAGGAATGCAACCGATTATAGGTTACAATTTTGGTGCTAAAAATATTAATAGAGTGGTAGAAACGTTATTTTATGCCATTAAAGTGGCAACGTTGATTACTACTATCGGCTTTGTGATTAGTTTCTTTCTTCCTCATTTTTTAGTGTCATTATTTAGTCCTGATCATGAACTGATTGCGTTATCGGCGACGGCGTTACGTTATATTACGTTAGCTTACTGTTTGATCGGTTTCCAAATGGTTGCCACGAGTTTTTTCCAATGTATTGGGATGTCAAAGCAAGCGATTGTATTAAGTTTATCAAGACAAGTGTTATTCTTCTTACCTATTGTTTGGTTATTACCACACTGGTTTGGGTTAAATGGTATCTGGCTGGCAAGCCCTGTTGCTGATTGTTTATCCGCTGGCGTCACGGCACTATTATTATTCCATCAATTAAAACGTTTTAAATGTCAATTTAAAGATCGACGTTAATTCCTTTGGCTGATGTTAAGTTACAAAAAAAGCGCTAATAAAAGCGCTTTTTTTATATAAAAATACCAATCTTATCAAGATTTTTCATCTACTGGTGGTATTTCTACTTCAATATGTTTTGAAAACATCGCTAAGAAGTTATATTTAGCTAATAGCGCTTGTTCTGATTGTTTGTGTAATTTTACTGCAATACCTGGCTCTAGGGTTTCTAAGCGACGGAATCGCTGCTCTTTACGAATCGTGTCATTTAATCCTTCAATAACTGGTGGTCGAGAATCCAGCACTAACGCAGCTTTTCCTTCCTCAATGCGCCGTGGATCATAACGATATAGTGTCCAGAACCCTGATTTAACCAGATTCTTCATCTGTTCATGAGAATAAGCTAAATCATAGCCATGCTCTTCACAAGGAGAATAAGCAATAATTAAAGATGGACCGTTATACGCCTCAGCTTCTTGAATGGCTTTAATGGTTTGATTCAATTGTGCACCTAGTGCAATTTGAGCAACATAAACATGACCATACATCATCATACTTACCCCTAAATCTTTGCGCATTTTATGTTTGCCTAATTCAGCAAATTTAGCGACGGCGCCCATTGGGGTTGCTTTTGATTGCTGTCCACCCGTATTTGAGTAACCTTGAGTATCCAAGACCATAATATTGATATTTTCGGTTAAACTAAGTACATGATCTAATCCACCAAAACCAATATCATAAGCCCAACCATCACCGCCGATAGCCCACACCGATTTATCAATTAAATAGTCGGCATCACGGATAAGCTCCTTGGCTTCGGGACGTTCAATATTCGCTAATTGACGGCGCAACTGTTCAATTAATTGACGTTTTTCACTAATCGACGTTTGCTCAGATTTAATACCAACCATGATATCGGGTGGAATATCAGCTGCTACTTCATCTAATAATCTTAAGGCTCGTTTTTGATGATATGAGTAAGTTAAACGAAATCCTAATCCAAATTCAGCATTGTCTTCAAATAGCGAATTTGCCCAAGCTGGGCCTCGACCTTGATTATTGGTCGTATAAGGCGTAGATGGTAAGTTGCCTCCGTAGATAGAAGAACATCCCGTTGCATTAGCAATCGCCATGCGATCACCAAATAATTGGGTTAATAACTTAATGTAAGGTGTTTCACCACAGCCTGAGCAAGCGCCTGAATATTCAAATAATGGCGTAAGCAATTGCGAGGTACGGATATCGATACGTTCAATGGTATTGATATCTCGGTTTGGTAATTGACTAAAATAATTAAAATGAATTTTTTCAGTCGCCAAATGCTCAATACGCGATTGCATATTGATGGCTTTAATATCAAAATTATTTCGATCCCGCGCTGGACAAACTTCAACACAAAGATTACAACCGGTACAATCTTCAGGGGCAACTTGTAATATATAACGTTGTCCTTTCATATCTCTGGCTTTAACCTCCAAAGATTGCAAAGTATTAGGTATATTGGTAAGAATCGCTGGGTCGACGACTTTTGCTCGAATTGCCGCATGTGGACAAGCTACTACACAATGATTACATTGAGTACAAAGATCGGATTGCCAAATTGGGATGGCATCCGCAATATTGCGTTTTTCCCATTTAGTCGTGCCTAAAGGCCATGTACCATCAGGCGGAAAGGCTGAAACGGGTAAGGTATCACCTAAACCAGCGAGCATCGTTGCTGTCACTGTTTTAACAAAATCTGGCGCATCATTTGGTACAATAGGTGGGCGATGATGACTCGTCGGATCCATACATTGTAACGGAATAGGTTGTAACTCATCGATCGCCATACTAAGCGCTTTCCAGTTGCGCTCAACGACATCTTGTCCTTTACTGCTATAACTTTTGGCTATCACATCTTGTAATTGCTGAGTAGTAAAATCTTTTTTAAATATCTCGGCTAAATAGAAGAAAGCGGCTTGCATAACGGTATTAATACGCGCGCCTAATTCACACTCACGAGCAATTTTAGCTGCATTAATAATATAAAATTGAGCCTTTTTCTTAATTAATGCTGCCTGTACTTCTTTTGGTAACCGGTGCCAAATCTCTTCTTTACTATACGGTGTATTTAATAAAAAAGTACCTTCTGGTTTAAGCTGCTCAATGATTTGATATTTATCTATAAATTGATCTTGGTGGCAACCAATAAAATGAGCTTCTTTAATTAAATAAGAAGATTGAATGGGTTCAAGACTAACACGCAAATGGGAAACGGTTAACCCCCCTGCTTTTTTCGAGTCATAAACAAAGTAACCTTGCACATAGAAAGGCGAACTATTACCAATAATTTTTAGATTGTTTTTAGTCGCCGATACCGTACCATCACTACCAAGACCATAGAATAAAGCTTCAAGTTCTGATTTCTGTGGTGTGGTTTCCTCTGGTAGTGGTAGTGATAAACCGGTAACATCATCATAGATCCCAACCGTAAAACGCGGTTTTGGTTGGTCACGATTCAATTCATTAAAGATGGCTAATACACAGCGCGGATCAAATTCTTTAGATGATAATCCATAACGTCCACCGATAATTAATGGTAAGGTTGAACGCTGACCGTAACTTACCGCTTCAGCTAAAGCACTCATGATATCTAAAAATAGCGGTTCCGCCTGTGCTCCCGGTTCTTTGGTACGATCTAAAACTGCAATTCTGGTTACGGTTAATGGTATTGTCGCTAATAGTGCTTTGGCGGAGAATGGTCTAAATAAGCGGATAATAACCAATCCCACCTTTTGACCTTGTGCAATCAGTTGATCAACCACTTCTTTACATGTACCTACCGCGGATCCCATCAATACTAAAATTTTAGTAGCATCTGGTGCACCATAATACTCATAAGGTTTATAGTGTCGTCCGGTTTCTTGACCAAAATCAGCCATTGCTTTTTCGACATGTTCATAAGCCTGTTCATAATAAGTGTTAACGGCCTCTCGACATTGAAAGAAGGTATCAGGATTGGCGGAAGTACCACGTATAGAAGGATTATCAGGCGTTAATCCACGTTTTCTTAGTGCTGCGATTCCCTCATGCGGAAGTAAATTTTTTATATTCTCATCGCTTAATGAGGTTATTTTATTAATTTCGTGAGAGGTTCTAAAACCATCAAAAAAATGAATAAAGGGTAATCGGCTATTTAGCGAGGCGATTTGAGCAATTAATGCAAAATCCTGTGCTTCTTGAACTGAACTTGCGCACAGCATAGCACAACCGGTTTGCCTTACCGCCATTACGTCAGAGTGATCACCAAAGATAGAGAGCGCATGCGTCGCAACGGTACGCGCGGCGACATGCAAAACAAATGGCATCAATTGCCCGGCTAATTTATAAAGGGTAGGTATCATCAGCAGTAAACCCTGTGATGAGGTAAAGGATGTCGCTAAGGCGCCAGTTTGTAAAGCACCATGGACAGTGGCAATTGCGCCCGCTTCAGATTGCATCTCGATAATTCTTGGTACATCGCCAAAAATATTGCTTTTATTAAATTCAGCCCAGTTACTTGCTTGTTCTGCCATCGTTGAACTTGGTGTAATAGGATAAATAGCAATTATTTCATTAGTTCGATAAGCAACAGATGATACTGCGCTATTAGCATCCGATATGATCATTATTAACCTTATAAAGTGGTGACATTGCTTGAAATAGGAATATTTATGCCATTGTAACAGAATTTTTATTGACTTTTTAGTTTACCATAGCAAAAAATCCACTGAGGACAGTACATTATAACGCATTGTTTTATCTTTATTAATTATTATCTTAATTAGGTCAATATTAAATAAACGCTTTTTATTTATTTAATGATATTAATCGTATCAGCGCGATAGAGAGTGATTAAAACGGCTTAATAAATATAAAAATAAAATGTCACCTATATTACTACGTTGATTATTCTTATTAATATTCTTCATTTTGCCGAAGAGTATTTTAGTTAGCTTATTGTTTTTATAATAGCGATTAATGGTTTTATTGACTAATCGATTAATCAATTTAACGAATTAACTAAGTTGATGATAAGTATTGTTATTGGTTCAAATAAGGTATTTTTTAGTGAGAGACTTAATCGATATTCACTTAATTCTTATTAGTTATGTGTTATTAATGATGGTAAAGAGCAGCAATAAAAAGGATATGAATCTGACTATCAAAATCATAAAAAATAGGATGAATCTAACCTTATCTATGTAAGATAAGATCAGACTCAGACCTGAGCAGCAACATTATTGTTTATTTTTAAAACGAAGTAGGCGTAAAGCATTTGCTGTCACTAATGCTGTTGTACCAGAATCAGCAAGTACGGCGATCCATAATCCAGTAATTCCCAATATACTGGTTATTAAAAATAATGCTTTAGTACATAAAGCCAAGGTAATATTTTGTCGGAGATTAGAATTAGCGGCTTTAGCTAATTTAAGTAAGCAGGGTAGCGCCACTAAACGATTATTAGCAAGTGCGACGGTTGCCGTTTCGAGAGCGACATCAGTGCCTTCTCCCATGGCAATACCGACTGTTGCGGCTTTAAGCGCTGGTGCATCATTAATGCCATCGCCTATCATAGCCGTTGGTGAATAAGCATTTAATTGTTCAATACGATGTAATTTATCAATAGGTAATAATTCAGCATAAAACGTATCAATATTCAGTTGAATAGCAATAGTTTTTGCGGAAAGATAGTTATCACCAGTCAGCATAACGGATTTTATTCCCATGGTTTTTAAGGTATTTATCGTGCTGATGGCTTCAGGTCTGATTTGATCTTGTAAGGCAATAATACCGTAAATTTTTTCTGAATTGGTTACGAGAACCACAGTTTTGCCTTGGCTTTCCAAGGTCTCAATTTCAATTTGCCAATTCGTAGGGATAGCAAGATTAATATAGTGTATTTTACTTGGGGCTAATAAATAGAGCATCTCATTAAGTAGCTCACCTTTAATACCAATACCGGCAATGGCTTGTCTTGATTGTGCTTCAAGAAGAGTAATAGGTAGATTCATTGCCTGTTCAATGATGGCTTTTGCTATCGGATGCATTGAACCTAGCTCGAGAGCGGCGGCTTTTTGTAGTAGCTGTTCAGCGGTTAAATCATAACTAATTACATCGGTTACGGCAGGTCTACCAACGGTTAAGGTTCCCGTTTTATCAAAGGCAATGGTTTTAATTTTGCCAAATAATTCGAGAGTTGCACCACCTTTAATTAAAATCCCTTGTCTTGCCGCAGCCGATAGGGCTGAAGTAATGGTTGCTGGCGTTGAGATCACTAATGCACACGGACACCCGATTAATAGCAAGGTTAAACTACGATATATCCAATCATACCAAGGTTGGTGCATAAAAAGTGGCGGGATTAACATAACCAGTAAAGCCAATAATACAATTAATGGCGTATAAATTTGGCTAAATTTATCGATAAAACGTACAATAGGGGCTTTTTGTGATTCGGCATTCTCTATTAATTGTAATAGTCGATCTATCGTGTTTTGCCCTGGCTTAGAGATCACCGTTAAGCGCACAGTATGATCAATAATTAAACATCCCGCCATAATTTTAGCCCCTTTTTGGTATTCGACAGGAACGGATTCTCCAGTGAGGGCACTTTGGTCAACTAAAGCGATTTCACTTAACAGTAAACTATCGGCAGGCAAACGTGATCCCGCGGAGGCTTCAATAATATCATCTACTTTTAATGTACGGCTAGGCACACTCATACGCTGATTATTGACGATAACCGTTGCTTGTTCAGGCATAAGCGTGATTAAAGAGGAAATACCTTTTCGCGCTTGATTGGCGGCAAAACCTTCTAACATGTTACCAACCATAAACAGAAAAATGACCATCGTCGCTTCTTCGGTTTCGCCAATAAATAGAGCACCAGTGGCGGATATTGACATTAATGCTTCAATGGTAAACGGTGTTTTAGCCACAATTTGTCGCCATGCAGCATATAAAATCGGTATTAAACCATAGAGAGTGGTTATAATAAAAGCATAATGACCATATTGGGCAGAATACCAACTTAAGACCAAACTAAAAATAATCAACCCAGCAAAAATAGCTAATTTTATTACCGTTTTACTGTTGGTCGTATTTGTCGTATGTGAATGGGTTAAATGGGGTGCTTGATCTGAATCAGATGGGCTATTAAGGGAATGTAATTTATACCCTAATGCGGTAACTTTTTTTTCAACTAAATTGCTGATGACGGCTGCGGGTGATGGTGTGGTGATTATTAACTTGTTCGTTGAAAAGATAATTCGTACTGAAGTGATTTCTGAGATCGTTTTAATCTGTTTTTCAATTTTTTGAGCACAACTAGCACAATCCATCCCATCAATTTCCCATATTAACTGGGTTTGATTGGTCGTTACCATTGATTCTTCATTGTCCTTAATAAGAGCATCATCAGGTGGGGTTGCATAACAATAATGAGGCGTAGAACATTTATCTTTATCTACATGAATGACGCGAAAGCTAGGTGCTTGCTTTGATTTGTTATTATATAACATAACGTTATCCTAATTGGTTAACAATAATCATTCTACATCATTTTTATTAAATACAAAGTCATTTATTATGGATCTTGTAATGCTTTAAATAAGATAATCAACAATTTTATTGACTATATGGTAGGATAATTAACCATTTACATCGTTTTATATTAAAAATAAAACGCTCAAGCTACCAGCGATAATTTTATTAAATAGTGCTATCGTTAAATGTTAACGGTTTGGCTAAAACAGAGGTATTTTATTTAATTGAGATTATGCAAGCTCATACTCAATTAAAGAATAATAAGCCTGATATCTCACCACTCTAATGGTGCTAATGTTACATATTCTTTGTTGCCTCTTATCTAATTAACTTATCATTGAAACCCGCGAATAATTCGATCAAAGATATAAATACAGTTATAGGTGATTTGACCAATCATATTTGGCAACACTGGCTATTTTAACTCTATAAAAGTATAAAAATTATCTTATTCATGAGATCAAGGGCTTTTCTCAATTAAAAAAAGACTCAGCATTTAACTGAGTCATTATATCAAATAGATCAATACGGTAAAATTCATTGAATTAATTTTAAGTTACTAAAAAACTGTGAAGGTTTCACTTTTTTACCATTGACCGCTGCTTCTTTATTGATGGAATCATAATGCAAAGTAGAGTAAATGCCGGGTTGCTTCATTGGCGTTGCATCATAAACTAATTCTATTAATGAAGCATTTTGCAATAATGAACTAAGTAACATTATGCTTTGATAGGCATATTGTAAATCGCTTTTACTTAGGGTATTCTTTTCTGGATGCTGAATTTGAGCAAATTGATAAATTAAAGGAGCAAACGGGATATTTAAAGAAAAATCCAAACTCACAATATCATTTTGCTGTAAGTCAGAAAGGCAAACAATTTTACTTAAATCAATCTGTTTTAATAACATCGATGAATTCATATTGATGCTACCATGTGCATTCTGCCAGAAATATTTATTTACAGCCAATTTAGTATAAGGTTGAGCGGCTTTTGACGTTGGCACATTATCATCGGATATGGAATCATTCGCTGTGATTGATAGATTTTCATAACTGATTCCAACACCACTAAAACCGAGATCTTGCTTACCTAATGTAATATTGCCAATGGTACTATCGATATTACCAAATAGGGTTAATTGATCATTGGATTTATTTTGATTGGTAATATTAACATCTGTAATTGTAATATTATCTAAATAATTATTTAATTGAATTTTATTGATATTCAGTATGTTATTAAATTTAAATCCAACTTGAGTCAATTTTTCAAAAAGGGAATCAAAGGAAATACCATCTAACTCTATTCCTCTTTTATATTGTTGGGACTGAGATCGATATATCAATAATTGTTTGATGGAAGACGTTAATTGATAATTATTCTTGGTTGATTGCGCTGAAGTAGGTAAAAGTCCCAATTGAAAATGACTTAAATTGATATCTAATTTTTTATCTTTAATTTTTAAATTATCTAGATTACTCGTTAGATTAAAGTCATGGAATGTTGCATCAGAGTTAATGATTAAATGACCCGCACTTATCTTATAGAGTGTTTTATCGGAGAGATCAATGTGATCAACAGGTATCGTATTGATCAAAAATTGCATGCTTTTATCATAACCAATAGTCAATTTGGCTTTGAGGAAAGGTTGATGGTTGGCGATTTGCCAAAGTTTTGGGCTATTTTTTTCGGTCATCGCATAAACTGCACTAGCAACCTTAGGATTAAAATTAAGCTCTTTTAGTTCCGACCAAGGGAAAGGACCATGATAAACAGTAATTTGTTCATTAAATATGACTTTAGGATCGGTATCATTTAGAAGTTTATTTTGTGCCGTTATTTTAAGGTAAAAAGTGGTAGAAAATATACCCTGATGATAATCAGAATAAGAAGTATAAAATTTTAACAATGTCTGATGATGATTCATATTATGTTCAATATCAATAATCTTGCTATCAATATTATTAGCAATCACTTTACCTGTATACCAAGATAAACCCGTATAGATTACTGTTAATAGCGCTATAATACTAATTATTAAATTTAATCTTCTCATTGAATTTTTATATTTCATCCTTAAATATGAGCCAATTTATTTGATAACAAAGTAAGATAAATAAAACCAAAATTATGAACTTAATGTCAATATAAACACCGCTAATTAATTAAATATCATTTCTACTCATAAAGTTATATTTATTACGATAGAATAATAACTTCTATTATATAATAAGTTAATCCTTTTTGATTAATTTTATACTAAAAATTAAGTATAAAAGTTACTATATTAAATGATATTCGTATTCATTACCGCCAGTCATAGCGGTTGTCTATTTACTTATAAGTTGGCTATGAGCAGTAAAATTTTGTAATAATGTTGCTATATATTCAATTCGCTCTTGGCGAGACAAGCCTTGCTGTAATAATTTTAAGCGATTATTGCCATCTAAACGATAATCTTGGCTATGGGTCTGAATTAACATAATCAGATAGTCAACAGAAATAAGATGATGATCGCTAAACTCAATAATTCCGCCTTTATCACTCAATTCAATGCGTTTAATCCCTAAGGATTGCGCTGTTAAGCGTAAGGCTGCGATAGTTAATAAAAATTTAACTGGATCAGGGAGCAGCCCAAAACGATCAATCATTTCTATTTTAATATCATTTAATTCTTGTTCATTAACTGCGCTAGCGATGCGTTTATATAAAGATAATCGGGTGTTGACATTAGGAATAAATTCATCGGGAATTAACGCAGGTAAACGCAATTCAATATCGGTCTGATTATGGTTTAATAAATGTTCTAATGTTGGTTGCTCCCCCTGTTTTAGAGATTCTACGGCATTTTCGAGTAACTCCATATACAGTGAAAACCCAATCGTTTCTATCTGACCACTTTGATCTTCACCCAATAGCTCGCCAGCACCACGTATTTCTAAATCGTGAGTCGCTAAAGCAAAGCCAGCACCTAAGTCCTCCAATAAGGAAATCGCCTCTAAACGTTTTTTCGCATCTGTGGTTATCGCTTTGGCTGGCGGGGTGAGTAGATAAGCATAAGCCTGATGATAAGAACGTCCAACTCGTCCACGTAATTGGTGTAATTGCGCCAGACCAAATTTATCAGCTCGATCAATAATGATGGTATTAGCATTAGGATTATCAATCCCCGTTTCGATGATGGTAGAACAGACCAGAACATTACATTTTCGATGATAAAAATCATTCATAATTTTTTCTAATTCACGCTCATTCATCTGCCCATGAGCAACAGCTATACGAGCTTCTGGTACTAAATGTCTTAGATCTTCGGCGGTTTTTTCAATTGATTTTACGTCATTATATAGATAATAAACTTGCCCTCCACGTAAGATTTCTCGCAAAATGGCTTCACGAATCACTAAATCATCAGATTCACGCACAAAGGTTTTAACCGCAAGTCGGCGTGCTGGAGGGGTAGCTATAATTGATAAATCGCGGATACCACTCATTGCCATATTTAAAGTACGTGGTATGGGGGTTGCTGTAAGCGTTAAAATATCGACATTAGCTCGCATAGCTTTGATACGTTCTTTTTGACGAACACCAAATCGATGTTCTTCGTCAACGATAAGTAGACCTAAATCATGCCATTTGATATCCGTTTGCAGTAATTTATGAGTACCAATAACAATATCAACTTTCCCTTCAGCGATCGCTTGTAAAATCTCTTTTTGCTGTTTAGCTGTTTTAAAACGTGAGAGTGTTTCTATTCGAATCGGCCAATTGGCAAAGCGATTGCGTAAGTTCTCATCATGCTGTTGTGCAAGTAGTGTAGTTGGGACTAAAATCGCGACTTGTTTATGATTCATCACAGCTAAGAAAGCCGCACGAATGGCGACCTCTGTTTTTCCAAAACCAACATCACCACAGACCAGCCCCACAGA
>NZ_AWGA01000007.1 GCF_000471645.3 Candidatus Schmidhempelia bombi str. Bimp | reverse complement strand
CCAAACCGGCTTCTAATGCGGATTCAAGCATATAACCAGAGATTCGAGTATCTTTCCCAATAAGAACTTTCCCAATGCCTTCTTTTGCCAAAACGCGTCCCGCTGCCCAACCTAGTTTAAGGACAAAATCTGGCGTGATTGGATAATTTCCTACTTGCCCACGGATACCATCTGTACCAAAATAGCGTTGTTTGGACATCAAATTCTCCTTTTAAATTTTCTACTTTACTAATTATTTTGTTACTTTATGACGATAAGTATATGAATGTTATATTACTATATTCGTAGCAAAATAGCATGATTACCTATCTAGTTGAATAATTTGTTGATCGTTAATTATTGCTGATTGAAGGAAAAAATGTATTAATCACATTATTATCCTTATTAATTAGGCTGAAATTGTGATTGTGGTTATGGGTATTTGTTTCATCTTATTATAACCCTTTTATTTTTGATATATATAACCTATTGATTTTGTTATATAAAAAATCATACATAAAAAAAGGGTAGTTTTAATAAAAAGGATGATTTCTTATTTTAAAATAAGAAGTTAATTTTCTATTATTTAGTTAACCGCCGCGTAGGCGGCTTAGAAAATTTGTGCCCAGATTCAAAGAGCCTAAAATTAGTTAACCGCCGCGTAGGCGGCTTAGAAAATATTTTTTATCTTTATAAAAAACTAAAAAACGTTAACCGCCGCGTAGGCGGCTTAGAAATGCTTGTGATTCAAGCATTTTAATACGAATAGGTTAACCGCCGCGTAGGCGGCTTAGAAATTCAATTGTTGCAGTTAATGGCTGATTGTAGAGTTAACCGCCGCGTAGGCGGCTTAGAAATAAATCGCTCTCATGAAATTCTAATTTTTCTAGTTAACCGCCGCGTAGGCGGCTTAGAAAATAACGGGTTTGAAATGCTCTTCTTAATCTAAGTTAACCGCCGCGTAGGCGGCTTAGAAAATCGAAATCTCGCAGTATAAATCTGATGAACTGTTAACCGCCGCGTAGGCGGCTTAGAAAACTTGTTCGTGCTGATTTTCCACAAACTTGGAGTTAACCGCCGCGTAGGCGGCTTAGAAAACTTACTGCGACTATTGAAGGAAACGATTATAGTTAACCGCCGCGTAGGCGGCTTAGAAAAGCTAGTCGTATCGCATTTTTAGCGTCTGAGCGTTAACCGCCGCGTAGGTGGCTTAGAAAAGCATTTTTTTTAATTTCATAGCTGTTAATTTGTCAACCGCCGATTAGGCGGTTTAGATAGTTGATAAAGGGATTTTATTAAAGGACATTATGTTAACCACTTAGAAAAGATAAGCCGTAAAAAAGTGGGGAGGATCCCCTTTATTTTTCCCATAAATTTTCGAGTATGTTTATAACTGGGTTCTTTTATACTTAAGTTTGCACTTTTTAGGTTGGTGGTATTGTTTGGGTTCTTCTAAATGAGTCGTGGTAAATAGTGTATAATACATTGAAAAAAAGAGCGGCAAAATACCTAAAAGCCAATCTTTATGATTAGGTAAATCACAACATAACCATATACTTAGAGTAAGAAAAGCCCAAGAGTAAGCAATAGCGAAATAGCGCATCCTGTTTAACTTTTTATTGCGCTTAAAGTCAGCAATTACAAATCTTCCGAAATATTTATCTAGTTGATAGCCTGTATATCCTCCAGCACAAAGAATAATGTATAAAAAACAGTGTTAATGGTCATTTTAATATTCCTTTAATTGATAATCTCACCGTTATCATCTCTTTGGTAAGTTTTTTATTTATCTGTTGGCATAAATAATAATGAGGGGAGCTTATACCATTTATTTTACCCATCGCTATTAATGCATAATTTTTTACCTCTTGCTTTATATGGGGTGTTGTTTGAGGATAAGTCATTGCCATCGTTATAGGGTGTTTACTTTTCTGCTAAAGTAGCTTGTACAATTCGTAGTGCATCAAAAGTCTGTTTTACATCGTGCACCCGAATAATTTTCGCCCCTGCCATTGCCGCAATAACCGCACATGATACACTTCCAATAGTGCGGGATTCTGGAGCGACATTAAGCAGTTGCCCAATCATTGATTTACGCGACATCCCAACTAATAATGGTAGACCGAAATGGTGGAAATGGGGTAGGTTGGCTAATAAGCGGTAGTTATGTTGTAGCGTTTTACCAAAACCAAATCCCGGATCCAATAATATCTTTTGTCGATCAATACCGGCATTAACACAACGAGCGATATGTTCAGTAAAGAAATGATCGACCTCATTAACCACATCATCTTGATAACTAGGTGCATGTTGCATGGTTTGGGGATTGCCTTGCATATGCATTAAACAGACCGGTAAACCCGTTTGCGCCGCAGCTTGCAGTGCGCCTGGTTCAGTAAGTGCGCGTATATCATTAATTAAATGAGCCCCCGCTTTTGCCGATTCTATCATGACCTGTGGTTTTGAGGTGTCAACAGAAATCCAGACTTCAAAATATTGTGCGATTTTCTCGACCACGGGAATAACCCGTGATAATTCTTCTTGCTCTGATACCTCTGCTGCCCCTGGGCGCGTAGATTCTCCTCCAATATCAATAAAGGTTGCGCCGGCTTGTATCATTGTATCAGCATGGCGAAGTGCGGCATCAAGTTGCTGATAGCGGCCACCATCAGAAAAAGAATCTGGGGTCACATTGAGTATTCCCATCACTTGTGGATAAGTTAAATCAATTACGTTATCGTGGCAGTTAATTTCCATTTAAGTTAACCTATTTATTGTGGATAAGTAAGTTAATATCAGTTTCATCAACGCAGTGATTATGGTGTGATACTGATATCTATTTTAAGATATAAGATATTGTGATCATCCCATTAATAATGATCAATGAATAAGTCATTATTTTAACTGATTAAGCCAATTTTTACGATGCAATTCCTTATGGATTAAGATTTTGTTAAGTAAAACGTGTTACGTTACTTCATTTGCGATAAATTTTGCGGTGAGTAATCCGTTAACAGATAGGTATGGTCGGTCACTGTAATGATCAATGGGATATCATGGCGGACTTTCTGGCATCAAATACAATATTGTGCCATACTAACAACGTTAAAATCGATGTATTATCACTATCATGATGGCCTTTAACTGGATTAGTCATTGATGCTGTTATTGAGCTGAAACGAGATTAATCGTAGCCGTTTATTTCCTTAAGTGATAATAAGTAATAGCTGGGTGGATAATATAGAAAATGATTGCGGTCGCACCATTTTAAATACACCATTATTTTAAACGATACGACAGGATAAAATTGAATGAAAAGAATAGTAACCTCATTAGCTATAGCTAGTACCTTATTTGCAGGGGCAAGTGTTGCTGGAGAAAAAGAGATCTTAGCCACTTTAAAACATATTAAAGTGGAAACAGAAGGGACTCAATTATCTACAACGCCTGTTAAGGACCTGCAAATGGCATTGACCAAACAGGGTATTTTTTATATTTCTGATGATGGACGATATATTACTCAAGGTCCTATTTATGATATGCAATCGGGAACGCCTGTAGATATCGCAAACCAGACCGTCGCATCGTTAGTTAATACCATTGTGAAGGATGCGATTGTTTATAAGGCGGAGAATCAACAGCATGTTGTGACTGTTTTCACAGACATTAGTTGTGGTTATTGTAAAAAATTACATGAACAGATGGCTGAATACAATAAATTAGGTATTACTATTCGTTATCTCGCTTTTCCACGCGAAGGTCTTGATTCAGATGCCGGACGTCAAATGCAATCGATCTGGAGTAGTGCCGATCGTAAACAATTGTTAGATAATGCTTATCAGGGTAAAACCATTCCATCTGTTGTGGGTATGGTCCCTTATGTTGCAAAAGATTTACAAGTAGGGCATCAGATAGGCATTTCTGGTACGCCAGCCATTGTCTTACCAAGTGGTGAAATTGTTCGTGGTTATTTACCGCCAGAGGATTTAAAGAAAGTTCTTGATAACTTAGAATAGTTTTATTCCTTGTTAGTTAAGCGAATCAGGCTGTTGCCCCAATTCACTTAACTAACAACTATTAGTCAGTAAAAAACAATCAATTAATGAATGAATAAAATGCTAAAAAGGCGCGTTGTCGCCGATATAACGCCACAGTTTAATGAGGATCTTCATCCCCTCTTACAACACCTCTATATCTTACGTGGTATTAATTCTAATCAGGCGCTCAATCGTGATACACAAGGATTATTAACTTATGCACAGCTTAAAGGTATTGATAAAGCCGTCGCCATTTTATATCAAGCACTTGAAGCTAAACAACATATTTTAATTGTTGGTGATTTCGATACCGATGGCGCGACAAGTACGGCGTTAATGGTTAAAGTATTACGTCATTTTAATATTACTCAGGTAAGTTATATTGTTCCCGATCGCTTTATTGACGGTTATGGCTTAAGTGAAAATGTAGTGAAACGAGCCGCAGAGCAACAGGCGAAACTTATTATCACGGTAGATAATGGTATCTCATCCTTTGCTGGGGTTGAGCTAGCACATCGGTTGGGAATGCAAGTGATTATCACTGATCATCATTTACCCCCTTCGACTTTACCGCAAGCCGATGCGATTATTAATCCAAATCAAGCCGATTGCCCATTTACGTCCAAACATTTAGCGGGCGTGGGGGTCGCATTTTATTTTATGTTGGCACTGCGAGCGCATTTAAGAAAAATAAATTGGTTTGCACAACATAATATACCCGAAATCAACATGGCTTCATTACTCGATTTGGTCGCCCTAGGGACGGTTGCTGATGTTGTGATCTTAGATCAAAACAACCGAATATTGGTACACCAAGGTATTTTGCGTATTCGCCATGGTCATGCATGCGTGGGTATTAAGGCCTTACTTGATATAGCCAAAAAAGATCACCATAAATTATCGGCAATGGATCTCGGGTATGTGTTAGCACCGCGTTTAAATGCAGCGGGACGAATGGAAACCATGTCACTGGGTATTGAATTATTATTATGTGACAATCAATCCTTGGCTAAACGAATGGCGAGCGAACTCGATTCTCTGAATAAGGATCGGCGTGAAGTAGAACAATCCATGCAAGTAGAAGCAGTGGCATGGCTTAATCAAATTGAGCAAACCCTACAACATATCCCAAATGGGATCGTGATTTACCAACCGGATTGGCACCAAGGTGTGATTGGGATTTTATCTTCACGCATTAAAGATCGATACTATCGACCAGTGATCTCGTTTGCACCCGCTGGAAATGGTATGTTAAAAGGATCGGGTCGTTCTATTCATGGTTTTCATTTAAAAGATGCCCTTGAACGCATTGATACGGCTAATCCTGGTTTAATTGACTGTTTTGGTGGACATGCTATGGCGGCAGGATTAACTATCGCCGAAACAAAATTAAATGAATTTCGTCACTGCTTTGAACAGCTTACCAATGAAATGTTAGATGAAAACCTATTAGATCATGTTATTCTGTCGGATGGTGAATTGCAAGGTGATTGGTTTAACTGTGATATTGCGCAATTGATACAAGATGGGGGGCCATGGGGACAAGGTTTTCCTGAGCCGCTATTTGATGGTGAATTTTATTTACATCAACAGCGTATTGTTGCTGATAAACATTTAAAAGTGGTGGTAGAGCCCGTGGCGGGCGGCCCATTAATTGAAGGTATTGCTTTTAATGTTGATCGTTTAACTTGGCCTAATCCATCGATAAAACGAGTTAAATTAGCTTATCATTTAGAAAATAATGAGTTTCGTGGTGAAAAAAAACCACAACTACTCATTCGGCATTTGTGGTTAATGTCATGATTTATCACAATAGGTAATAGGAATAAGGATATGCATATTCATATTTTAGGTATTTGTGGCACCTTTATGGGCGGAATAGCCTTAATTGCTCGTTCATTAGGACACAAGGTCACCGGTTCGGATCAAAATATTTATCCGCCGATGAGCACCTTATTAGCACGCGAACATATTGATATCATTCATGGTTATGATCCAGCTCAACTACAATCACAACCAGATTTAATTATTATTGGTAATGCGATGTCGCGCGGTAATCCTTGTGTGGAATATATTTTAAATCACAATTTACCTTATATATCGGCCCCACAATGGTTACATGATAACGTGTTAAAGAACCGTTGGGTTATCGCGGTGGCGGGTACCCATGGTAAAACGACAACAGCGGGAATGGTTAACTGGATTTTAGAACAATGTGGTTATCAGCAAGGGTTTATTATCGGTGGTGTTCCGGGTAATTTTGAGGTTTCGGCGAGACTGGGTCAGAGTAATTTCTTTGTAATTGAAGCCGATGAGTATGATAGTGCCTTTTTTGATAAACGATCTAAGTTTATGCACTATTGCCCAAAGACCTTAATTCTTAATAATCTGGAATATGACCATGCTGATATCTTTGATGATCTTGGTGCAATTCAAAAACAGTTCCAACATTTGATCCGCTTAGTACCAGGTAAAGGTAAAATTCTTGTTCCACAAGAAGACGCGAGTTTAAAACAGGTATTGGCCAAAGGCTGCTGGAGTGAATTGGAATATACTGAATCAGCGGAACAATGGCAAACTAAGCGTTTAAACCAAGATGCTAGCCATTTTGAAATCTATTTTAATGGTCAGTGTCTGGGAGAAGTCAACTATCACTTAGTGGGTGAACACAATATGCATAATGCGTTAATGGCCATTGCCGCGGCGCGTAATGTAGGGATTCAGCCTAAAGACGCCTGCGCTGCTTTAGCAACCTTTATTAATGCTAAACGTCGGCTTGAATTATATGGTGAAGTGAATGGAATTGAAATTTATGATGATTTTGCCCATCACCCAACAGCTATTTTTGCAACATTAGAAGCGTTACGTGGTAAAATCGGCGCTAATCGACGTATTTTAGCCGTGCTAGAGCCCCGTTCTAATACAATGAGACTAGGCGTGAGTAAAGATGAGTTAGCTCCGTCATTAGGTCGTGCTGATGAAGTCTATATTTTTCAGCCGGAACAACTGCCTTGGCTGGTTTCAGAAGTTGTCGAAAACTGTATTCAACCCGCTTACTGGTCGGGTGATGTTGATCTCTTGGTTGACATGATCGTTAAATCAGCAACACCTAAAGACGCGATTTTAATTATGAGCAATGGTGGTTTTAATGGTATTCATGGTAAAATTTTAGAAAAGTTACGACAACAAGCAGATATATTCACTAATGATTAATCATGCTAAATACCTAAACTAATTCGATAAAAACTGATGTTGTTTGCAGCATCAGTTTTTTTATGTGTATAGTACCTAAAATTGATTTTAATAAAGTAAGTAGTAAAACGTCATAACCTAAGAATATTTTATTAGGTTTTTTTAATGGCTTTTAAACGATATTTAATACAACATTTAGATGTTTATCACTATGACTACTGATTATACGCATCATTTAAACAATTGTACGGCCGAACTGTTGGGCGAACTAACCATATTAGTTGGTGATCCTGCTCGAGTAAGTTTGTTCGCTGAATTATTAAGTACACCGGAACAAATAATTAATAATCGTGAATTTATAGGATCCAGTGGCTTATTTAATGGTACTCGTGTTTCTATCGTATCAACGGGTATTGGGGTTGGATCAACAGAAATTGCTGTGATAGAGCTTATTGCTTGCGGGGCTAAACGCTTAGTCAGGATTGGCGGTTGTGGGGTCTGGCAAAATCATATTGAAGCGGGCGATATTATTATGAATCAGGCGATGGCAAGATCGCCTGGAATATTAAACAGTTATGTTCCTGACAGCTATCCAGCGACGGCTTGTCCGCATTTATTTAATCAAATCTATCAATATTTAGTGCAGCAAGGGCAATGTGTGCATACAGGCATCGGTTTAACGGCTGAAGGTTTTTACTTATCCCAAGGTCGTGACCTTAATTTATTTGGTCAAGAAGAAGCGAATAACGTCCTTGCTTATTGGCGAAAAAGAAAAATTTTAAATGCCGAAATGGAAAGTGCGGTGATTTTTATTCTTGCGGCATTATATGGCATTCCTGCCGCTAACTGTTTAGTGGCGCATGTAGCACGTGGTCACGATATTTGGCTACCTCATTTAGATTATCAACGATTACATCAACAAACGGCTCAATCAGTGATTAAGTCAATTATCTCAACTATTGGTTAAGGAAATGATATGAATTGTCAACAGCAAGAAAACACAGCAGTATCCGCCACCTATCAGCGACGAGTATTGCATAGTGCCATGATGGGATTAGGGCTTGAAGGCATGGATATTATGTTCTTCTCATTTGCCCTTTCCGCTATCAAAACCGCCTTTGATATCACTTCTTCTGAAGCAGGTCTTATTGCTACCGTCACCAATATTGGCATGTTAGTCGGTGGATTGATTTTTGGGTTAATGGCAGATAAGTATGGTCGAGTTAGAGTATTCACTTATACTATTTTCTTATTTGCTATAGCAACTGCCCTTACCGCTTGTGCAACAAACGTTTATTGGGTTTATATTTTACGTTTTCTTGCGGGTGTTGGTGGTGGCGGTGAGTTTGGTATTGGTATGGCAATGGTGGCAGATGTTTATGCGCCAAAAGAGCGTGGACGTGCTTCCTCCATGGTTTCAATTGGTGGGCAAGCGGGGTCGGTAGCGGCAGCGTTGCTGGCAGCGTATATTATTCCATGGTTAGGTTGGCGTGCTTTATTTGTGATTGGTATTGCGCCTATATTTTGGATCTATTTTGCACGTAAACAGTTGCAAGAAACCCCAGTTTGGTTAAATGCCCGAAAAAAATCAAGCATTGAATTCGTTTCGATTAAACGCTTATTTTCTACACCAACTACCACATTTACCACGCTGATTTTAATGGTAATGGCCTCGGTTCAGGTTGCGGGCTATTTTGGTTTAATGATTTGGTTGCCAACCATTTTACAAAATCAACTTGGTTTAACAGTCACCACGTCATCTTTATGGATGATTAGTACTATTTTTGGTATGTGTGTTGGTATGTTGGTATTTGGACAGATCATGGATAAATTAGGCGAAAAATATGCATTTCCCTGCTTTTTGATTGCGGCCAGCATTGCGGTATTTTTATATGTGTATGTGTCTAATGAAGTGGCTTTATTATTGGGGGGCATGGTGGTTGGCTTTTTTGTTAATGGTATGAGCGCAGGTTATGGGGCTTTAATCAGTAATCACTATCCTATTGTCATACGCAGTACGGCCAATAACGTGATTTTTAATACTGGACGGGCTATTGGTGGGTTATCCCCTTTTGCTATCGGCTACTTCCTTGATTACTATTCAATGTTTGTTGCTATGGCATTTTTGGCTACACTTTATATGATTTCATTATTAATGATTATCTTGTTACCGAAAAATACTATCGATATGTAGTAGTAACATGTTGACGATATAACGAAGCAGAGGTGCAATGTTGAGCGCTTAATTTTTGTCTCTTAAGACGAGTAGCCATTGCACCTTTACCTTCATACATGCAGAGATAGCTACTGATAAGTTGATCTGATCTTAATTAGTTAGCGTGATAATAAAATTTATTCATCTAAAGCAGATATCATCAGTCACAACACTAATAAATTTAATCCATTTTATCTGTTGATTTTATTACAGCATTTACTATTGAGGCTAAAACAGTTTAAATTACATCATGTAGGGTGTGACACGTTTAGCTATGGTAAGTCGCTGCGGCTAAATCATTATTATGATGAAATCGAATAACGTATTTGAACCTAATCTATTCACCATAATAATAAACTACTTTAACTAATTCGTTATCACTATTTAAATTTATTAAAAATAATTAATTTTTGCGATAAATGGCTCGATCACCAATATCATGCCGATAAAAAGCACCTTGCCAATTGATCTGCTTAACTTGATGGTAAGCGTCTTGCTTTGCTGCGAGTAAGGTTTCACCTAATGCCGCCACACACAATACACGACCACCATCGGTCACGATATGATTCGCCTGTGACCGAGCACCCGCTAAAAATATTTTGCAATGATCTTTGGTTGCCGCCGCTGGTAGACCATTGATGGCATCGCCAGTACGATAAGTATTAGGATAACCTTCAGCGGCCATGACTACCGCTAATGCGGGGCGAGGATCCCATTGCGCAGTTTGTGTATTAAGTTTGCCATCTATAGCCGCTAAACAGTGTTGTACTAAGTCTGATTGTAAACGCATCATAATTGGTTGTGTTTCAGGATCACCGAAGCGGCAATTAAATTCAATCACTTTAGGGTTCCCTTGCGGATCAATCATTAATCCAGCATAGAGAAAACCCGTATAAGTTCGTCCTTCTTGTGCCATACCATCCACGGTTGGATAAATAATTTGCCGCATAATTTTTTCAAATACGGCATCAGTTACCACAGGCGCAGGGGAATAAGCCCCCATACCGCCTGTATTTGGGCCACTATCCCCATCACCAACGCGTTTATGATCTTGACTGGTTGCCATCGGTAACACATGCTTACCATCAACCATAACAATAAAACTTGCCTCTTCGCCACTTAGAAATTGTTCGATAACAATTCGATGGCCGGCTTGTCCAAACGCGTTACCGGCTAACATATCTTTGACAGCACAGGTGGCTTGCTCACTATTCATTGCCACGATCACCCCTTTACCTGCGGCTAAACCATCCGCTTTAATCACTATTGGGGTACCATGTTGACGTATATAAGCTAATGCCGGTTCAACTTCAGTGAAACAGTGATATTCGGCCGTTGGAATATGGTGACGAGAGAGAAAATCTTTAGTAAATGCTTTAGACCCTTCCAACTGGGCAGCAGCTTGGGTTGGGCCAAAAATCGGTAAGCCAGCGTCTCGGAAACGATCAACAATACCTAATACGAGGGGAGCTTCTGGTCCGACAATGGTTAATGCGATCTGTTGTTGTTTAGCAAAAGAGACAAGCTGTTCTAAATCGGTCGCCGCAATGGGAATATTTTCAAGTTTAGGTTCACTAGCCGTTCCGGCATTGCCCGGTGCAATATAGACCTTAGACACCAATGGCGAGCTAGCGACTTTCCAACCTAATGCATGCTCACGCCCGCCATTACCAATAATTAATACTTGCATCCTACGCTCCTCTTGATTAATAGATCAATGATGGATAGACCACAATAAATTAAGTCAATGACGAAAATGTCGTATATGAGTAAATATCATTGCCATATTATGTTGATTGGCTGCCGCGATAACTTCATCATCACGAATCGATCCCCCTGGCTGAATTACGCAAGTAATACCAACGTTGGCGGCGGCATCAATACCATCTCGAAACGGAAAGAAAGCATCAGAAGCCATCACACTGCCAGCAATATTAAGGTTTTCATCCTGTGCTTTTATACCCGCAATTTTTGCTGAATAGACGCGGCTCATTTGCCCTGCACCGATACCGATTGTCATCTGGTCTCTGGCATAGACGATGGCATTTGATTTAACAAATTTAGCTACTTTCCAGCAGAATAAGGCATCGGCTAGTTCTTGCGAGGTTGGTTGTCGTTGTGAAACAATTTCAATATCGGCTAAGGTCAACATTTTTGTATCAGGTTCTTGAACTAACAGACCACCATTAACACGTTTAATGTCAATACCTCGAGTATGTTGTCGCCATTCACCGCAAGTTAAGACTCGAACATTCTTTTTATTAGCAAAAATAGTTAACGCTTCATCAGTGATAGTTGGCGCAATGACCACTTCAACAAATTGGCGATCGATAATAGTTTTTGCTGTCTCAGCATCAAGTTCACCATTAAACGCGATAATGCCGCCAAATGCTGAGGTTGGATCAGTTTGATAAGCACGTAGATAGGCGTTTAACATCGAATCAGCGGTGGCGACGCCACAAGGATTGGCATGTTTTACAATCACACAGGTTGGCTCAGTAAATTGTTTTACACACTCTAAAGCGGCATCGGTATCAGCGATATTGTTATAGGAAAGCGCTTTACCTTGCCATTGTACAGCGCTAGCAATACTTGCTGTAATTAATGGTTGCTCAATATAAAAAGCAGCTTGTTGATGACTGTTTTCACCATAGCGCATATCTTGTTTCTTTATCCACTGCTGATTTAGCGTTCTTGGAAATTGACCAGAAGGTTGAGCATTCTCAGTAAAGTAAGGTGCGACTCGCTGACCAAGGTAATTGGCAATCATCCCATCATAGTGTGCGGTATGTTCAAATGCTTTACAGGCTAAATGGCGACGAAAGGCTAGCGTTACTGATTGCTGATGCATATCTAATTGATCTATCACATTCTGATAATCTTGAGGATCAACAACAACAGTGACATCCTGATGATTTTTAGCGGCGGAACGAACCATGGTTGGACCCCCAATATCGATATTTTCAATAGCTTGCGCTAACGTACAATCTGGTTGCGCCACGGTCTGGGCAAATGGATAGAGATTAACCACCACCAAATCGATAGGTGTAATAGCATATTGCTGCATGATATTATCATCAATATCACGTCGCCCCAGAATACCGCCATGAATTTTAGGGTGCAAGGTTTTAATTCGCCCCCCCATCATTTCTGGAAAACCTGTATAATCAGCAACCTCAATGACTGGAATATGATGTGCCAGCAATAATTTGGCGGTACCACCGGTCGATAAAATGTCAATATTACGTTGGATTAGCGCCTTGGCAAAATCGATAATGTTGGTTTTGTCTGACACACTAAGTAAAGCGCGGCGAATTGGACGGTGCTGTTGCATAAGAGAGAACCCTCATATATGAAACTGCTAACAATTGAGTGAGAAAGCATTATATAAAAAAACAAGAAGAATGTTTAGGCTTTTCTTGATGATAAATTAACATAGCTGTATTCATTAATGGCTAAGTTTAGTAACGATAAATGAGCTATTCTTAGGGATACCTAATAGTGATTTAATAGCAACATACCTAGCGACTGGTCAATGCTTTAGTTCAAAAGATGTGGGAGAAGCTGATTTTTTGATCAGAAAAATCGGCAAACTTTACTTTTGCTGGTGCCACAATGCTTATTTAACAACAGAATGGTGTGTCTATCGGTTTTGGTACTAAAAACTGTAGATATACCAAATTACTTGATAGCCAGCGAGAAGCGGAATGTCTAAAGTAGGGCCAACAGCACTATGAGGCGCTACTGGTCACCGTTTTGCTCAATATTCCCAATACTATTTCTACTATCTGCTCTGGTTAGTTGGCTTTAAAGACGGGCCAGACAACCTGCCTGCGACGATAAATCGCTATACCTATTGTGAATTTTGGTTACTAGAGTGTGACACTTATAGCTTGAACAATCATATTGGCTATAACAAAGATTTTCTGCAATTAATAAATCTCAGTAATCTTGGTGACATAAATTTCTGTGTTGTTATGCTTTTTTGTCCATTAATGATCTTGTTTTTAATGATTATATAGGCGCAAATCCTCGTCAATAGGGAAAATTTCCGTTAACATAACGGCATTTTTACTCAATGTATAGATAGAAGAATATGATTGTTTTTTCAGGGATAGCTCTAAGACGTGGCGTTAATCTGCTCTTAGAAAAAGCAAGTGCGACGATTAACCCAGGACAGAAAGTTGGCTTAGTGGGTAAAAATGGCTGTGGTAAATCAACACTATTTTCGTTAATAAAAGGTGAAATGACGACGGATGCCGGTAGTTTGACGATTCCTGCACATTGGCAATTAGCCTGGGTTAATCAAGAAACCCCAGCGTTAGCTATGTCCGCTATCGATTATGTCATCGATGGCGATAGGCAATATCGGCAATTAGAGCAGCAGTTAGCTGACGCCAATGCGCGTAATGATGGTTATCAGATTGCCGCTATTCATAGTCAATTGGATACTATCGATGCTTGGACAATTCAGTCCAGAGCAGCCGTTCTTTTGCATGGTCTTGGTTTTACTGAACAACAATTTACCTTACCTGTTAAAGCGTTTTCCGGTGGCTGGCGTATGCGGTTGAATTTGGCGCAGGCGCTGTTATGTCGTTCGGATTTACTGTTATTAGATGAGCCGACCAACCATTTGGATTTAGATGCGGTTATGTGGTTGGAGCGTTGGTTAAAAAGTTATACGGGTACATTATTGTTAATTTCTCATGATCGTGATTTTTTAGATCCTTTAGTGAATCGTATTATTCATATTGAACAACAAACTATTTTTGAATATACAGGTAATTACAGTGATTTTGAACGGCAACGCGTCACAAAATTGGCTCAGCAGCAGTCGCTTTATGAACATCAGCAACAAAAGGTGGCCCATTTACAAAACTATATAGATCGTTTTCGCGCTAAGGCGACGAAAGCCAAACAGGCGCAGAGCCGCATTAAAATGTTGGAGCGTATGGCGTATATTGCCCCTGCGCATGTCGATAATCCTTTTCATTTTGAATTTAGTCCACCTGATGATTTGCCCAATCCATTATTAAAAATGAGCGATGTTGTCGCTGGTTATGAGAGTAACGTTATACTTGAGAAAATTAAGTTAAATTTAGTTCCCGGTTCACGTATTGGTTTGTTAGGACGTAATGGCGCGGGTAAATCGACGTTAATTAAGTTATTAGCCGGCGAATTAGCTGCGTTAAGTGGCGAAGTGAGTCTGGCAAAAGGGGTTAAGCTAGGTTATTTTGCTCAACACCAATTAGAGACCCTGCGAACGGATGAGTCACCGCTTTGGCATTTAGCACGCTTGGCTACACCTCAAACCACAGAGCAGCAATTGCGTAATTATTTAGGGGGCTTTGATTTTCGCGGTGATAAAGTATTACAAGCAACAGGTGCTTTTTCTGGGGGAGAAAAAGCGCGATTAGTATTAGCGTTGATTGTGTGGCAAAAACCTAATTTATTATTACTAGATGAACCGACCAACCATTTAGACTTGGATATGCGTCAAGCATTAACCGAAGCTTTGATTGATTTTCAAGGGGCATTGGTGGTGGTATCGCACGATCGTCATTTATTACGATCAGTGACCGATGAATTTTATTTAGTTGATAATAAGCAAGTTATCCCATTTGCGGGTGATTTAGATGATTATCAAGATTGGTTAGCTAATCAACAAAAGGAGTTTGCTAGTATAGCTTCAGTTGAGGTTAAATCGATCAATACTAAAGTTGATCGTAAACAGCAAAGACAGATAGATGCGCAGATACGCGCACGGGCTCAGCCATTAAATAAAACTATTGCTAAGCTAGAAAAGCAGATGGCTCAATTAACGGATGAATTAGCAGATATTGAACAACGCTTGGCGGATAATAATCTTTATCAAGCAGAGCAAAAACAGGCACTAACGGTGTTAATTCAGCAGCAAAGCCAGCATAAAGCGGCATTAGAAGCAGTAGAGATGGCGTGGTTTGATATTCAGGAACAGTTACAACAGTTATTGAATGAGGGTATGAGTGAGTCAAAATAATCGTTGAAAACGATAACGAAATAAAGCCAGTTGATCTGGCTTTATTTTATAACCTCGTTAACTTATTATCTGGTTTTGAATAATCTTTCAATATCGTTGACATATTTGCGATCAGGTAAAAAGACCAGAATGTGATCGTTATCTTCTATGCGAATATCATCGTTAGCAATTAGGACATCATTATTACGTATAATTGCGCCAATGGTTGCCGCACCTGGTAGGCGAATTTCAGACAGGGGGCGACCAACGACTTTTGAGGTCTGATCATCACCGTGAGCAACAATTTCAATGGCTTCGGCAATCCCATGCCTTAATGCGGTAATGCTAATGATATCGGATTGCCGAATGTGTCGAAGTAAGGCTGAAATGGTTGCATGTTGAGCAGAGAGGGTAATATCAATTACGCTATCACTAATTAAGGCTAAATAAGCTTGTCGTTGGATCAAGACAATAACTTTTTTAGCCCCCATACGTTTCGCTAGCATGGCTGACATAATATTGCTTTCGTCATCGCTAGTGACCGCTACAAATAGATCGGTATCTTCTATTTGTTCCTGTAGTAGTAACTCTTGATCCGATGATTCGCCATGCAATACCGTGGTATTGGCTAATTGTTCGGCAATAAATTCGGCTTTTTGACGATTCTGTTCGATTAGTTTAACTTGGTAATCATTTTCTAAATGCTTGGCGAGCGCTAAACCGATACTTCCCCCACCACTAATAATAATACGTTTATAAGGTTTTTCTAAACGTTGTAATTCATTTGTTATCGCTTTGATGTTATTAGGGATAGTAATAAAATAGATTTCATCGCCTGCTTCAATAATGGTTGAACCAATAGGGCGGATAAATCTATCTTGTCGATAGATCGCCACAATACGCGCATCAAGCAACGGTAAATGAGCCTTAAGCGCTGAAAGTTCATCGCCGACCAGTGCGCCACCATAATAGGCTTTAACTACAGCAAGCGCGACTTGTTTATGATGAAACATAACAACTTGTAAGGTACCAGGATATTGAATAAGCTTATAAATACTTTTGGTAATCATTTTTTCTGGCGAAATAATATGATCGATAGCAATAATATCTGAATTAAATAGAGGATAATCGTCGTCATTGTATTCAGCCGCTCGAATCCGCGCGACTTTTTGTGGAATATGAAACAGACCATTTCCTAACTGACAAGCAATCATATTTGTTTCATCGCAATTGGTGACGGCAACCAGCATATCAGCATCTTTAGCACCAGCATCGCTTAGAATTTGTGGATAAGAGGCTTTGCCATGGATAACTTGAAGATCAAATCGTTCTTGTAATGCTTGTAAACGCTGCTGATCTTCATCAATGACGGTAATATTATTACTGCTATCTGTCACCAAATATTCAGCGAGGGCACTTCCTGTGTGTCCAGCACCGAGAATAATAATCTTCATATCCGTTCCTGCTTTCTTCCCTTTAGGTTTGGTGATTAATTAACGAATAAAACCAATAGCATCATAGACTTTGTTTAGTGTCGCTTGCGCTCTAGTACGGGCTTTTTGCGCCCCTTTATGCATCACTTGCGCTAGGTAAGCCTCATCATTTCTAAATTGTAGATAACGGAGCTGTAATTCAGATAACATTTGCGTTACTTGATGAGCAACTTCGGTTTTTAGATGGCCATACATTTTGCCTTCAAATTCTTGTTCTAATTGGCTAATACTTTTATTGGTGACACCAGAAAGAATATCTAATAGATTAGCAATCCCTGGTTTATTTTTAACATCATAACGTACGATAGGTGGTTCATCCGAGTCGGTAACAGCACGCTTGAATTTTTTTTCTACTGATTTTAACTCTTCAAGTAAACCAATCACATTATTACGATTATCATCCGATTTTGACATTTTTTTGGTTGGATCTTGTAATGACATCACTCGAGCACCTGATGTGGGGATAAAGGGTTCAGGGACTTTAAAAATATCACCATATAAACTATTAAAACGTGCAGCAATATTACGGGCTAGTTCAAGATGTTGTTTTTGATCTTCGCCTACCGGAACTTGACTGGTTTGATAAAGTAAAATATCCGCAGCCATTAATACTGGATAATCGAATAGCCCAGCATTGATGTTTTCAGCGTGGCGTGCAGATTTATCTTTAAATTGTGTCATACGGCTTAACTCGCCAAAGTAGGTATAGCAGTTAAGGATCCACCCTAATTGGGCGTGTTCAGGTACATGAGACTGAACAAAGATGGTACTCTTTTCTGGATCGATACCGCAAGCGAGATAGAGAGCAAGAGTATCAAGCGTTGCTTGACGTAGTTTTTCTGGATCTTGTCTAACCGTAATGGCATGTTGGTTAACAATGCAATAGATACAATCATATTCGTCTTGTAACTTAACCCATTGGCGCAATGCACCTAAATAGTTACCAATCGTTAGTTCACCAGAAGGCTGTGCGCCACTAAATACAATAGGTTTACTCATAATTAGACCTTTATTTCATCTCGTTTGGTTGTCGTTATTACTGTTTTAAATTATTTTTTTGCTGCCGGTTTGGGTAAGGATAAATAGGATAAAATCTCCGTGAATTTATCACAAATCACATCGGGATGGGTATAGCTAATTGGTTCACCATAATTATAACCATAACTCATGCCAATAGTTGGGCACTGGGCATTTTTCGCTGCGCGAATATCGTTGCGCGAGTCGCCAATAAAAAGCAGTTGATCACTATATATGCCAAAAGTTGCCATAACTAAGTAAAGGGGAGCCGGATGGGGTTTGAGTTTGATCACGTCACCTTCGCCTAAAACAAGATTAAAATAGTCTTGAATTTCGAGCGATGCCAATAAGTCAGGTAAAAATTTGGCGGCTTTATTGGTGACTAATGCTATCGGATAACCATTGTCTTTTAATGTTTGTAGTGTTTGTTTAACACCTGGAAACAACCGTGTACCACTATCAATATGTTGACGATAATGTTGGTGAAAATGAGTTTGCGCTTCTGCTTGTAGTGATAAAGGCGCTTTTACTGCGTTAAGTGCCCGTTCAATTAATTTATCAATACCATTCCCCACCCACGTTTTTATTTGTTCATCGGTGACGGTGGGTAAAGCAAGATCTGCTAAGGTGAGTTGCATAGCTTTTGCTAGCCCTGGTACACTATCGACTAACGTACCATCTAAATCAAAGGCGATCGCCTGAATATCCTCAAATGATTTAGCGTGTGAATTCATATATTCTTCCTTGTCAGGTGTGAAATTTATGCGGTTATTTGGCTAAGTTGATGGCGCATTTGCTGAATCACTTGTTGATAATCGGCGGCATCAAAAATAGCCGATCCAGCAACAAACATATCGGCCCCTGCTTTGGCAATTTCAGCAATATTAGTTACTTTTACGCCCCCGTCAACTTCTAAGCGGATAGCGCGTCCACTTTGATCAATTAACTGATGTACTTGTTTTAATTTGGTTAGCGTATTAGGTATAAATGCTTGTCCTCCAAATCCGGGGTTGACACTCATTAATAAAATCAAATCAATATCATCCATAAGGTAATCGAGGTGATTTAAAGGGGTTGCTGGGTTTAAAACAATACCCGCGGTGCAACCTTGATCATGAATTAATTGAATGGATCGATTAACATGCGTTGTTGCATCGGGATGAAAGGAAATGTGTGTCGCACCAGCTTTGGCAAACGCATGGATTAAATCATCAACGGGGGAGACCATTAGATGAACATCAATAGGCGCGGTAATGCCATAATCACGTAATGCCTGACAGAACATAGGACCCATGGTTAAATTTGGTACATAATGATTATCCATAACATCAAAATGAATAACATCAGCACCCGCGGCAAGTACCTTAGCTGTTTCTTCACCCAGTCGGGCAAAATCGGCAGAGAGAATCGAAGGAGCAATTAAATAATTTTTCATGAGTATACCTCTATCTGATGACTCAGTATCTTAGTATGCCTTGATTATTGATATAGCACGAGTAACTCTTGGATTTTTTTTCTACTTTGTCCATAGCAACTGATGGAGCGTCGTGTCTCTACATGATGGATTTTCGCTTTTTTATACCATTCACGGGTATTTTCCGTATCGTGATTGGAAATAAGTACCGGTATGCTTGATTTGGCAGCAATTTTTTCTGCTAATATCGCTAATCTTTTTTGGTCCTGCTGATTGAAACCATTTTTATAGTACGTCGTGAAATTGGCACTATAGGTTAATGGCTCATAAGGGGGATCACAGTAAATTACCGACCCTTTTTTGGCCTGTTTCATTACTTTGTGATAATTGGCACAAATAAATTTTGCTTTTTTTGCTTTTTCGGAAAAGAAAATAATCTCCTTTTCAGGAAAATAAATTTTTTGATATTTGCCAAAGGGGACATTAAATTCACCGCTATTATTATAGCGGCATAATCCATTAAAACAGTGGCGATTTAAGTATAGAAAAAGTAATGATCGTTGATAAGGATCCTTACTTTGATTGAACAATTGTCTAAATTGATAAAATGCACTTTCTTGATTATTATTGGCGGTAAACAGCAGCTTAGCATCATTAATAAATTTTTGCGGTGTGTGTTTAATCGTCTTAAATAATGAAATAAGATCTTGGTTAATATCTGCCAAAATATAACGTTCATAGTCGGTGTTTAGAAACACCGACCCTGCGCCAACAAAAGGCTCTATTAATGTTTCCCCTTCTGGCAGATGATAACGTATTTTCTCAATTAAAGTGTATTTTCCTCCCGCCCACTTTAGAAAAGCCCGGCTTTTTTTCAAAAGGCACCCCAATGTGGTAATATGTGTAACTTAACCATGAATCAGACATCAGCTCCTATAACTTATCTTTAAGTATGGCTTCACCCATTCTTACCCATGGTCCATTGGTTTTTAACTCATCAGGAAGCGCATTAAGTGCTTCTAGCGCATCCCCTTTAGTCGGATAATTGCCTTTGATTAGCACAAACCAGATCTTGTCATAGCGACGAGTCTCATAGATTTGGTAGTTCGTAACACGATTTTTCTTTGCAAAATCTAATATGCTAGGTAGTGACGATGAACCAATTAACTGAATAGTATAATGCTTGGTGTCGAGATTATTCGCTAATGGCAATTCGTTAAAGTAGGATTTTGCATCCATTTGATTATTAATGAATTCTTTGCGTTGTCTGCTGTCAAATTCATCAACAATTTCGCCTGGAATAACTAGCTGTGACTTGTTATCACTTTGTCCACGCGCTGATTCTGTCGGCGTACGAGAAATTTCTTGCCCATCAATGTTGAGCGAACGACCATTCATCTCATAATCAGATAAATCAGAGTAACTTGGATCTGTCGTGAATTCTGAGTTATTTTGATTTGTCTGACCTGTATATCTGCTTTCAATTCTATTTGTTTGATATTGATTGCCAGTTTGATGACGATTCATGCCATTACTATCTGCCGTATCAGGGGTACGGAAAAGTAAGAAACTGATTAAAAGTAATAAAACGGCGATAATCAAGACTAGAATCATCGTTGTTCTATTAAATTGATTAGTCAGTCTTAAACGTTTTTTTCTTTCGTTGGCAAATAATAGCTTATCTTTTGGGGATTGCATTGTTTCTGGATGTAAATCGCTCATAGCGTACATACTCCTTATACATTAAAGATCAAAGCAAAAGAATCAAAAAATATTATTGACATATTTAAGATAACCTAGATTTGATCTATTTGTTCAATAATATAATTAGCCATACTTTTAGCACTTTGCTCATCAGTTTTAATTATTATATCGGCTATTTCTTCATATAATGGATTTCGTTGTTTTGCCATTTCTTCGTAACGTTCACGTGGCGCATTGCCACCTTGTAATAATGGGCGTCGTTTATCTTTCTGAGTCCGCGCCATCTGCTTTTCAATTGTCGTTTCAAGATAAACAACAATTCCCCTTGCAGATAATTTATTTCTGGTGTCTTTAGATAGCACTGAACCACCACCCGTGGCCAAAACAACCCCTTGTTTTTCGGTTAGCTCATTGATGACTTTTTCTTCGCGAATACGAAAACCTTCTTCGCCTTCTAAATCAAATATCCATGCAATATCAGCACCAGTTCTTTTTTCAATTTCTTGGTCAGAATCAAAAAATTCCATCGCTAATTGTTGTGCAATTTGCTTACCAATAGTACTTTTACCTGCCCCCATCGGGCCAATAAGAAAAATATTTCGTTTCTCTGCCATTGTGGTATCGTCATTTTGTTGGTTAATGTATTTCTCTTATAGAATTCTATAAGCCTGTTATTTTTAGTCCCCATCGGAAAAGAACAAAATTTAAGTCAATAATTATCTCAATAGTTGCGGCTATTTGGCAAGTAAGAAATACCAAATTGCTGAATTAAAACGCGCATTATTGAAATATTATTGCAAATCGTTGTTACTATTCCCATTCTGATGATGCTAATTTCTCTTTTTATATACTTTTGTTGTAATATCATTGGTTTTACGTTTTAGGTGTTTTTACGTTATTAGTCAATGCATTAACAACTAACCAATACCTGATTGGTGTAAATCATAGATATTTAGCGCTCCGATCAATTCGTCGTGATGATTAACGACGGGGGCTGCACTAATATTATGATCATGTAAATTTTTAAGGGCTTCAACCGCTTTCCAATCTTCTGGTAATCGGTATCCTGGTGAGATCATCACTTGGGTAATCGCATCTTGTAACGTGCCATTTTTTAGCAATAAACGACGTAAATCACCATCAGTAAAGACGCCTAAGATATGATTTTTATCATCGCAAATCATGACTAAACCAAGACCGGTGCGGCTTAATTCTAGCATAGCATCAAAGACAGTTGCCTTTGGTGAAATACGTGGAATTTGGTCACCAGTGCGCATGACATCTTTTACTTGAATCAGTAATTTTGCACCAAGGCTACCAGCTGGGTGCGAACGGGCAAAATCGTGTTCATCAAACTGTTTTGCCCGCATTAAGGTAATCGCTAACGCATCGCCCATTAATAAGGTATTGGTTGAACTACTGGTTGGAGCCAGCCCCATGGGGCACGCTTCTTTTTCTATACTAATATCAAGTACGGCTTGAGCAGCATGCGCTAATGGTGAATTTTTATTACCCGTGATAGCTATAATAGGCACTTCCATTGCCGCTAATAAAGGTAAAATAAGATTAAATTCTTTAGCTCGACCCGAATAAGAGATAAGCAGTGCTACGTCATTTTTTTCAACCATACCTAAATCACCATGTAGTGCTTCTGATGGGTGCATAAAAAATGATGGCGTTCCAGTGCTAGCTAAGGAGGCAGCAATCTTTCTACCAATATGTCCAGATTTACCAATACCAGATACCACGACTTTACCTTTGGTAGCTAAAATAAGGCGACAGGCAGTAATAAAATCTTCTCCCAGTCGGTCTGGTAATTTAGTTGCCTCATAAAGTTCCAATGCTAATAATTCTTTACCATATTGTAGTAACTGGTCATTATCGATTGGAAATATCTTATTTGCCATGATTATCTCAATATTACTAATTATGCTTACGTCATAGACTATGAAGATCAAGTGAATATATCATAAATTCAAGGCGACCTATTTTAACAAAAAAAACAATAAAATCAATTAAGGGTAAAAAATGTAACCAATTGATTTTATTAGTTAAAATTTATCCCCTAATTTGGAGTGATGCGCAATCATAGGGATAATATTTCTGTTTTTAGATAAATATCACTTATTTAGTCTAGCAATTCTCTGCGTTTATCTTACCATTGAAATCAGTGTATACTGAGCTATATCGTAAAATAGGATACATTAAACAATGAAATATGCAGATTTAAGGGATTTTATCGATTATCTTGAATCCATCGGTGAACTAAAACGTATTACTTACCCCGTTGATCCGTATTTAGAAATGACGGAAATTGCTGATCGTGTACTACGTAAAGAAGGTCCAGCATTACTATTTATGAATCCTATCGGTTATCAAATGCCTGTGCTATGTAATTTATTTGGTACGACGCGGCGTGTTGCTTTGGCTATGGGGCAACAAGATATATCTGCTTTGCGTGATATTGGACATTTATTGGCATTTCTGCGTGAGCCTGAACCACCAAAAGGGGTAAGACAATTTTTAGGTGTATTACCAAAATATAAGCAAGTCTTGAATATGCCAGTAAAAAAGCGTACCTCAGCACCTTGTCAAGCCCGTTGTTTTGTTGATGAAGAGGTCGATTTAGATCAAATACCCATTATGCATTGTTGGTCAGGTGATGTTGCACCGCTAGTTACTTGGGGTTTAACAATTACTAAAGGACCAAATAAAGAACGGCAAAATCTAGGGGTCTATCGCCTACAAAAATTAGCAAGGAACAAACTTATTATGCGTTGGTTATCCCATCGTGGTGGGGCCCTTGATTTTCAAGAGTGGCAACATGCTCATCCGGGTGAACGTTTTCCTGTGGTTGTGGCTTTAGGCGCAGATCCTGCGACAATTTTAGGCGCAGTAACGCCAGTACCTGATACTTTATCTGAATACGCTTTTGCTGGATTATTACGAGGCAAAAGAACGGAAGTAGTACAAGCGCTTTCTTGTGAATTAGACGTGCCAGCTAGTGCCGAAATTGTATTAGAAGGATACATTGATCCAACAGAAATGGCGAAAGAAGGTCCTTATGGCGATCATACTGGTTATTATAATGAAGTAGAACAATTTCATGTAATGACTATTACCCATATTACTCAGCGCCAAGACGCCATTTATCATTCGACTTATACTGGTAGACCACCTGATGAGCCTTCTATATTGGGACTAGCATTAAATGAAGTGTTCATTCCTATTTTGCAGAAACAATTTCCAGAAATCGTCGATTTTTATTTACCACCGGAAGGCTGTTCTTACCGTATCGCCATTGTGACCATAAAAAAACAGTATCCTGGGCATGCTAAACGAGTGATGATGGGGGTTTGGTCTTATTTACGCCAATTTATGTATACGAAATTTGTGATTATATGTGATGATGATATCAACGCGCGTGATTGGAAAGATGTGATGTGGGCGATCTCAACAAGAATGGATCCGCGTAGAGATACAACCTTTATTGACAATACGCCGATTGATTATTTGGATTTTGCTTCACCTATAGCTGGTTTAGGCTCAAAAATGGGTTTAGATGCGACCAACAAATGGCAAGGGGAAACCACTAGAGAGTGGGGAACTATTATAGAAAAAGATCCTAAAGTTGTAGCACATATTGATGAGATTTGGTCTAAATTAGGTATTTAAATTTAGATTAAAAATATATTCTTGGGATAAGTGACTTATTCTAAAAATGGTCTTGTTAATTCCATATCATATATAGATTAAATTTAACGGGTTAATATTTAGCATTAACCCGTAAATCGTTATTTAGTAAATAAACAACAGCTGTTATTGAGCTTCATTAGCTTATTTTTTCTGTGTCATTTAAAAAATCAGTCGATTATATAAAGCATAATGATTATTTGTATTGTTGGTTTATTCATAATAATTTATCAATGTTTGCTTCCACGTTACTTAATAGTAAAAACGTCTGGGCGTGATAAAGTCCGATTTTAGGAAAAGAGACTATTTATAAGATTGGGTATCTTTAGGTTAATTCTATACGTTTATTTAAGCCAGTTATTACTATTTTACAACGGTTTTTAAGGTTAGATTGTTTTTTGAACAAATAATTTTTTATTTTTAGAGACCAGTAGTATGATAGTTTTTGCTACAAATATTTAATCATTCAAGGAAATAATAACGATTATGCAACAAATAACAGATAACTTAAATAATTTAGTTTTAGATAAACAATTAATTCAGAAAATGTCGTTTATTGGTACCGTGCAAAAAGTATTTGGTGTCTTCGGTATCATCGGTGGGGTTTTTATATGTCTAGGAATAATTAGTGCTATTTTTGGTATCCCTATGATTATTGCTGGTTGGAAATTATTTTTATCGGGTAGAAGTTTTAAACAATTAGTTCAAACCAACGATATATGCAATATAAAAGAAGCATTAATCAATCTTGCCGCCTATTGGTTATATACATTGATCTATTTAGCAACTATCATTATTTTCTATATTATTTTATTTATTACTATTATTTTGGGAAATAATCTATACCTATAGAAAAATATTATTTAATAATGAATAAAATTTTTTTGATAATGTTAAATCAAATGGCATAACAGATGAATGTTATTTAATTGATAACTTGAGCTTGCAATTTGATTAGTTTTATAGCATAATTTTGCCCTCAATTAACTTAGGGGAGCTGTATGTTATCGGTTTAACAGAGGCGATAGTACCCAAGATAAGGAAAACGACAAATGGCAAAAAAAGTCACAGCTTACATTAAATTGCAAGTTGCAGCTGGTGCGGCAAATCCAAGTCCACCGGTTGGTCCTGCGTTAGGTCAACATGGTGTTAATATCATGGAATTCTGTAAAGCATTCAATGCGCGTACAGAAAGCCTAGAAAAAGGTCTTCCTACTCCAGTAGTTATTACTGTTTATGCGGACCGTTCATTCACTTTTGAAATCAAAACTCCACCTGCCGCTGTATTATTGAAAAAAGCAGCGAAAATCAAATCAGGTTCTGGTGAACCTAATAAGAAGAAAGTGGGTAAAGTAACTTCAGCACAAATTCGTGAAATTGCTGAAACGAAAGCAGCCGATATGAATGGTGCGACCATTGAATCAATGATGCGTTCTATTGAAGGTACTGCACGTTCAATGGGCTTGGAAGTGGAGGAATAATCGAATGGCTAAATTAACCAAACGAGCGAGACTTATCCGCGAAAAAGTTGATGCAACTAAACAGTATGAAATTACTGAAGCGGTAACTTTATTAAAAGAGTTAGCAACAGCGAAATTTGTTGAAAGTGTTGATGTTGCTGTTAACCTAGGTATCGATGCACGTAAATCAGATCAAAATGTCCGTGGTGCTATCGTTCTTCCACACGGTACTGGTCGTAGTGTTCGTGTTGCGGTCTTCACTCAAGGCGCTAATGCTGAAGCAGCGAAAGAAGCTGGTGCTGAATTAGTTGGTATGGAAGATCTTGCAGAACAAATCAAAAAAGGCGAAATGAATTTTGACGTAGTAATTGCCTCTCCAGACGCAATGCGTATCGTTGGACAATTAGGTCAGATTCTTGGTCCACGTGGTTTAATGCCAAACCCGAAAGTGGGTACCGTAACGCCAAATGTTGCTGAAGCAGTGAAAAATGCCAAAGCAGGTCAGGTCCGCTACCGTAATGATAAAAATGGTATTATCCATACCACTATCGGTAAAGTTGACTTTGATGCAGATAAATTAAAAGAGAACTTAGAAGCATTAATCGTTGCATTAAAACGAGCTAAACCTTCTACGTCTAAAGGCGTTTATGTCAAGAAAGTAAGCCTGTCTACCACTATGGGTGCTGGCGTTGCGATTGACCAAAATAGCTTAGTGACAACAGTTAACTAAGTTTTCAACCTACTTTAGTAGGAAAATAAATAGGTTGGCGTCCGTCCTTTTCCGGACCCCGTCCAAGACCGTAGGTGTAAGATTAGTGTTATCTAATTTTACTTAATTTCCCTACGTAGACGGTGACAGAACCATATAGTTATTTTAATTGATAGATATAATTGAAATAATCTGGATCTCTGCTCACCGTAATAACGCTGATAAAGATTAGTTATCTAGCTATGATTGCTGATCATGTCAGTACAGTGAGTCTAGGTGCAAGCCTAGTTTAATCCAGGAGTAAAACCAATGGCACTAAATCTTCAAGATAAACAAGCAATTGTTGCTGAAGTTAATGAAATCGCCAAAGGTGCGCTATCTGCAGTTGTTGCTGACTCACGTGGCGTAACTGTAGAAAAAATGACAGCATTACGTAAATCTGCTCGTGAAGCGGGTGTTTATATGCGTGTTGTACGTAATACTTTATTACGTCGTATCGTAGAAGGCACACCTTATGAGTGTTTAAAAGATACGTTTGTTGGTCCTACTCTTATTGCATTTTCTAATGAGCACCCAGGTGCCGCAGCTCGTTTATTTAAAGAGTTTGCTAAAGGAAATGACAAATTTGAGATTAAAGCAGCAGCCTTTGAAGGTGAGTTAATTACGGCGGCCAATATTGACCGTTTAGCAACTTTACCAACTTACGAAGAAGCATTAGCTCGCTTAATGTCAACCATGAAAGAAGCCGCAGCAGGCAAATTGGTTCGTACTATTGCAGCGATTCGCGATCAAAAAGAAGCGGCTTAGTCGCCACTTTATTATCGCGATTAGATGTGTTAATTAATAAACAAATAACTTGTAAATTTAGGAATATTTATTATGTCTATCACTAAAGAGCAAATTTTAGACGCAGTTGCTGAAATGTCAGTAATGGACGTTGTTGAATTAATTTCAATGATGGAAGAAAAATTTGGTGTTTCTGCAGCAGCAGCAGTAGCTGTAGCAGCAGCAGGTCCAGCTGAAGCAGCTGAAGAAAAAACTGAGTTTGACGTTGTATTAACTGCTGCTGGCGGTAACAAAGTTGCTGTTATCAAAGCAGTTCGTGGTGCAACTGGTCTTGGTCTTAAAGAAGCGAAAGATCTTGTTGAATCTGCACCTGCAACTGTTAAAGAAGCAGCAAGCAAAGATGATGCTGAAGCACTTAAGAAAGCACTTGAAGAAGCTGGTGCATCTGTCGAACTTAAATAAGTTTGTATTAAAATTTGCAGCCTAATTTGGGCTGATGGCTGGTGGTTTTTTATCACCAGCCTTTTTGCGCTGTAAGGATATACCATTATAATTTATGCTATTTTGGCTAAATTATCGTATAATGGATGTATCAAATCAAAACCTAATCAATTGATATTTAACATATTTTCGATAAGGTGTCAGAAATTAAGTATTTTACATAGTGAAATCAATGAGTCTAACTCCTATTTCTGATAATTTTTATAATATTGCATGACCCTGTCTTCGGGCATGTTAGGTCACAGATCAGCAAGTTGAGGAACCAATGGTTTATTCCTATACCGAGAAAAAACGAATTCGTAAGAATTTTGGTAAACGTCCACAAGTTCTGGATATACCTTATCTTCTTTCTATTCAACTTGATTCGTTCCAGAAGTTTATTGAGCAGGATCCCGAAGGCCAGTATGGTCTAGAAGCTGCGTTCCGTTCAATCTTTCCAATAAAAAGTTACAGTGGTAATGCAGAATTACAGTATGTTAATTATCGCTTAGGTGAACCTGTTTTTGATGTAAAAGAGTGTCAGATTCGTGGTATTACTTATTCTGCGCCATTACGTGTAAAATTACGTCTGGTCATTTATGATAAAGATGCGCCTGAAGGAACGGTTAAGGACATTAAAGAACAAGATGTTTACATGGGTGAAATTCCGTTAATGACGGATAACGGTACTTTTGTTATTAATGGTACTGAGCGTGTTATTGTTTCTCAGTTACATCGTAGCCCTGGCGTATTTTTTGATAGCGATAAGGGTAAAACGCACTCATCAGGTAAAGTACTTTACAATGCACGTATTATCCCATACCGTGGTTCTTGGCTTGATTTTGAATTTGACCCGAAAGATAACCTGTTTGCGCGTATTGACCGTCGTCGTAAATTATCGGCAACAATAATTTTACGTGCATTAGGCTATGACACTCAACAAATTTTGGATCTTTTCTTTGATAAAGTCATTTTTGAAGTGGCTAAAAATAAACTGAAAATGGAATTAGTTCCTGAACGTTTACGTGGTGAAACAGCTCAGTTTGATATTGAAGTTAAAGGTAAAGTTTATGTCGAGAAAGGACGCCGTATTACCGCACGTCATATTAGGCAACTAGAAAAAGATGAAATAACAAAAATAGATGTGCCTGTTGACTATATTATCGGTAAGATTCTTTCTAAAGATTATGTAAGCGAAATTACGGGTGAAGTCGTCGCTCAAGCTAATACACCAATTACTTTAGAGTTATTAGCGCAATTAAGCAGTGAAGGATTTAAGCGAATTGAGACATTATTTACTAATGATCTTGATCATGGTCCATATATTTCAGAAACATTGCGTAATGACCCAACAAGCGATCGTTTAAGTGCATTAGTTGAAATTTATCGTATGATGCGCCCAGGTGAACCACCAACAAAAGAAGCAGCAGAATCATTATTTGATAATATGTTCTTCTCTGAAGAGCGCTACGATTTATCAGCGGTTGGTCGCATGAAGTTTAACCGTTCTTTAGGACGCAGTGAGACTGAGGGCGGTAGCGTATTATCTCGTGAAGATATCGTTGATGTCCTGAAAAAATTAATTGATATCCGTAACGGGCAAGGCGAAGTGGATGATATTGACCACTTAGGTAATCGTCGTATCCGTTCTGTTGGTGAAATGGCAGAAAACCAATTCCGTATTGGTTTAGTACGTGTTGAACGTGCGGTAAAAGAACGTCTATCTATTGGTGATCTCGATTCCTTAATGCCACAAGATATGATTAATGCTAAGCCAATTTCAGCGGCTATTCGTGAGTTCTTTGGTTCAAGCCAGTTATCACAGTTTATGGATCAGAATAATCCATTATCGGAAATTACACATAAACGCCGTATTTCCGCGTTAGGTCCAGGTGGTTTAACACGTGAACGTGCGGGCTTTGAAGTGCGAGACGTACATCCAACCCATTATGGTCGCGTATGTCCAATCGAAACACCGGAAGGTCCAAACATCGGTTTGATCAACTCATTAGCGGTCTATGCACGTACCAATGAATATGGCTTCCTTGAAACCCCATATCGTAAAGTGGTTGATGGTATTGTCACCGATGAGATTGATTATTTATCTGCGATTGATGAAAGCAGCTATGTTATTGCTCAGGCTAACTCAAACTTAGATGAGAATGGTCGTTTTGCTGAAGACTTAGTTACCTGCCGTTTAAATGGTGAATCTGGTTTGCATAGTCGTGACCAAATTAACTATATGGACGTATCAACCCAACAGATCGTTTCTGTGGGTGCTTCATTAATTCCATTCCTCGAACATGACGATGCTAACCGTGCCTTGATGGGTGCGAACATGCAACGTCAAGCAGTCCCAACATTAAAAGCAGAAAAACCATTTGTTGGTACCGGTATGGAACGAGCAGTTGCTGTTGACTCCGGCGTTACCGTTGTAGCAAAACGTGGTGGTACTGTACAGTATGTGGATGCATCACGGATAGTGATTAATGTTAATGAAGATGAAATGTACGCCGGTGAAGCGGGTATTGATATCTATAGTTTAACTAAATACACGCGTTCCAACCAAAATACATGTATTAATCAGTTACCATGCGTTGATTTAAATGAAAAAGTGGAACGCGGTGATGTCTTAGCTGATGGTCCATCAACCGATTTAGGTGAATTAGCCTTAGGTCAGAATATGCGTGTGGCATTTATGCCATGGAATGGTTATAACTTCGAGGACTCGATTTTAGTCTCTGAGCGTGTTGTTCAAGACGATCGTTTCACTTCAATCCATATTCAAGAGTTATCTTGTGTATCTCGTGATACCAAGCTTGGTGCTGAAGAGATTACCGCCGATATTCCAAATGTAGGTGAAGCAGCGTTATCGAAACTCGATGAGTCAGGTATCGTATATATCGGTGCTGAAGTCAAAGGCGGCGATATTCTGGTGGGTAAAGTAACGCCTAAAGGTGAAACACAATTAACACCAGAAGAAAAATTACTACGTGCAATTTTTGGTGAAAAAGCATCGGATGTAAAAGATACTTCGTTACGTGTACCAAATGGGGTATCGGGTACAGTCATTGACGTACAAGTCTTTACGCGTGATGGCGTTGTTAAAGATAAACGCGCACTTGAAATTGAAGATATGCAATTAAAAGAAGTACGTAAAGATTTGACTGAAGAACGTCAAATTCTAGAAGCGGCTTTATTTGCGCGTATCCGTGAAGTATTAATTGCTGGTGGCATTGAAGCGGCTAAACTTGATCTATTATCGCGTGATAAATGGTTAACGCTTGGTGTTGTTGACGAAGAAAAACAAGAGCAGTTAGAGCAGCTAGCTCAACAGTACGATGAAATTAAAGCTGAGTTTGACAAGAAACTGGAAGCGAAACGGATGAAGATCACCCAAGGGGATGATTTACAACCAGGCGTACTGAAAATTGTTAAAGTTTATCTTGCGGTTAAACGCCAAATTCAACCAGGTGATAAAATGGCTGGTCGTCATGGTAACAAAGGGGTTATTTCAAAAATCAACCCAATTGAAGATATGCCATATGATGAAAGTGGTCAGCCAGTCGATATCGTGTTAAACCCACTGGGTGTACCGTCACGTATGAATATCGGTCAGATTTTAGAAACCCATTTAGGTATGGCTGCGAAAGGTATTGGTAACAAAATTGATGCCCTACTGAAACAGCAAGCTGAAATCAAAAAATTACGTGAATTTATCCAAAAAGCTTATGATCTTGGTTTAGGTGTTGGTCAAAAAGTTGATTTATCAACCTTTAGTGATCAGGAAGTTATGGTACTTGCTGGTAACTTGCGTAATGGTATGCCACTTGCCTCGCCTGTATTTGATGGTGCTAAAGAAGCGGAAATCAAATCGTTGCTTGAGTTAGGCGATATTCCGACATCAGGACAAATTACGTTATATGATGGTCGTACCGGTGAAAAATTTGAGCGTCCAGTAACTGTAGGTTATATGTACATGCTTAAATTGAATCACTTAGTTGATGACAAAATGCATGCACGTTCAACGGGTTCTTATAGTCTGGTTACTCAGCAACCACTTGGTGGTAAAGCGCAATTCGGTGGTCAGCGTTTCGGTGAGATGGAAGTATGGGCACTTGAAGCTTACGGTGCTGCTTATACCTTACAAGAAATGTTAACTGTTAAATCGGATGACGTTAACGGTCGTACCAAAATGTACAAAAATATTGTAGATGGCAATCATCAAATGGAACCTGCGATTCCGGAATCCTTTAATGTGTTATTAAAAGAGATCCGTTCGTTAGGGATTAATATTGAGTTAGATGAAGAGTAATTCTAACTAAATACTGGGTGAGACCCACTTACATGGATAACTCATTGTATTTATAATAAAATCAATGAGTTATCTAATTGGTTTAACTCCACAGGAGCCAATTCGTGAAAGACTTATTAAAGTTTCTAAAAGCACAAACTAAAACAGAAGAGTTTGATGCAATTAAAATTGGATTAGCGTCGCCAGATATGATCCGTTCTTGGTCATTTGGTGAGGTTAAAAAACCTGAAACGATTAACTACCGTACTTTTAAACCTGAACGTGATGGTTTATTCTGTGCTCGTATCTTCGGGCCGGTAAAAGATTATGAATGTTTGTGCGGTAAATATAAGCGTCTCAAACACCGCGGTGTAATCTGTGAAAAGTGTGGCGTTGAAGTCACACAGACTAAAGTACGTCGTGAACGTATGGGTCATATTGAACTTGCGTCACCAACAGCGCATATATGGTTTTTAAAATCATTACCTTCTCGTATTGGTTTATTATTAGATATGCCATTACGTGATATTGAACGCGTGCTTTATTTTGAATCATTTATGGTTCTTGATGGTGGCATGACTAATTTAGAACGCGGTCAAATCTTAACTGAAGAGCAATACCTTGACGCGTTAGAAGAATTTGGTGATGAATTTGATGCGCGTATGGGTGCGGAAGCGATTCAGGCACTATTACGTAATCTAGACATTAACGCAGAATGTGAACTTTTACGTGAAGAGTTATCTATTACTAACTCAGAAACTAAACGTAAAAAATTAACTAAACGGATTAAAATCATTGAAGCATTCATTCAATCTGAAAATAAACCAGAATGGATGATCTTAAATGTATTACCGGTATTACCACCAGATTTAAGACCTTTAGTACCGCTTGACGGTGGCCGTTTTGCCACATCAGATCTTAATGATCTCTATCGTCGAGTGATCAACCGTAATAACCGTTTAAAACGTTTATTAGATTTAGCTGCACCAGATATCATTGTACGTAATGAAAAACGAATGTTACAAGAATCTGTTGATGCATTATTAGATAATGGTCGTCGTGGTCGTGCGATTACTGGCTCTAACAAACGTCCTTTAAAATCATTAGCTGATATGATTAAAGGTAAACAAGGTCGTTTCCGTCAGAATCTACTTGGTAAACGTGTAGATTATTCTGGTCGTTCGGTTATTACTGTAGGTCCATACTTACGTTTACATCAATGTGGTTTACCGAAAAAAATGGCATTAGAGCTATTTAAACCATTTATTTACGGTAAATTAGAGCGCCGTGGTTATGCCACAACCATCAAAGCAGCTAAGAAAATGGTTGAGCGTGAAGATGCTATCGTATGGGATATCTTAGATGAAGTAATTCGCGAACATCCGGTACTATTAAACCGTGCGCCAACACTTCACCGTTTAGGTATTCAAGCATTTGAACCTATTTTGATTGAAGGTAAAGCGATTCAGTTGCACCCATTGGTTTGTGCTGCTTTTAACGCCGACTTCGATGGTGACCAGATGGCGGTACACGTACCTTTAACCTTAGAAGCTCAGCTTGAAGCTCGTGCGTTAATGATGTCAACGAATAACATCTTATCACCGGCAAGTGGTGAACCAATTATCGTTCCTTCTCAGGACGTGGTATTGGGTCTTTACTATATGACGCGGGATAAAATCAATGCCAAAGGCGAAGGCATGGTGTTAAATGGGCCGAAGGAAGCCGAAAAGCTTTATCGTTTAGGTTTAGCAGAGTTACATGCACGCGTTAAGGTACGAATTACGGAACATACAAAAAATAGTGCCGGAGACTGGGAAGCAAAAACCAGTTTAATTGATACGACTGTTGGCCGTGCTATCTTATGGTTAATTATTCCGAAAGGATTACCGTACTCTATCATCAACCAAGCATTAGGTAAAAAAGCTATTTCTAAAACGCTTAACGTATGTTATCGCCAATTAGGAATGAAACAGACTGTTATCTTAGCAGACCAAATTATGTACACTGGTTTCGCTTATGCAGCGCGTTCTGGTGTATCAGTTGGTATTGATGATATGGTGATTCCATCGAAGAAAGCGGAAATCATTAATGAAGCGGAAGCGGAAGTCGCAGAGATCCAAGAACAGTTCCAATCAGGTTTAGTCACTGCAGGTGAGCGTTATAATAAAGTTATCGATATTTGGGCGGCAGCCAATGAACGTGTTGCTAAAGCAATGATGGATAACTTATCCACTGATATGGTGACTAACCGCGAAGGCCAACAAGAAAAACAAGCCTCATTTAATAGCATTTATATGATGGCCGATTCTGGAGCGCGGGGTTCGGCTGCACAGATTCGTCAGTTAGCGGGTATGCGTGGTCTAATGGCAAAACCTGATGGTTCGATCATCGAAACACCAATTACAGCTAACTTCCGTGAAGGTCTAAACGTTTTACAATACTTTATCTCTACCCATGGTGCACGTAAAGGTTTGGCCGATACCGCACTTAAGACAGCCAACTCTGGTTACCTAACTCGACGTTTAGTTGATGTAGCGCAAGACTTAGTTATCATTGAAGATGACTGTGGCACCTTAGATGGGGTTGTAATGACGCCAGTTATTGAAGGTGGGGATGTTAAAGAACCATTACGTGATCGTGTATTAGGTCGTGTAACGGCGGAAGATGTATTAAAACCAGGCAGTGCGGATATTCTCATCCCACGTAATACATTATTAGATGAACATTTCTGTGATCTATTAGAAGCAGAATTAATCGATAGTGTGAAAGTACGCTCTGTCGTATCCTGTAATACTGATTTCGGTGTATGTGCAAAATGTTATGGGCGTGATCTTGCTCGTGGTCATATCATTAATAAAGGTGAAGCGGTTGGGGTTATTGCAGCGCAATCAATCGGTGAACCAGGTACACAGTTAACCATGCGTACGTTCCATATCGGTGGTGCGGCGTCAAGGGCAGCAGCAGAATCAAGTATTCAGGTCCGTAATAAAGGTAATATCAAATTAACCAATGCGAAATACGTTATTAATTCCGATAAGAAATTAGTGATTACATCACGTAATTCTGAATTAACGGTAATTGACGAATTAGGTCGCATGAAAGAGACCTATAAAATCCCTTATGGTTCGGTATTATCAAAAGGTGACGGTTCAGCGGTAAATGCAGGTGAAACCATCGCTAACTGGGATCCACATACTATGCCAGTTATTTCTGAAGTAAGTGGATATATTCGTTTCGTTGATATGGTTGATGGTCAAACGATAACTCGTCAAACTGATGAACTAACGGGTTTATCTTCAATTGCCGTATTAGATGTAGCGGAACGTACTGGTTTAGGTAAAGATTTACGTCCAGCGATCAAAATTGTTGATGCCAAAGGCAATGATGTATTTGTGACGGGATCTGAAATGCCAGCACAATATTTCTTACCAGGTAAAGCATTAGTACAGCTAGAAGACGGAATGCAAATCAACACGGGTGATACTTTGGCACGGATCCCACAAGAATCTGTAGGTACTAAAGATATTACTGGTGGTCTACCGCGTGTTGCAGACTTATTTGAAGCACGTAAACCGAAAGAGCCGGCGATCTTGGCTGAAATCGATGGTATTGTTTCCTTTGGTAAAGAGACAAAAGGTAAACGCCGTTTAGTTATCAGCCCAATTGATGGTAGTGATCCTTACGAAGAGATGATTCCAAAATGGCGTCAGCTTAACGTATTTGAAGGTGAACACGTTCAACGCGGTGATGTGATTTCTGATGGACCTGAGTCACCACATGATATCTTACGTTTACGTGGTGTGAATGCCGTAACACGTTATATCGTAAATGAAGTACAAGAAGTTTATCGCTTACAAGGCGTTAAGATCAATGATAAACATATTGAAGTTATTGTACGTCAGATGTTACGTAAAGGAACGATTACTAATACAGGTGATTCACGATTCCTTGAAGGTGAGCAACTTGAAGTTGCGCGGATCAAAATTGTTAATCGTGAATTAGAAGCGCAAGGTAAAGCGCCAGCGGAATATGTGCATGACCTATTAGGTATTACTAAAGCATCACTTACCACTGAATCATTTATCTCAGCGGCATCGTTCCAAGAGACTACACGCGTACTAACTGAAGCTGCGGTAGCAGGAAAAAATGATGAATTACGTGGTCTAAAAGAAAACGTAATTGTAGGTCGTTTAATTCCAGCGGGTACGGGCTATGCGTATCATAAAGAACGTGTACGCCGTAAACAGCGTGATTTAACTGCACCAGCTGATACACAATCAGATGTTGCTCAGACTATCACTGCTGAAGAAGCAACAGCAAATTTAGCTGAATTACTTAACTCAGCAGATGAACAATAAACATCTTTGATTTAATGAGCCCCTTATATAGGGGCTTTTTTATTGTCTATAAATTGTCTTAATGTAATAAAATATAAATTTTGGTACATAAAGTTTTATACGTATATTAATGTCGCTTTGAGTTCGTAATACTAATAGTTATAAATAAAAATAAATTATATGACTGACAATTAATAAGATTTATCAAGGTATTAAAATAGCTAGCCAAGATTAAAATAAGCATGGAATCGTTCTTGTTTAGTGGTTATAAAATTCGACGGTCTATTTTAATTATTTGGTTAAGATAGAGATGAGTAATAGTTATCTATCAATAATATATATATAAAGGTTAATTTAGCCGCTATTTTACAAATAAATAAACTAACTTAAGCATAGACTTATGCTCACAGTTTGTTCACACATTCTCTGTGTATGCCAAATATATTTTTAGATTAAGTTTAGATAGCTTAATCTTACTGATCATCATTACTATTAATACAAATTATATTTTCCTCTTTATAGTTATAAATCAAAATTTCTCACTACCCTAATTTACCCCTTTTATTTTGCTTATTTATAATGCATTGATTTTATTATAAAAAATACAGTCTTTTAAAAAAGGGTCTTTTATGCTAAATAGATTATTTTTTTATTTAAACCAAATAGTTAATCTGATAAAATTCTAGTTAACCGCCGCGTAGGCGGCTTAGAAAATTATATATAAATCCTGCGACACTCGCACCACGTTAACCGCCGCGTAGGCGGCTTAGAAAAAAACTATTGATATTAATAGTCGGAATATTTAGTTAACCGCCGCGTAGGCGGCTTAGAAATTTTATTCTTCAACATCATTATATTTTTCTTTGTTAACCGCCGCGTAGGCGGCTTAGAAATTGACGACGAGACGCAACAACAGTGCGCGCGTGTTAACCGCCGCGTAGGCGGCTTAGAAATTCATGCTCATCAAGAGTCTCAAAAGTACATAGTTAACCGCCGCGTAGGCGGCTTAGAAATCATCTCAATGTATGCGATCTAGCAAGAAGAGGTTAACCGCCGCGTAGGCGGCTTAGAAAAATAGTTTTTACAAATTTCTATATCAAAAATAGTTAACCGCCGCGTAGGCGGCTTAGAAAACTAATATAAATAAAAAAACCCGCAATTTTTTGTTAACCGCCGCGTAGGCGGCTTAGAAAAATAGTTTCAACTAGTGAGAGAAACATATCAAGTTAACCGCCGCGTAGGCGGCTTAGAAAAACAAGAGATTGAACACCGTCGCTATAAAATGGTTAACCGCCGCGTAGGCGGCTTAGAAAAGCTGATTAGACAAAGAGTTAGCATCTAAGCCGTTAACCGCCGCGTAGGCGGCTTAGAAAACGTTCCATCGAACATGCCGGCAAACGGGCTAGTTAAC
>NZ_AWGA01000085.1 GCF_000471645.3 Candidatus Schmidhempelia bombi str. Bimp | reverse complement strand
CGAAGCTATCCATTTCAGCTGGTCATTATCATTTATCGGCGTTATATGGCTAGGGTTAGTTTTACTCATCAATCCCCAATTTACCACTTGGTTTATCGCTATTCTACTGCCATTAATTATTTCACCTTGGGTTATTCGTTACGCTAGTTTTACGTCACTAGGCAGACAAGCACAACGATTGAACTTATTTATGACTAAGGAAGAGATGAGCCCAAATTTAGTTATTAGCCATACGGATACCTATGTATTAGATAAGGAGCAAAAAATTATCGCACAGGCTTATCATTTTAGCGTCACTGATCCCACATTAAATGCTTTAGTCTGTGTCATGTCGACACATCGTCATCGCGATAATCGAAAGAACTACGACTATCGTCGACGATTATTCAAACGTTGCATGCAAAAATCAGATGAACATATTAGTGAAAATAATCAGTTAAAAGTAATGGCGGATCCCTTCATTTTTAGGCAGCTACACCTATATTCAAAGCAACAAAAATAAGCACTTACTTCTTCATTAAGTTATAAATTAAGATTCAGCTTGTTGCTCGATTTTATAGTAACAAGCAATTAACGTTTTCTTTATGAAGAAAAAACAATTAGAAAAAATATGTGAAAATGATAATATTATTTTGTGATTTTTATCATAATGCCAAATAGACGATATGGTTTAATAATATTTAGTTATATTCAGTATAATAAGGATTATAAATGGATAAAAATGTACAACATTTTGCTAGTTACTGGCGCAATTCGTTAGCGGATGCGACTTTTAGTAAAGGTGGTCTCACTTATCGGGAAACGCAATCTTTTATCGTCTGTGATAAACATTTCCAACAATATGGCATTATTAATGAAGCGACTACACAATCCCTTTTCCAAAATGAACCACGTGATTGCAAAACGGTTAATATTGTCTTAAGACCGATTGTATATCGTAAAAAAATGGAACACCATTGTTATGCAAAATATGATGATGTACCAGAATTTATTATTCCTGTGGCTACGTCGGCATTACTAGCAAGGGATGGGCGATGTTATCCTAAAAGCAATGAGACGCTAATCTCACGTGATCTTCTTGAGCCTTTAGTTAGAGGCGCATTTTCGATAGGCACGGTTGAGGCGTTGGATACGTATTTAACTTCCAATATTATATCAGGTATTACTTACGCCGAAGCAGAGGGGGATAACCAATTAAGTGAAGAACACTATCTCTTAGCATGGAACAACTATTTAAACGATGTTGAACGATTATTAACGGCGATAACCGAAGGTTTACTCGAAAACTCAGATAAATTTAAACGATTGGATAATAGTTATATTATTAAAAAAAACATTATTCGCGGTGCGGTTAGGCATATATTGCCTTTATATGATAAATTGCGGACAACGTCTGAGCGTGTTCCTCTTTTTGAACTTTTTGCAAAACCTACGGCAACGCCAAAACAGCCTTGCCTTGATAGCGCTCATTTTTTTTCAAAGCGCTTAGCGCATTCGGGAGACAAATTTCCTTTAGCACCAGCGCAACGCGATGCCCTTAGCCACCTATTAAACGCAGAGGATGGGGAAATTCTAGCGGTTAATGGTCCGCCAGGAACAGGTAAAACGACCATGTTACTTTCTGTGGTCGCGTCATTATGGGCTAAACATGCGCTTGAGAAGCGTGAGCCGCCAATTATCATCGCGGCTTCCACTAATAATCAAGCCGTAACGAATATTATTGATGCATTTGGTCAAGATTTTTCGTTAGGGGAGGGGGTTTTTTCTGGTCGGTGGCTACCTAATATAGATAGTTTTGGTGCTTATTTTCCCTCTAATAGTCGCGAACAACAAGCAGAAAAGAGTTATCAGACTCATACATTTTTTAAGAAAATAGAAACCAGTGATTACTATGAACAGGCTAAAAAGTATTATATACAATGTGGATTAAATGCCTTTCCTGAGCTTGACGGTGAGTCCCCAACCGTTGAGGATATTATTAATCAACTACATCAAGCGATAGAAAAAAAAGTCAGCCAATTACAATGTATTGAAGAAAAATGGAAAAATTTAGCGGCGATACGTAAAACGATTCAACAAAAATTCGGTGATGATCCATCGCAAGCCAAGGCGAGTTATAAACATCAATTGCAGCAGTTAGAGCAGGTTAAGAATACATGGTTAAATGCTGAGAATAAGTGGCAGCAATACCTCGCCAACGAAAATATATGGTATTCGATTTTTTCATGGTTACCGCCTGTCGCTAAAAAGCGCTTATTAAAAGCAACCGTTTATTTAAGAAAGATATGGCCAACTAATCAAGAACAACCGCACTGGCAAAATTTAAACGCTATTTCTCAATTTATTAAAAATAAATGGTGTTCGGTTGAAAAATCAATAGAAGAGACTAACCAGATAATACAGGACATGATAAGTTTGTTAACAAAACTAGATCATTGTGTCCATGACTGGGAAACGGTTTTATTGTCTTTAAACATAAAACAACCTATCACTAACAATTTAGAACAAATAGACAGTATAGCTGATACTGAAATTCGTTTTAAAATCTTTTTACTCACCACGCATTATTGGGAAGGGCGTTGGTTACAAGATATGGAAAAATTATTACCGAATTTAGATGATTGGACTCGGAAAAAAGGGCAATTACCAACCAAAGAACGCTGGTATTTAAGAATGAAATTAACGCCTTGTATTGTCTCTACCTTTTATATTTTACCATCAAAGTTTATTTATACTGGTAAGAATTATAGTGAAGACTACTTATATAACTTTGCTGATTTACTGATAGTTGATGAAGCAGGACAAGTGCTACCTGAAGTGGCTGGGGCATCATTCGCCTTGAGTAAAAAAGCACTGGTTATCGGTGATACATTCCAAATTGAACCGATTTGGTCCATTCCACATAAAATTGATTTGGGCAATTTATTGGCGGAAAAGGTATTTACTAGTGATGATATTGAAAAGGAATTTGATACATTGATCAAATTAGGTAAAACGGCATCATCGGGTAGTGTTATGAAAATTGCGCAACATGCCTCGCGTTATCACTATGACCAAGATATGGCGCCTGGAATGTTTTTATATGAACATCGACGTTGCTATAATGAGATTATAAATTTTTGTAATCAGTTGATTTATAAAGGTAAACTTAAACCTATGCGCGGGGAGGTGCCTGAAAATTCTGCCTTCCCTGCATTAGGCTATTTACATATTGATGGTGTTTGTCAGCGAGATCTTTCTGGTAGTCGCTATAACAAACTTGAAGCTCAGGTTATTGCAAAATGGTTAGTAGAAAATCAGCAGCAATTAGAAAAAATCTACCAACAACCCTTACATAAAATTGTAGGCATTATCACGCCTTTTGGGGCACAAGTACTGGAAATTAAGCGCGCTATTCAGTCATTACCAACTAATATTAATGTTGATGATGGTGAGGATATGTTAACCATAGGTACCGTTCACTCACTACAAGGAGCAGAGCGAAAATTAATTATATTTTCTGCGGTTTATACCAAACATGCTAATGGCAATTTTATTGATAGCCAACCAAGCCTATTAAATGTTGCGGTATCTCGCGCCAAAGATAGCTTTTTAGTCTTTGGTGATATGGATATATTCCATCCAAATTTAACAACGCCGAGAGGTATTTTGGCTAATTATCTTTTCGCGAATGAAGCCAATAAACTCAATTTTGATCTCATTGAAAGAAGCGATTTAATAAATAATACATTTTATTCAAAATGATATTGTTTTCATAAAGAATTACATCACCGCAGGTTTTTGTGCTGGTCGCAATTTTTTTTTCAGGATCAAAAACAAAAACATATCCTTCTAAATTAGGGTCAATAAATTTATTTTGCGACTCATCATAAATGAAATACATATGTGGCACATTTGTACCTCGTGTATCACCTTCAACAAGTGAAAAATCATTTTCATTGCCATCAAAGTCAAAATCACCTATTTCTACTGTAAAAACATCATAAAATAAATAGTTTTTTTTAGTTTTAATACGTTGTATTAATTCACCATTTTTTTTACTATAGATATTAACTCCCGTGATTTTAATATCTTCTTTTTTGTTCTTATATAATAAAAGTTTAAAATAGAAATCTTTTGTTGTATGTATTTGTAGAAATTCGACATTTTTAAATTCAATGTTACTAAGTAATTCTTTAGAATCTTTATGGTTTTCTTTATAACCATTAGACCAGATTACATTGTATTCAAAAATTTTTTTCAATTTAAAATCGCCAAATTTAAGGGAGGTTCCAATCAAAAAGTCGTTTTCAGATTTTATTTTATTTTCACTAAAATCAAAATTTTTAAGGATCAATGTATCTTTATTACCAAATAAATCATAAGTGTAATTTTCATACACATATTCATTATCTACTTTCTTAGGTAATCGCTCAGATATTATAGTGTAATCATTTGTATTAACATAAGATATAGTAAGTGAATTATCAGAAGTACCACTTATATAAAAGTCTATTTTTTTATCACCAATATTTCCACTATAGATTCGATATATTGCTTGTGTAACTTGTGGAAAAAAAGAAATTATTACTAAAAGATATTTTAAAACATTCATTTATGTGTACCTTTATTTTGAAATATAATACTTTTTACCTTTTATTACCGCTTCTGTTTGATCGTCTATATCTATAGAATTTAAATTAACAAAAAAAGCAGGATTTATTTTATATCCTAACTTTGCTATTTCCTTTTTTTCACCTTTAGTTTTATTATTGTGAATATACATAGCAATTTCTAAATGTAAATGTGTATTAACAAGCCCTTTGGCATTACCTGTGTCAGATGTATAGCCAATATGCTCTCCTCCCTTAACTTTGCAACCCACTTTTATTCCAGATACTTTTTTTGTCTCATGTAAATGGCAATATCTGATATAAAAATAATCATTATTTATATCGAAATTCCGATGAAGCGTTAAGTGATATTCTTTGTAAGTTAACGATGGTATTATCTTTTGTCGCCAGCTAAATTGTCTAAACATAAGAGAAATTTATTACAATGAGTACTAAGTTTTATCTTTCTTATTTTTTATAATTAATCGGGAGAGAGAACGGTTATTAATTTTGTTTTACCGTTCTGATAAATAAAAGTGTAAGTTGTTATACCCCCTTGAAAATATTGAGTGATTTCTAATTTATTTTTTCCTAACCATTTATAATCAATATCAACATCTTTGTCATCATAAACAACAGAAACATCCACTTCCTCTTTAATCTTATGTCTGAAAACATGATAAGGGTTATAACTCATCGCATCATAAACATCTAAAATAGTCATATTTTTATAGTAACAAACATTTGTAGATTCCATCTCAAAATATTTTGTTTCAAGACAATTTTTATTCCGTTTTAAATTGTTTATTTTGTTTTCTTCTTTAATAGACAACTTTTTATAGAAAATTAAATGTTTTTTATTAAGTAAAGGCGTTCTGTCATAAGGAATAATTAATTCATTATTATTAAGTTTTATGATTAGTTTATAAATAAAACCATTACACATTTCGGATGTGTTTGTTGCATCAATAAAATAAAGTCCATTAAACTCATTTAATGATAAAAAATATTTTTCTAGATCTTCTTTATAATCAAAGAAAAAGTTAATGTTATTTAATTGAGTATTAATATCTTCTTTATTTCCATTAAACCGTTTAAAATCGCAACCTGAAATATTAATTTTTTGTTCATTTTCAATAATCAAATTATCTAAACTACTAGCTAACCATTCTTGTTTTTGTATTTCTTCATTTATTTTATCTTTTACGATTAAATAATAATGATTTTTATTAGAATCAGTATCAGAAGCATGAGTAAAATATGAAAAGGAAAATAACAAAAAACTTATGAATAAAAAATTTTTCATTTTATCACTCCTAATTTATTGAGGCTCGTTACCAAAAGTATTTCGATATCCATCTTTTAAAATACCTAATGGATCCTGTAAATCTTCCCGTCTTTCATAAGGTTTATTCGCTTTATTACTTGACTTTTTTTTCAAATTTAATCCGCATGAACCTGAATAATATTCTAAATGTAACATATAGATAATTTTTCCGGACAAAATAATTTTTGGTGTGCCATTGTCTTCTAATAATTTCCCCGTTTTTGCAAGAACAGTGCCTTGTCTGACAATGTCACCAACTTTCACTGTAATACTTTTTTCATCTACTTCACCATAACGAATAATAAATTGATGCCCAGTTTTAGTTTCATGTTTTATTGTTATTTGATGAGTTTTACAATAAAAAGCTTTGATTTCTAATACAACACCATTACATACAGCAACAATTTCAGTTTCTGGTTCAGTATATAAATCTCGTCCCGCATGTTTTCTTTTGCCACCGCTACGATTCCATCCAAACATTGTTTGATTATTATTTTTAGTCCAATTAAAATTTTTACCAAACCTCATGTCAAAATTATTTATCGGTTTTGTTTTTAAAGGAAAAATAATTTCAGGGCTAATGAC
>NZ_AWGA01000006.1 GCF_000471645.3 Candidatus Schmidhempelia bombi str. Bimp | reverse complement strand
TTAACCGCCGCGTAGGCGGCTTAGAAAGAAAGGTGTTGATTTTATCAAAACCTTTAGGTGTTAACCGCCGCGTAGGCGGCTTAGAAAGCACTTTCATGATCACTTACCAAAGCAATATTGTTAACCGCCGCGTAGGCGGTTTAAAAATTTGGATTTTGGAAGGATAAAATAAGTATTTGCTATTGAACATTAGCTTAATTTATTTTTAGTATATGTTGATAAAAAGCCACATAATAATCGTTATAGTCATATAATATCAATTTGCTGATTTACTATTGTAAGCAATAAAAATGATAATGTTCGACAAATTACTTACTATACCTAGACTTACGAACAATATTATTCTTTTTATTATATAAGATCATTATTGTAAGGAAATAACCATGACTGTTATGCCTATTTTTCTTTCAGAAAATCCCGCGCCTATTAAATGGGGAAATCATGCATTAATCAGCTATGCTGAACAAGGTGCAACTATTCATTATAAACACGAAACAAAATTGTCTTCTATTCAGCGTGCTGGAAGGCGGTTTGATAATCAAGGTATTAAGAGTGTCCAATTAGCTGGGGATGGCTGGGATCTTGAATCCGCTTGGCATTTTTGGCAAGGATTTCGTCACCCTAAGCGTAATAATGTGATTGAATGGCCAGTGCTATCTAATGACGAACATCAGGAATTAACTCATCGATTATTAATTATTGATTGGGTCCGTGATACGATTAATCTTTCTGCTGACGAGTTGGGACCGGTTGATCTGGCTCAGCACTGTGTAACCTTGATCAGTTCATTAACTGAACAATTTCAATATCAAATTATTAAAGGTCAGGAACTGAAAGATAAAAATTATATCGGACTCTATAGCGTTGGAAGAGGATCTATACGTGAACCCGCATTGTTGATATTAGATTATAATCCAACTAATGATGCAAATGCACCAATAGCGACAACATTGGTTGGTAAAGGTATTACTTTTGACTCGGGTGGTTATAGTTTAAAACCAACTAGTTTCATGGAGTCGATGAAGTCTGACATGGGCGGCGCAGCAACAGTTGCTGGCGCTTTAGCGTTAGCGATAGCGCGAGGGCTTGATAAACGGGTTAAATTAATTTTATGTTGTGCCGATAATTTAGTTAGTGGTCAAGCATTCAAATTGGGCGATATTTTGCGTTATCGCAACGGGAAAACAGTTGAAGTCACCAATACAGATGCTGAAGGACGTTTGGTATTAGCTGACGGATTGATCGATGCGCAACAAGATAATCCAGAAATGATTATTGATTGTGCAACGTTAACTGGTGCGGCTAAAATAGCGGTAGGCAATGACTATCATTCATTATTAAGTTTCGATGATGTGTTGGTCGATAAGCTATTACAAAGTGCTACAGAAGAACAAGAACCTTTTTGGCGTTTACCTTTAGCTGAGTTTCATAGAGCTCAATTACCATCAGCGTTTGCTGATCTTAATAATGCAGGCCAAGCTAATACCGCCGGTGCCAGTACTGCTGCTGCTTTTTTATCGCATTTTATTGAAAATTATCGACAGAATTGGCTACATATTGACTGTTCGGCAACCTATCGAAAGAGTAGTGTTGATTTATGGGCAACAGGTGCTACCGGAATTGGGGTAAGAAGTTTAGCCAATTTATTGCTAAAAGCATAAAATAAAAGATATTGTTGGTGATATTCATTATGACTGCGATTTAAATAGGATAAAAGGCGGTTAACCGCCTTTTATTAAGCCAGTAGCCGTGATTATTATTCAACTACATGAGCTTTTATAATATAAACTGGTTCAAGCGGTACATTTTGATGTATTTTATTAAAACGGCCTGTTTTTACTTCAGCAATTTTATCGACAACATCCATACCCTCAATGACATGTCCAAAAACGGCATAACCGTAATTATTAGGTGAAATATAGTTAAGATGATTATTATCAATAAGATTAATAAAGAATTGACTGGTTGCACTGTTAATTTTGTTGGTACGCGCCATTGCGATAGTGCCACGATTATTTTTTAGGCCATTGTCTGCTTCATTTTTGATGGGTGGATTAGCTGATTTTTGTTCCATTTTGTCATTAAATCCACCAGCTTGAATCATAAAATTGGGTATAACCCGATGAAAGATTAAGCCATTGTAAAAACCTTCATTAACATAATGTAAAAAATTTTCACTTGAGATAGGTGCTTTTTCATTATCAAGTTCCAGCAAGATATTACCCAGTGAGGTTTCCATTAGGACTTTGGTATTGGCGAATGTTGGGGTAGTTAAAACAGAAATAATCATTACGACAATGAAGAGAAAGCCTTTTTTGGACATTGTAAGATTTCCTTATGCAGTTTACATATTTAAAATTAGGTTAGTTTTGGTATGAAAATATTAATCAATGGGTTTTAGTCTAACATTTACCCATAAAATCAAATTATTTTAATCAAATAATTGAGTTTTGTAATAATGTAAATTGGGTAGCATTATTATTTATTTAGATAGCTTTATCAATATGTAGTTTTATATTGATCGTCTAATTTTGTAATGTTAAAAATTAAATGGATTTTTTTGTTTTCACTTCGCATAAAAATAACGTTATTAATCCGACACAATCTCATTTTGCTATAACAGTGATTGATGATTCAATTGATTGTTATTGGTAATATTAATTTATATAGGAAAATGGAAGTATGGTCAATTTAAATGGGTCAATTCGTTGTATATTATGCCATTTACCTTTAGCTGTAAATTGTCATGGAATTTGTTCATATTGTCTTAAACAGATACCAATTATCCCAAATAGTTGCTTAAACTGTGCACTGCCTACTGTGGATAATACGGTTTGTCATTCATGTAGGAAAAAAAACTTACCATGGCAGATAATGATGGCCGTTGGTGAATATAACCAGCCATTAAAGCGCTTGGTTCATCAACTAAAATTTAATGGTCGTATAGAGTTGGCTCATGCATTAGCGAGGTTATTGTTACTTAGATGGTTAACTTTCCGGCATCAATTTGGTATAGCAAAGCCAGATTTAGTCCTCCCTGTACCGTTATTTTTTCTACGTCAGTGGCAACGGGGATTTAACCAAGCGGCAATTTTAGCCAAATTACTGGCTGGTTGGCTAAATTGTGATTGCCCATCTCAATATCTATTACGTCATCAAGCTACGCCAGCGCAGAAGATGTTATCAGCGGCTCAGCGCCGGCAAAATTTAATTGGTACGTTTATTTGTCGTAATATACTACACCAAAAGCGAGTTTTATTAGTGGATGATGTAGTGACGACGGGCAGTACGGTTGAGGAGATATGTCATACTTTAAAACGAAATAAGGCGGGTGAGATACAGATAATTTGTTTATGTAGAACCTTGTCGTTACATTAAACTAATCCTATAATGCCTACTATATTAGTCAACTATTTTAGGCAACCGATATGTCCATTATTACTATTACCGAGCCAGCACAAGCTCATTTTAAACGATTGTTAGAAAAACAAGCACCAGGGACTCAAATTAGAGTGTTTGTTATTAATCCGGGAACACCTTCAGCGGAATGTGGTGTTTCATATTGTCCCCAAGAAAGTATCGAAGAACAAGATTTCGTACAAAATTTTGATGGTTTTACCGTATACATTGATGAAATAAGTGCGCCTTATTTAGAAGAGGCGTTGATTGATTTTGTGACGGATGAATTAGGCTCACAACTTACTTTAAAAGCACCCAATTCGAAAATGCGTAAAGTAGCGGATGATGCGCCATTAATTGAACGAGTACAATATATATTACAAACTAAAGTTAATCCACAATTAGCCAGCCATGGCGGCTATGTCTCTTTGGTTGAAATTACCGATGATAATGTTGTGATGTTGCAATTTGGTGGTGGCTGTAATGGTTGTTCAATGATTGATGTCACCTTGAAAGAGGGGATAGAAAAGGAACTTCTAACCGCGTTTCCTGAATTGACAGGCGTAAAAGATTTTACCGAACATCAGCATGGTGAGCATTCATACTGTTAATGCTGTTAGGATAATTAGGCATATTTTTACTGGATGTTTAAAAAACGATATGCCTTATTCGCTATAATGTGCTAACCACTTACCGCTTATAATTGTCTTCTCATATAATATTATGTTTTATTGGATTTTTCCATTATACTTACCCACCGCCTACGTTATGCAAAAGTAACTTTTAAAAACATTTATATAAAGATAGTGATACTTGTGTTATGAATCAAATGAGCATTATTTCTGATTTAATAAAGTGGATAGAAAAGAATTTAGAACAGCCACTTTCAATTGATCATGTTGCTAAAAAATCAGGTTACTCTAAATGGCATTTACAACGTATGTTTAAGGATGTAACAGGTAAAGTGCTGGGGACCTATATCCGTCATCGTCGTTTAACTCATGCTGCTCTGGCGTTAAAATTAACCAGTAAACCTATTTTAGATATTGCTATGCAATATCAATTTGATTCACAGCAGACCTTTACCCGATCGTTTAAAAAACAGTTTAAACTTACACCTGCAAACTATCGACGTGCTGAATTATGGGATCCAGTGGGATTAACACCGCCTATTCAATTAGATAGAAAATTAGTCCATTTACCGCAGCCGCTTTTTATTACTATTCCCGAACAGGTATTTTGGGGCGTATCTTATAAGAGCCGTTGTAATTTAGATAATATGTGGCGTGAACAGTTAACTAATCGTGAAAAATTTTTCGTTGATTATTTAAATAAATATATTAAACATAATGAGCCTATTCCATCAAAATTATTTGCATTTTTTCAATCAATAGAAAGCTCAGATAATCCAGAAGAGCAAGAAATTCTTTATACTATTGGTTTAGAACAAAAGAAAAATATTGAGGGCATTGATCAATTCAGCCATAAAGCGGGTTTGTATGCTAGTTTTAAATATGTTGGTCCCATTGATGATTTTTGGGATTTTATTATACAGGTCTATTTAGCTGCGATGCCTTCACTTGGGGTCAAACTTCGTCGGGGTCCACATATTGAGATTTATCATCATAATAGTAATTGGGATTTAAAACGATTACAAAGACCAAAACTCATAGAGTGTGATTACTGTATCCCTGTGGTTAACGAGCAAAATAATTGCCATTAAGTGCTACAGTTAAAAACAGTAGCACTTTATCCTATTACTGGTTACGGCTGTAAATTTTTTTCTAGCCATAATTTAAATTCAGGTGACGCCTCTTTTAAACTATTGGAGCCGCGTGTTACTGTGGCAATACCAATGCCTAAATGATCTTTTAATTCTCGCTGATTCATTGAGCCATCTAATAATAAAGTAATAATTTTTACTCGATTAATAATTGCCTCACGTTCATCAGTCGTAAGTAATAATTTGAAAAGATCGAGTTCAACCTCATCCTCAAACGCTTGCTTCAATAGTGCGATAGTGTTAAGCCAATCTTTTGGGGACATTGTGATCCTTATCTGTAAACTTAAGTGAATAGTAGTAAAAACCACTATCATCTATATTTAAAATGGTTAAGCTGATTATGATTCATATTCATTCTTAACCAAACCATATTGTGAATGTCATCTGTCACGTTTTATCTATATTCAGACTATTATAACGTAACCCTATTCGCAAATACTAATAGGCATAGTTTAACTCTTCAGCAGTGAATAAGCCTTTAGGCTTTTGTTTTAAGACCAACTGATAGATATAATCATACACTAATACATTTTTGACGTAATTACGGGTTTCTGTATAAGGAATCGTTTCAATAAAACTGATGGCATCAAGTTGGCTATTGCTTTCTGTTAACCACCGTTTTACCCGGCCAGGTCCTGCATTATAAGCGGCTGAGCTAAGAATACGATTATGATTAAACTGTTGATAAACTGAATCAAGGTAATAAGTCCCTAATAAAATATTGGTTTCAGGTTCGTATAATTGATTAGGGGATTGATAACTAAAATCCGTTATTTTACGTGCTGTTTCTTTGGCGGTTGCTGGCATTAATTGCATAAGGCCTCTAGCACCAGCGGGTGAACTAACCGTAGGCGCTAATGCACTTTCTTGTCGAGCAATAGCTAACGAATAAGAGATAGGAATAGTTTTATCGTTTAATGCTTGCTTAAAGGTGTCGATATGGACCGCAGGGAAGCGTTCTACCCAGTTATTCCATAATTTACCTGAAATGGTGGCTTGTACACTATATTCTCCCCAATTTTGTAAGTAAGCATACCGCGCTAATTCTGCAAGTTTTGTCGAATTATTCGGTTGAGACAGGTAATTACGCCATTCACGACTTGCTTGTTGATAATTACCCCAATAACGTAATTCGATAATGCGCTGGATTGTTGGTTGTTGTTTATAACGCTGCATTAATAAGTTATATTCTTCTTCTAATGACTTTTGGGCAATAACCGTATAATTTAAGTTATAATGATAAGGCTTGTTAAGGTTCTGTGCGCTTAGCATGGCATAAAAGCCTCGTTCTTTGATTAGTGCATTCAGAATAGAATTAGCTTGTTTTACATAACCTTGTTTTTTTAAAATTTTCGCTTCCCAATAACGCCATTCATCCTTATCTTGACTATCCTTTGGTAATAAGTGAATCCAATGTAATACTTGATGATCGTCTTGATCACGAATCGCCAAACGAATACGTTTTTCAATAAGCGCTGTGCTACCTTGTTTTGCGATGATCTGATCTCGCCACTGAATGTCTTCTTTTGTTGCCGAAGCCGTAAACCATTGCCAAGCAATATCCCGTTTTAATTGATTATGTTGTTCGGTGGTGAGATGCTGTTGAGTTGCGAGTGTTGATAGTACTTTTTTAGCATATTTAGGATCACGACGCGCTAAACGTCCAAAGCTGTTAACAACCACACTTTGAGTAAAGTGGCTGTAAGCGATCTTATCAGAAAAAGCGACAAGTTGTTTTGGATCATTCAGCACAGCAAGTAAGGCGGAACGAGTTGTTTTATAAGTATCTGGTAATAGATTAGTTAAGTAGCGGACTAATTTTATATTATTGGCTTTTAATGCGAGTTCTATTCGTAACAAAATCAGATTTTCTGTGCGTCCATGTTCCTTATCCCAAACCTTAAATAACGCATCACAGGCTGAAGGAAGTTCATTACCTGTTAACCAAATTGATGCAACAGACGCCAGTGCTTGTTGTTTATGACCAAGTTGATATAACGCATAATGATAGTAACAATTTGATTGAGTAGAGCTGTCACGTGGAAAAGAGATTAACGTTGACCATTGTTGATTATCATTAAGGTATTTTATATATTGGCGTTTTAAATCATTGGCTAGCGGTGTATCGTAGTAGCTTTTGACAAAATCTGTTATTTGATCTGTCGAAACGCTTGATATATTCGCGGTTAAATAATCAAACAAGGCATAAGGATAGAGCGGATAGTTTTTAAGTTGATCAAGTCGTTTTTGTTGAGAATTATTATCTCCTTTTTTTCCATTAGTTTGCCATAACTGATAATCTTTTCTTTGTTGTGTTAAGGAACTGGCATAGCTATTAGTTATATTTATTGTTATCACAGCCAAAAGTACCGTATAACGCACAATGAATTTCCACATGATAAAACTTTCCTTGTAGTTCTGACTTTATAAAGCGTAAATTTTAATTTTTATGATTAAGGAATAATAAAAACCACAATAATCATCTAGAATCAACCTAATTCTATCTGAATAGTGATAGGAGATATTACTGTCATTATAGCAAAAATTTTTAGGTAAATAATGCTGGATAAGTTTGATTTTTTAGTTAATTAATGAGTTAAAATGAAAAATTTTTCCTATAAATACAACATTTTGTTAAAAATGTACTTGTAATTTATTATATTTAGTGTATTATATATTTCTCTTGACGGACGCGGGGTGGAGCAGCTTGGTAGCTCGTCGGGCTCATAACCCGAAGGTCGTTGGTTCAAATCCAGCCCCCGCAACCAATTCTGATTTTATAAGAAAATCATCAATCATCAATCATCAATCATCAATCATCAATCATCAATCATCAATCATCAATCATCAATCATCAATCATCAATCATCAATCATCAATCATCAATCATCAATCATCAATCATCAATCATCAATCATCAATCATCAATCATCAATCATTATTATGTTAATTATTTTTAGCCATTCGGTAGGGATCTAAAGAAGAAAAAGTTTTTCCTGATAAAAACATATTATGCATTATAAAATGTTAAATTTAATTATAAGATTAATTTTGAATCCAAATAGGAACTATTTATTCATATTTTTCTCACTGGGGTAGGCGTGGTTAAATTAATAACTATCAAAAGCGGTAATAAAATCATAGAAATAGGAACTAAGCCATCATAAAATCAGTAGTGAATAGATATACAATAATGCAACTCATTTTTCAGAATTAGGCACAAATAAGCAGATAAACCAGTCTAGTCGATTTCCACTGTAGTAATGATAATCTGTCTATTGCTTAATAGTAAATCCTACCCTTGCAATCATCTTCTTTTTATAAGAAACCTATCAATGTCGTCTATGTTTGTTTTTTAGTCATCAATTTAATGAACCGCTGATTGATATTTTTATAAAATTTAATTAACGATTAGACTTTACGTCTATGAATATAATTTTTAATGCCTTTTAGCATGGCCGTAGCTAATTGATTTTGAAAATGGGAAGTACGTAGGCGTTTTTCTTCTTCTGGATTACTGATAAAAGCTGTTTCTACTAAGACGGAAGGAACATCCGGCGCTTTTAATACGGAAAAGGCAGCATGTTCGATATTTTTTTTATGCAAAGGATTAACATGTTTAATCTGATTTAAAATTGATTCACCTAGCAATACACTATTGCTAATGGTGGTTTTCTGGACTAAATCTAAAATAGTGTGATCAAGATAATGGTCACCACTGCGACTTACGCCACCAATTTCATCCGCTTCATTCTGGGTTTGTGCCAAGTAGCTAGCCGCTGAACTACTTGCGCCGCGCGTTGAGAGGACAAATACTGAGGAACCTTTTGCTTCGCGCCGCTTAAATGCATCGGCATGAATGGAAATAAACAAATCGGCATGTAATGAGCGGGCTTTAGCAACGCGAACGTTGAGTGGTAAAAATACATCCTCGTCACGTGTCATATATACATTCATATTCGCTTCTTTTTTGATAAGATTACGTAAGCGACGAGCGATTTGTAATACCACATCTTTCTCTTTGGTTTTATTGTAGCCAATAGCGCCAGGATCTTCGCCACCGTGCCCCGGATCGATAACAATAACTACGGCGTTATTTTTGTTGGTGGGGCGAGTATCATTTTCCGTATTAGTTAATTTACCTTTATTAAAATTCTCTAGTAAACCTAATAGCGGATCCTCATCAACTTTTGCTTTTTTTTGTGGATAAAGGTCAATCACTAGACGATGTTTAAATTCGGAAATAGGCTTAAGCTTAAAAATATTAGGATTAATGCCTTGTTTTAATTCAATTACCAATCGAGCAACATCTTTTTTATACTGACCGACACGCAATTCTTTAATATACGGATCATTTTTTTGGACCAATGTGGTGATATTACGTAAGGTTGAATTTACTTCCAAATTATCAATATCAATCACTAAACGGGCCGGTGATGTAAGAAAAAATTGGTGATACGTCAACGGAATATTTGATTCTAGCGTAATACGTGTATATGTTGAAGATGGCCAAACACGAACGGCGACCATTTGAGTTAATGCGGCAAACCCTACTCGACTAACACTGAGCAAACATGCAGCCATAATACCTTTTAAAATAAAGCGACGTGTTACATCATATGAATCTGACATATAACAATCTCTAGTGCAGTTATAAATGCTGGTAGTAAGTAATGGCGTTGTTGTCGCATTTTTTTAACAAATTCCGTAAATTGTTGAGGGTATATTCATTTTTATAAAAAAATGACATTAAAATTAAATACTTTTATCACTATTTTTAATAAAATTAACATATTACACTCTTATTCATCAATAATGTTAACAGATTATAATAGACCAACGCTACTAAAATTACCGCATAAACGACAAGTTAAACAAAATAAGACGATATATTCAACAAAATTGTTGATTTATACGATTTTATAAGGGATTATTTATAATAGAAGCCCATCTAAGACAAGATTTTGTTTTTACTGCCAAATGACAAACCATGTTGATGACGTTCTCAACATGGTTATAACGCTGCGACATAGCGATGCTGAATACTATCCGTGCATTAAGCGAAAAAATGGCTATAAAAAATGATAAGCCATAAAAGAGAGGCGATCAGAATGGATAAAAATACTGCGGCTGAACCTAGATCTTTAGCTCGTCCTGAAAGTTCGTGATGTTCCTTACTAATACGATCGACCACCGCTTCAATTGCGCTATTAATCAATTCAATCACCATAACAAAACCGATGGAAATAATTAATAATATACGTTCATATAGTGAGAATTCAATCAATGTAATAATTAATAGGGTTGCAATAAATACATAACATTCTTGTTTAAATGCTATTTCATATTTAAACGCCGCTTTTAGTCCCTGAAATGAATATTTGATGGCTTTTATTATTCGAGTTAATCCTGTTGTTTTTTTCATCATCGTGTTACATAAAGATTTTTATTTTAGTCATCATACCATTTCAATAACATGTATATAAACCTTAATTGGCTATTTTATTCAATTTCAGTATAGCAAGGATAAAGTTGAGTAATGTTTTTTGTTTTTAGAGTGGGGTATATAAGGTGGTTACTTGATAATTATTTTTTATTTGTTAGTGATTGATTGAAAAATATTCTAAATATAGTGCATGATTTATCCTTGAATAATGAGTTAATTTTATTATATCCATATTTAGTTTAGCCTAAGAGTAAGTTAAAAATAAGAAATAAAAAAACCGGCTATTATCGCCGGTTGTTTTTAGCATTTATGAAATCGATTAGTTAAGATAACCGTAGCTAAGTAAACGTTTATAGCGACGCTCGATTAATGCTTCATTATTTAATTCTGTCAAATCATGTAAATCAGCTACTAGCTGTTTTTTCAATAACTCAGCCATTTTAGGAATGTTGCGATGTGCACCGCCTAAAGGTTCATTTATGATTGAGTCAATTAAACCACGTTTTTTCAAGCGCTCTGCGGTCATATTCATTGCTTCTGCTGCAACGAAAGCCTTGTCCGCACTTTTCCACAAAATAGATGCGCAACCTTCAGGAGAAATAACAGAATAAGTACTATATTGTAACATATTGACTTTATCACCGACCCCAATCGCCAGTGCACCACCTGATCCCCCTTCACCAATAACCGTACAGATAATTGGCACTCTCAAGCGAGACATTTCTCGTAAGTTACGCGCGATCGCTTCTGATTGCCCGCGTTCTTCGGCACCAATACCAGGATAGGCACCAGGGGTATCAATAAAGGTAATAATTGGTAAATGAAATCGTTCAGCCATTTCCATGAGTCGTAATGCTTTGCGGTAACCTTCTGGTGCTGGCATACCGAAATTACGACGTATTTTTTCTTTGGTTTCCCGTCCTTTTTGATGACCGATAATCATTACTGGACGGTTATCAATACGACCAATTCCGCCAACGATAGCTTTATCATCCGCAAAAGATCTATCGCCAGCTAATTCATCAAAATCAGTAAAAATTTCTTGGATATAATCTAAGGTATAAGGTCGATTTGGATGGCGTGCTAACTGGGCTACTTGCCATGCGGTTAAATTGGAGAACACCTTTTTAGTTAATTCTTCACTTTTTTTATTCAATTGTTTGATTTCTTTATCGAGATTCACATCAATTTGGGTATTTTGTGAATCTATATCGCGCAAAGCAGCAATTTTAGCTTCTAACTCTGCGATCGGTTTTTCAAAATCAAGAAAATTATTCATATGTATACTCTATTATTGCTGTTTCTTATATTAAGCGAACTAAGAAACACGCCTTTGGTTTTAATTTATTCGTTAAATTTTACTACGTAATGTTCTTATTTTGCTATAAAATTAAATCATATTTTTAGTTTAATCACAACTATACACTATCGTTAATCATAAATGATTATTCAAACTCTAATTCGACCTGTTCATTACCTAACACCTGTTTTAAATTAATAATCAGATTATCATCTGGTGTTACTCTCCATGTCGTACCAAAACGTAATCGGGTTCGAGCTTGTTTACTTTGGTAATAAAGATGAACTGGCACTGTGCCATTTTTATGTGGTTCAAATGCAAGTTGTAAGCGCTGTAATAAATGTTGGTTGATTTGTGATGTTTCGACTGAAAGCGCTAAACCACGCACATATTTTTCCCGTGCCTCGCTAAGATCCATCAGTTCTCTTACCGTCATTCGAAATCCACCATTAAAGTCATCCATACTAATTTGACCGCTGGCAATTAAAATCTTATCTTGTACTAATAAATGTTCATATTTCTCTAGTGTATCACTAAATAGCATTAAATCTAAGCGCCCTGATCTATCGTCAATCGTGCATAAACCGATACGATTGCCACGTTTCGTCAATCGAACGCGTGCGCTAATTGCTAAACCAGCGACGGTTGCCATTTTTCCCCAATCAGTTGGCGCAACTTCATTTAAGCGTGCACCGGTAGTATAACGGCTAAGCTCTTTTAGGTATTGCGTAACAGGATGACCTGATAAGTATAGTCCTAATGCTTCGCGCTCACCGTCTAATATCACTTGTTCTGGCAATTGTGGGACATTAGCGTAAGCGTGCTCTACTTCTTCTGGCTGTGCAGTGAGCACGCCAAACATATCGGCTTGACCAATCTCTTCAGCTTTAGCATGTTGATCAGCAGCCTGTATTGCATCATGAATACTATGTAAAATCGCCGCTCTATGAGGCCCTAAACGGTCGAAGGCACCAGACATGGTCAGCTTTTCTAAGACGCGACGGTTAATTTTTTTCATATCTGTACGCGCGCATAGTTCAAAGATGTCTTTGAAGTAACCCCCATTATTACGTGCTTCGACAATAGCTTCAATAGGGCCTTCTCCTACTCCTTTTATAGCGCCAATCCCATAAACAATTTCGCCACGATCATTGACATGGAAATGGTACAATCCACTATTAATATCGGGTGGATTGATTTTTAATCCCATACGTAAGCATTCATCGACTAGCCCTACAATTTTATCAGTATTATCCATATCGGCTGTCATAACAGCAGCCATAAATTCAGCCGGATAGTGTGCTTTTAGCCATAAAGTTTGATAAGAGACCAAGGCATACGCCGCAGAATGCGATTTATTAAATCCATAACCAGCAAACTTTTCAACTAAATCAAAGATTTTCATTGAAAGTTCACCATCAATTCCTTGTTTCTCTGCCCCATCCTTGAAAACCGAACGTTGTTTTGCCATCTCTTCTGGCTTCTTTTTACCCATAGCGCGACGTAATAAGTCTGCACCACCTAAGGTATAACCCGATAAGGTTTGAGCAATCTGCATAACTTGTTCTTGATACAAGATAATGCCATAGGTCGGCTCTAATATGGGTTTGAGAGACTCATGTTGATATTGACTATCTGGATAAGAAACTGCTTCACGCCCATGTTTACGATCAATAAAGTTATCGACCATGCCCGATTGTAGTGGACCTGGGCGAAATAAAGCCACCAATGCAATCATATCTTCGAAGCAGTCAGGTTTTAAGCGACGGATAAGATCTTTCATTCCTCGCGATTCTAGCTGAAATACGGCTGTGGTTTCGGCTTTGAGCAGTAAATCAAACGATTTTTGATCGTGAAGGGGAATATTGGTAATATCAATCGGTGCTTTCCCTTCTTTTGTAAGTCGAGAGTTAATCATTTTTAGCGCCCAATCGATAATAGTCAGGGTACGTAATCCTAAGAAATCGAATTTAACCAGACCAGCATATTCAACATCATTTTTATCAAACTGTGTGACGGGATAGTTCCCTTCTGAATCGCAATAAATAGGCGAAAAATCGGTAATTTTGGTGGGAGATATTACCACGCCACCAGCATGTTTCCCTGCATTGCGCGTTACCCCTTCTAATTGGCGTGCGATGTCAATAAGGGCTTTAACTTCTTCATTGGTTTCATATAGGGTAGGTAATTGAGGTTCAACCTCAAAGGCTTTCGCTAATGTCATGCCTGGATCAGCAGGAATAAGCTTAGAAATACGATCAACAAAGCCATAAGGGTGACCAAGAACGCGCCCAACATCTCGAATCACCGCTTTAGCAGCCATGGTACCAAAGGTAATGATTTGTGAAACCGCATCGCGTCCATACATGTCTGCAACGTGATCGATCACCTGATCGCGTTTCTCCATACAAAAGTCGACATCAAAATCGGGCATGGATACCCGCTCTGGATTTAAGAAACGTTCAAAAAGTAAATCAAATTGTAATGGATCAAGATCGGTGATTTTTAAAGCATAAGCGACCAGTGAGCCCGCTCCCGATCCACGACCCGGTCCAACAGGGACACCATTATCTTTTGACCATTGAATAAACTCCATGACGATCAAGAAGTAACCAGGAAATCCCATTTGGTTAATTACTTCTAATTCTGTTTGTAGTCGTTGATCATATTGTCCACGTTTACTCGCTCGTTCTTTCTCATTAGGGAAAAGCAATACAAGGCGTTCTTCCAGACCTTGACGTGATTTATGCACTAAGTACTCTTCGGTTGACATGTCACCGGTGGGGAACTGAGGTAAAAAATATTCACCTAATCGTATAGATACATTACAACGTTTTGCTATTTCAACACTGTTTGCCAGCGCTTCAGGGATATCAGCAAATAATTCACACATTTCCTGCTCTGTACGGAAATATTGTTGTGGTGAATATTTTCTGGGTCTTTTGGGATCATCGAGGGTATTGCCATCATGAATAGCCACGCGAATTTCGTGAGCTTCGAAATCGTCAGCTGCAATAAAACAGACATCATTAGTTGCAACAACAGGTAAGTTATGTTGTTCTGCTAATAGTACACTCTGTTTTATGTAAAGATCCTCATGCTCACGCCCCGTTCTAACTAACTCCAAATAAAAATGCTGAGCAAAGTGGGTTTGATAAAATTGAAGATGATTTTCCAATAATTGCTGATTATGGCGGATAAGGGCAGTACCGATATCGCTTTGTCGTCCAGCTAAAATAATCAATCCTTCTTTATGTTCCACCAACCAGCTACGATCAACCACAGGACCTTCACCTACATAACCGCGTTGATAGGCTTTAGAGATGAGTAGGGTCAGATTATGATATCCTGTATTATTAGCAGCTAATACGGTAATAGTATAGTGTTCATCATTGTTATCATCTTGCCGGATGGTTAAATCGGCACCGATAATTGGCTTGATACCGCGCGATAATGACGAACCATAAAATTTAATTAAGCCACATAAGTTGGTAAAGTCAGTGATCGCCATAGCTGGCATTGATAGGTTAGCGGCTTGTTTTACTAAAACATCGGTTTTAGCCATACCATCAATCATAGAAAAATCACTATGTACATGTAAGTGGATAAATTTAGGATCAGTCATATCAGTTGTGTATTAGCATTTTGACATTAAAAATAGAGATGAAATGGATTATACCATTTTTTAGCGTAGAAAGCCGAACCACAATTTGTAAAGGATATAAAGTCAGCTTTTTTAGCTTAACTTATTGATTTATATTTTAAATTTATTTTGTTGTTCTAAATCTAAAAGGTACTGTTTGCGCCATACCCCACCGGCATAACCAGTCAAACTTCCATTGGAACCAATAATCCGATGACAAGGAATAATAATACTAATACGGTTCATACCATTTGCAGTCGCAACCGCTCTAACTGCTTTGGGATGGCCCATCGCTTGCGCTTGTTGTTGATAAGTTATGCACTGTCCATAGGTAATTTGTCGTAATTGTTGCCATACCGTTTGTTGAAATGGTGTACCCGCCAAATCTAAATTCACTGTAAATTGTGTTAGGTTACCCGAGAAATAGGCATTAAGCTGTTGTCTTAATAGCGTAAAGTTGGGATTTTCTTCCCATACTAATCTGGCATTAAAATAGTGACTAATAGCGTTAAGTTGGGTAGAAATAGATCGTTGATCGGCAAATTCCAGTAGACAAATTCCACGCGTTGTCGTCGCAGCAATTAGTTCTCCGATTGGCGTTTTGATCCGTGTTAATGGAAGTTGGTTTGGCGATGTGTTGGTTATATTAGTGTTAGTAATACATTGTTGTAATAACTCAATACTATCTAAAATAGTCGCGTGGTTGTTATCACTCGTATTAAAGTCAATATGATCCTGTTGGCATTGATTAAAATGATTATTAATAGACAATAATTTTCGATAGTTGCTAAAGGTTAAACCATAATGATTTTTAAACCAATGCTGTACTTGTGGCAGAGTTAAACCAAATAAACTTAAGTCACTTGTTGTCATCGATTGCTTAGGAGATTGATGGAGTTGCTCTAATAATTCTGCCATAGATGACGCTATTTCATTCGTGATCAAGTAAGGACGACAAAGTTGACAAGGGCGATAACCTTTACGCATTGCCAGTGAATAGCTAGCTAGATATTTATGGTGTTTATGAGTTCGCTGGCTACATTGACAGTCAGTCTGGCAAAAAATCCCACTTGGTGTAAGACAATAAAACGCGGTTTGTTGGGCGAGATGGTTATCATCTGTACTGTTTAACATAGGATTACTTACGTTTATTGTCATGATTGCTCCTATTGAGATGAAGGCTATCGCTATTAATACTGCTGGTCATTTGTCCTTATTTGATTATGAGTAATATTATAATGCCTAGTTTGATTTAAATCTTCATTACTCAATTTTCCAGCGAGATTAAGTGGATCATAATCACCGCTTAAGCTAACAGAGAACTCCATACTATCGGTTGGATTCTCAATAATATGCCATTGTTTTAATAATTGTGAATCAACATTTTTACCGATGATATTAAGTTTTTGCAATTGTTTCTGTGTTTTATTCACGACGATCCTAGCATCTATTATGCCGGTATCGGTTAAGGCACTAAATGTCATATTTATGATAGTATTGCTTGATCTTTTTTGGGTATTGGATTTAGCTTGACGACTAATATTTATAGATAAATCGTTATAATGTAATGCCACCTTATTGATAGTCGCATCATAAGCTTTTATATTAAGATCACCTCGAGATAAAGCAAAACGACGATTATGTATTAGATCTAAATCTTTCCCTTCTACTTCAAGAGCCGTAAACTGCATAGGAAACGCTGACCGTGTATCAATAATCAAACTTGGGGTGAGTGTAAAATCATCAATCGTTATATTTGCCAGATAACTAGGTAATTTTTTGTTATTGATCCTGCTTAACCAGTCATTGGGTAACGTATAGCGAATACCCGCAATGAACAGTTTATTTAGTCTTAGCTGATTTTCCTGCCATATTCCATTAAGTGAAATAATACCACGATTCCAACGGCTTTCAGCCTTTTCAATAATGAGTTGTTGGGGATTAATTTTTCCTCGGATTAATAGATCAGAAAAATGATGATCATTGATAACAACATTATCGGCATTAGCGATAAACGAAGCATTACGCCATGACCAATGGTTATTATATCTGATATCAACAAGTTCAATATTCCCTTTTTCTATTTTAAACTGCGGCAGATCAAAAGAACTATTTAGCACATAAAGTTTCTTGATGGTAAGTGGTGGTAGATGTTGAATTGTTGATTCAAACGTTTTAATTATTTGATCATCGGGCGAATTGATATGATTAAAATGTAACTCATTAATTACCCAATGCTGATCAGCTAAATGGTTAGCTTTAGCGAGAAAAAAGCCATGATAAAGATTACCGCCGACATTATTTAAATAGATATTACCATTTTTTTCAATGCCACCTATTACCATCTTATTGATCGTCAATTGATTGAGTTGGGTTGTTTGGGTTGTGAAATTAAATTCTACCGTTTGATCTGTTGCTAATTTATGGGGTAACCAAGGTTTGACGCCTCCAGTTAAGCCAGTGATATGACTCTCTAGTCCTTGGGTGTTGTGTAGATAAGCGGTGACATCAATCAATTGTAAATGTTTAGTTGGGAAATAATGTTGCAATGGCGATTGTTGTAGTTGATCTAACGATAAATTCAGCTGACCATGATTAATGATGACATATTGCCAAATAGGATGGTGAAATAGTGTTGACATATCTAGCGCCAAGGTCAGTTGTGCGTTTTGAATGATCGTTTTTCCTGTCGATTTATCATTTAAACAAAAATCGTTAATGATAAATTCGTAGGGTTTATTGAATGAATGGCTAACATTACCTATTTTTAGTGAAAATATGTTATTATTATCTGATATATAACGAACTAATATCTTGGCACCAAAATCCGTTTTTATGGATAAAATAGCGATAATGACTATTGCCCACATAATCCAAAGAAGTAGCATTAATAACCGTATTAAGCGGTGTGTGAATTTATTCATATTTTTGTTATTTATTTTATAAATAGTATTGGATGTCGCCTATTAGCATTTAGCATATCATAGGTTTTAAAAAAAACTAAAGTGTGAAATTTATTGTTATCATCATTTTATAATACCTTTGTAAAAGGTAGTTTTTATTTTTTTATTATAATGACTTAAATCATTATAATTTGTTTTAACAGGGAGAAAAACGAGCGATGAAACAAATCCCAATGACAGTAAGAGGTGTTGAACTTTTACGTGCCGAATTGGAAGAGTTAAAAACAGTTCAGCGACCAAAGATTATTAATGCAATAGCTGAAGCACGAGCTCATGGTGATTTAAAAGAAAACGCAGAATATCACGCGGCGAGAGAGCAGCAAGGTTTTTGCGAAGGTCGGATTAAAGAGATTGAAAGTAAATTATCCAATGCACAAGTGATTGATATCACTAAAATGGTAAATAATGGTCGTATTATCTTTGGTGCTACCGTTACCGTCGTTAATGTTGATACTGATGAAGAAATTACTTATCGTATCGTTGGCGATGATGAGGCTGATTTTAAACAAAATCTGATTTCGGTTAATTCACCTATTGCACGTGGACTAATTGGTAAAGAGCAAGATGATACGGCTCGCATTGTTACCCCTGGTGGGGAAGTCGAATTTGATATCATCAAGGTAGCCTATATCTAGTTCATCATTATGGTTAAAAAATCCGGCCTTATTCCTTATGAAGGTGCGGGTTTTTTGTCCATGTCAGTCTATATATTCCGTGAGTAAATCAGCATACATCAGATCACTTCAATAGTTCGTTTTAAATAAATTATGTATACAATGATACTTTCTTAGTTTATTGGTCGTTTAATTATGATTATCACTGTGGAATGTGACGAGTATTTAAAATACAAATCATCTTGCTAAAATCTAAACTTAATTTTAATAAAATAATTGTGATTTAAGGTCATTACTACCCTGATAACAAATACAGGTACATATTTTTAATATGGGTGGAAAGTGAGAAAGGTTTCTATTCAATCTTATTCACCTTATCATCACAATCAATATCAATAAGTAGCAGTAGCGCTGCGTTGCCACCATATTCTTTGGTTGCTTGATGAAAACAGAGAACATTTGGATGCTGGGCTAACCACATAGGCGTTTGTTTTTTCAAAATATGTTTACCATGTCCGTACATAATACAAGCACAATCAACATGTTCATTTAAGCAGGCTGTTATTAGTGCCGCAATTTCTTGCTTTGCTTGTTGCTGAGTTAAGCCATGTAAATCAAGAAAGAAATCGGGGATATAGTCTCCTCGTCTTAGCTTTTTAAGTTGATAAGTATCACAGTCTGGACGACAATAGCGAATAGGATCTTCTTGCAGTAATGGTTGATAATGGTCAGAAAAATAGAATGTATCATCATGTTGTTGATATTGGCGTTTGATCTCATTCTTATTTTTATTGGGTATTTTTCGTGGAGAGTGGACAACAGTATCCTGTTTGATCCGTTTTACAGCGCCGATGGCAGCTTTAAATAAAGCAATGTCTTCGGCAGAGGGTTTCGCATTCTTCGACATATTTTACTCCGGATAAATTTTATCTTTAAATTCACACAAATCTTCAATAACACAAGCTCCGCAACGTGGTTTACGAGCAATACATGTATAACGACCATGTAAAATAAATAAGTGATGGCAATCCAATTTATATTGATTAGGCACCACGTTTAATAATTTTTCTTCTACTGCTTCAACTGTTTTACCTGGCGCAAAATGCGTACGATTACAGACTCGAAATATATGGGTATCGACAGCAATCGTAGGCCAACCAAAGGCAGTATTTAACACCACATTTGCTGTTTTTCTCCCGACACCTGGTAAAGCAATTAACGCATTAAAATCTTCAGGAACTTGGCTATGATGTTTTTCAATTAAAAGCTGGCAGGTTTTAATAATATTTTCAGCTTTACTATTATAAAGGCCAATTGTACGAATATAGTCTTTCAGTTTATCGATACCCAGTGCCAAAATAGTTTCTGGCGTATTCGCGACGGCATATAAGGGTTTCGTTGCTTTATTGACACTCACATCGGTCGCCTGCGCCGATAACATGACCGCAATCAATAATTCAAATGGGGTTTGATACACTAATTCGGTTTTGGGATTTTCAATATGAGCTTGTAGACGTTGCAATATTTCAATTCGGATTGCTCTATTCATTATCGACTTTATTATTATGCTAACTAACGGGTGTTTAGTATAACAATATTCTGAAAAAGAAAAAGATTTGCTATCACGGTCATTTTATTATTTGTTAAATTACACCGGCTAACCTAAAGGCCAAATTAGTCAGTAAAATGGTTAACATAATTAGTTGATAATTCAATAATAATAATATCGAATAAATATTGATATAAAAAGGTGTAGATTACTTTGTAGACACTATGTTTTTATGGTATCCTCCTATGATTATTTAAGAAATTAAAAAACGTGATTCAAAAATAAAAAAGAGGAACACATGACTTTACCTATGCTCGTGACTTTCGTTATTTATATTAGCGGAATGATCATCATTGGTTTTATCGCCTTTAGATCAACCCGAAACTTCGGTGACTATATTTTAGGTGGAAGAAAAATTGGTAGTGTTGTGACTGCACTTTCAGCCGGTGCTTCAGATATGAGCGGTTGGTTGTTAATGGGATTACCGGGTGCTATTTTAGTTTATGGTATATCGCAAAGTTGGATTGCTATTGGTTTAATTATTGGTGCTTATCTTAATTGGTTGTTAATTGCTGGAAGATTGCGTGTTTTTACCGAAGTCAATCATAATGCGTTAACGTTACCTGATTACTTTACTCGTCGTTTTAACGATCATAGTCGTTTATTACGTCTATTTTCTGCATTAATTATTTTAATCTTCTTCACTATTTATTGTGCTTCTGGCGTCGTTGCTGGCGCTCGTCTATTTGAAAGCACCTTTGGGATGAGTTATAGTTGGGCTATGTTGGCTGGGGCAAGTGCCACTATTCTTTATACCTTAGTCGGTGGTTTTTTAGCCGTGAGTTGGACCGATACCATCCAAGCAACGTTAATGATGTTTGCTTTAATTCTTACGCCTATTATGGTCATTGTTAATGCGGGTGGCTTAAATGATGCTATGCTTGCTATTGAAGCTAAAAGCCCCGAATATGTAAATCTTTTTTCTGGCATGAATGTCATTGCCATTATTTCGTTATTGGGGTGGGGATTAGGCTATTTTGGTCAGCCTCATATTCTTGCCCGTTTTATGGCTGCCGATTCACATAAAGTAATGAAAAATGCTAGACGTATTAGTATGACGTGGATGGTATTATGTTTAAGTGGTGCTATTGCGGTTGGTTTCTTTGCTATTGCTTATTTCTCTCTGCATACTGAGTACCTTCATTTAGTGACGGTTGAGGGCCGAAAAAACGAAAACGTCTTTATTGAATTATCTAAATTGCTCTTTAATCCATGGATAGCTGGCATCTTATTATCGGCTATCCTAGCGGCAGTGATGAGTTCATTAAGTTGCCAATTATTAGTCAGTTCAAGTGCTATTACCGAAGATTTTTATCGAGCATTTATCAGACCAACCGCCTCACAATCTGAATTAGTTTGGATTGGTCGCGCAATGGTACTTTTAGTTGCTATTATCGCTATTTTATTAGCTATCAATCCTGATAATAGTGTGCTGGGTTTAGTTAGTTATGCTTGGGCAGGATTTGGTGCGGCATTTGGACCTGTGGTGATCTTCTCTGTCTTCTGGCAACGTATCACGCGCAATGGGGCATTAGCCGGAATGGTTGTTGGTGCTGTCACGGTATTACTATGGATAAATTATAACTGGTTTGATCTCTATTCATTGATCCCAGGATTTATTTTCTCATCATTAGCGATTGTTGTAGTTAGCCTATTGGATAACAAGCCATCTGATGATATTGTAGAACACTTTAATAAGGCAAATCGACTTTATCACGATAAAGCGTGATTAACCGATGCTTAATGATTTTAAAATTAGAAAAAATAACAGGTATTACTATGACAATTAATGTGATCAAACAGTTACAGGAAAGAGGGTTAATTGCCCAACTTACCGATGAGCAAGCTTTAACTGAACGTTTAGCTCAAGGACCAGTAACATTGTATTGTGGTTTTGATCCAACGGCGGATAGTTTACATTTAGGTCATTTGGTTCCTTTACTCTGTTTAAAACGTTTCCAACTAGCTGGACATAAACCGATAGCGCTAGTTGGCGGGGCAACGGGTTTAATTGGTGATCCAAGTTTTAAAGCAACAGAACGTAAATTAAATACAGAAGATACCGTTGTTGATTGGGCAAATAAAATTAAAGCCCAAGTCTCGCCATTTTTAGATTTCAATTGTGGTGAAAATTCAGCCATAGTGGCGAATAACTATGATTGGTTTGGTGGCATGAATGTATTAACATTTTTACGTGATATTGGTAAATATTTTTCTGTTAATGCCATGATTAATAAAGAAGCAGTCAAACAGCGTATTAACCGTGATGATGCCGGTATTTCTTATACAGAATTCTCCTATAATTTATTACAATCCTATGATTTTGCTTCACTCAATTCGGCACATAATGTAGAACTACAAATTGGTGGGTCTGATCAGTGGGGGAATATTACCTCTGGGATTGATTTAACCCGCCGTTTACATCAAAAACAAGTGTATGGTTTAACGGTACCACTTATTACCAAATCGGATGGAACTAAGTTTGGTAAAACAGAAAGTGGTGCCGTTTGGTTAGATGCCAAGAAAACGAGTCCTTATAAATTTTATCAATTTTGGATTAATACCGCTGATGCAGATGTTTATCGTTTCCTTAAATTCTTTACTTTTATGTCACTTGAATCGATCAACGCTCTGGAAGAAGAAGATAGAAATAGTGGCGTAGCACCACGTGCACAATATGTATTGGCCGAAGAAGTCACTAAGTTAGTACATGGTGAAGCAGGCTTTGCAGCAGCGAAACGTATTACACAGAGCTTGTTTTCAGGTAGCTTAACGGATCTAACGGCTGATGACTTTAAGCAGCTTGCTCAAGATGGTATGCCAGCGGTGGTATTGCCTCATGATGCGGATTTACAACAAGCACTTGTTAATGCAGGGTTAGCACCATCACGTGGACAAGCACGTACGTTGATTGAATCCAATGCTATTGCGATCAATGGTACAAAGATTACGGTAGCAGATTATAAATTTACAGATAATGATAAATTATTTGGTCAATATAGTCTGCTGCGTCGTGGTAAAAAACATTACAGTTTACTCATTTGGCAGTAATTAACCTCTGAAATCAGGTATCACAATGAAAAATATACTTGCTATTCAATCGCATGTAGTATTTGGACATGCAGGTAACAGCGCAGCAGAGTTTCCTATTCGGCGACTTGGCGTGAATGTATGGCCTTTAAATACTGTACAATTTTCTAATCATACCCAATATCGTCAATGGAAAGGTGCTGTTATGCCCGCTTCCCATTTAATGGAGGTTGTAGAAGGAATTGCTGATATTGATAAGCTAAAGCATTGTGATGCCATCTTAAGCGGTTATATGGGATCACCTGAACAAGGTAATGCCATTATTGAAATTGTAAAACAGGTTAAAAAAGCCAATCCCAACGCCCTCTATTTTTGTGATCCTGTGATGGGACATCCAGAAAAAGGGTGTTTTGTCGCTCCTGGTGTAGCTGAATTTTTATGTGATATCGCATTACCGATAAGTGACATCATTGCGCCTAATTTGCTTGAACTCGAAGAGCTCAATAATAAAAAGCGAATTAACAACGTGGACGAGGCTATTTTAGCTTGTCGCGAATTATGTCAACGAGGTCCTAAACAAGTTCTGGTTAAACATTTAAGTCGTGCAGGTTATCGAAACGATTGTTTTGAGATGCTACTTGTTACTGCTGATGAAGCATGGCATATTCAGCGACCGCTGGTTGATTTTGGTTCCTGTCAGCCTGTTGGTGTCGGCGATATGACCAGTGGTATATTTTTGGCCGATCAATTGCTAAATAAATCTTTAGTAGCGTCATTTGAGCATACAACGTCAGCAGTTTATGAAGTTATGCTTGCAACACTAAAGGATCATCAATATGAGTTACAACTTGTTGCAGCTCAAAATGAGATTGTTGAACCAACCCATTGGTTTAAAGCAAATAAAATCGACTAAAGATCAATATAACATATTGGAAATAAGAGTTATGAGTGAAAATAACCTCGAAATAAAAGTATCATATGGTAATCGATTAGTTGAATTAAGGGAAAAAGCGGGCTTATCTCCTGAAGAAGTAGCCGAAGAATTACATATCCGTCGCTCAATTATTTTGGATATCGAGGCCGATAAAATTGATAATATTCCGACGGTCTTTCTACGTGGTTATATTAAAGGTTATGCCGATCTTGTGGACATGCCAGCGAATGAATTAGCTGATTATCTTAATCTAATTAATAACTCAGAGCCACGTCCAATTTTGATGAAAAATTATTCACAAAATGATATGCAAAAACGTCATGGTACACGTTTATTGATTTGTAGTATTGTTATTTTAGTGATTATTCTAGGTATTTCTGGTTTTTTCTTTTGGCAAGAATATAAAAGTGAGCAAACGAATACGACTCATTATTCGTCATCACAACGAATTATGCAAGAATTGGATAATGGCTAAATAGCTAGTTAAATAGAATGGTTCACTTACATGATTTGTTAATTAAATTGATGCAAGGCGCCATTCTGTTCAGTGGTAACAGAGAAAATATTCTCGATTCTTTATTCTTCTAATACAGACATTCTAGTTGCTTTTTGCTAATATTAGCGATTAATTATCTTTATTCGCTTCGATGAGTTGTTTATGAGTAATCAAGAGCCTACAATTGTACGTCGTCAATCGACACGTATTTATGTTGGTAATGTACCTATTGGTGACGGTGCACCAATAGCCGTGCAATCTATGACTAATACACGCACAACGGACGTAGAACAAACCGTTAATCAAATTAAAGCACTGGAACGTGTTGGCGTTGATTTAGTGCGTATTTCTATACCTACGATGGATGCTGCTGAGGCATTTAAATTGATTAAACAGCAAGTTTCTGTGCCACTTATTGCAGATATTCATTTTGATTATCGTATTGCGTTGAAAGTGGCAGAATATGGTGTTGACTGTTTGCGTATTAATCCAGGTAATATTGGTAATCAAAGACGTATTCAAGCGGTTGTCGATTGCGCCAAAGATCACAATATACCTATTCGCATAGGGGTTAATGCGGGATCACTAGAAAAAGATATTCAAGAAAAATATGGTGAACCAACACCAAAAGCGATTGTTGAATCTGCATTACGGCATGTGGAAATTTTGGATAATTTAAACTTTGATCAGTTTAAAGTCAGCGTTAAAGCATCGGATGTTTTTACTGCTATCGGTGCTTATCGTTTATTAGCACAACAGATCAAGCAACCCCTACATCTAGGCATTACTGAGGCTGGTGGCGTGCGTAGTGGGGCGATTAAATCAGCGATCGGCTTAGGTATGCTTTTAGCTGAAGGGATTGGTGATACACTTCGTATTTCACTAGCTGCCGATCCGACCGAAGAAGTGAAAGTCGGTTTTGATATTCTTAAGTCGTTGCGTATTCGTTCGCGTGGCATCAATTTCGTTGCTTGCCCTACCTGTTCAAGACAAGAATTTGATGTCATTGGCACCGTGAATGCACTTGAACAGCGTTTAGAAGATATTATTACTCCAATGGATGTTTCAATTATAGGCTGTGTAGTTAATGGTCCTGGTGAAGCTTTATCCTCGACGATGGGGGTAGCTGGGGGTCATAATAAAAGTGGTTTTTATGAAGATGGAACACGCATTGGCCGTATCGATAATGATAAAATGATCGATGAATTAGAAGCAAAAATTAGAGCTAAAGCGGCATTACTAACCAACCGAATTACAACTAAAGAAATAGTGTGAAGAATCAAAATGGCAGAACAAATTAAAGGCAAAAAAATTCAAGCCATTAGAGGCATGAATGACTTATTACCAACCGAAAGTGCAACTTGGCGGCGTATTGAAAATCTTTTAAAACAGATTTTAAATAGTTATGGCTATAATGAAATTCGAACACCAATCGTTGAAGCCACAGGATTATTTAAGCGTGCCGTAGGCGAAGTGACAGATATCGTTGAAAAAGAAATGTATACGTTTCTCGATCGCAATGAGGAAAGTCTCACCTTACGCCCAGAACTTACGGCAGGCTGCGTACGTGCGGGTATTGAGCATGGTTTATTATATAATCAGGAACAACGTCTATGGTATTTAGGACCTGCATTTCGTTATGAACGTCCACAAAAAGGGCGATATCGTCAATTTCATCAATTTGGCGTAGAAGTTTTTGGATTGGAAGGACCAGATATTGATGCAGAATTAATTCTAATGACAGCTCGCTTTTGGCGAGCGTTGGGTGTTGAACAACATGTTACCCTTGAACTTAACTCAATTGGTTCGTTACAAGCTAGGGCCAATTATCGTCAGGCGTTAGTGGCATTTTTGGAACAGCACAAAGCATTGTTAGATGAAGATTGTTTACGCCGCATGTATACTAATCCATTACGCGTCCTTGATTCTAAAAATCCACAAGTTCAAGAGCTATTAAATAATGCACCACAATTATTTGATTATCTGGATGACGAATCAAAAACGCATTTTGATGGTTTATGTAAATTACTCGATTTTGCGGGAATTAGTTATCGTATTAATCAGCGTTTAGTACGCGGTCTTGATTACTATAACCGTACTGTGTTTGAATGGGTAACAACTAGCCTTGGTGCACAGGGGACCGTATGCGGCGGTGGTCGTTATGATGGTTTAGTTGCACAATTAGGTGGACAACCAACCCCTGCTGTTGGTTTTGCGATGGGGGTTGAACGGTTGGTATTATTAGTACAAACCGTTAATCCAGAATTTACCTGTAGTAATCAGATTGATATTTATATGATTGCATCAGGTCAATTGACCAATGGTACGAGTGTTGTAGCGGTCACTCAGCGCTTAGCCGATACTTTACGTGAACAAGTACCAACACTGCGTGTTATGACCAACTATGGTGGCGGTAACTTTAAAAAACAGTTTAGTCGAGCAGATAAATGGGGCGCTAAACTTGCTATTGTGGTTGGTGAAAACGAAGCACAAGCAAATAGAGCGATAATTAAAAATTTACGAACAGGTGAACAATTCGACGTAGCACAGTCTGATATTGCACAAACCTGCTTATCTATTTTAAATAACGTTAAAGGAGAATAGTGGTGGCTCATCATTCTACAACGGAAGAAGAACAACTAAATGAATTAAAGAGCTTTCTTAAAAAAACATGGAAACTTATTTTAGCGGTGCTAATTATTGGTTTAATCACTGTTTTGGCATGGAAATATTGGCAATCCCATACCCATCAAAGTTTAGAAGAAGCGTCTAACAACTATGATCATTTACTGACAAAATTAGATAGTAAACAGCTTGATTCTGTCAAAGGACTTGTTGCCTTTTCTGAATCAGAACATAACACCTATGGTGTGCTTGCCGCATTTGATGCCGCTAAGTTTTATGTTGATAATGCAAAAGATTATGCAGCAGCACAAACTGTACTTGAATCAGCGGTCACCAAGACTAAAGACGAAGTTATGCTAGATACACTTTATACTCGTATTGCTCGTTTACAATATCAACAAGCATTATTTGAAGACAGTTTACAAACCTTAGATAAAATCAAATCAAATGGCTGGGCGGCAATAGCGAATGATATTCGTGGCGATATCTATGTTAAATTGGCACGTTATAATGACGCTATTCAAGCTTACAATATGGCATTAGCCTCACAACCCGCGTCAGCATTAGAAACCAATATTCAGATGAAATTAAACCAAACGCATTATTTAATCGCGAAACAAGATGAGACTAAATCGGCAACGAAAGTTGATCAAGCGACATCAGAAACCAATGCTAATGATGATAAAGTAACAATACAGAATGATACACAATAGATAGTCTTGGATCATGTTACGGTTTCATCCTCATCATGAATTACTGACTAATAAATTGAAGGAATATAAATGAAGTTACTAAAACATCTTTTTTCTAGCTCGTTGATGCTGCTTATGCTAATGAACATAAGTGGTTGCTCACTGGGAGAAGTAGAAAATATTACTGTGGCACCTTCGCCATTAGTAGATAATCAGATTCATTTAAGCCAGAGCTGGAAAAATAGTATCCGCGGTAATACCAAAATTTATTCATTATTGTCGCCAGCATACTATGCAGATACGGTCTATGTTGCCGATCGAGAAGGTAAAATCAAAGCAATTAATCTCGAAAACGGTTCAACGTTATGGGTGACGGATGTAGCTAGAGGTTCTTTCTTCAGTCATCAGTCATCACTATTATCTGGCGGGGTAGCTGTCGATAGTGAAAGAGTATATGTGGGCAGCGAACGAGCAGTTATTTATGCGCTAAATCGTTTAACAGGGGAGATCCTATGGCAACAAAATTCGGCAGGTGAAATTATCGCCAGCCCAGTATCAGCAGAGGGATTAGTATTAGTACATACCACCAATGGTATGTTACAAGCGTTTAATGCCGATAATGGTGAATTAGTGTGGAAAGTCGATTTAGATGTACCCCTGCTATCATTACGTGGTCAATCCTCTCCAGCTGTAACATCGGATATAGTTATCGTTGGCGATGATAATGGTCATATTAATGCAATGACCTTAAAAAATGGTGTATTGCTTTGGCAACAACGTATTTCCCAACCGGGTGGCTCCAATGAAATTGCTAAGTTAAACGATGTTGATGTGACTCCTATCGTTGTTAATGGTGCGATTTATGCGATTGCCTATAATGGCAATATAGTGAGTTTAGATATTAATACAGGGCAACCTTTATGGCATCGCAAACTAGGTTCGACACATACCTTCACGATGGATACGCAACGTATTGTGGTGGTGGACCAAAATGATACTATTCAGGCTATCTCTGTGGATAGTGGAACCGAATTATGGATCCAGAATGAAATGAGTAACCGTCGTTTAACCAACCCTGTTATTTATCAAAATTATATTGTGGTAGGCGATTATGAAGGTTATCTCTATTTACTTGATAAGCAGACGGGTGATTTCGTGTCGAAAATGCAAGTAAATAGTAGTGGGTTATTAGCTACACCGATGGTTGCAGGTAATAAACTGGTTGTACAGGCTCGTAATGGCGATATCTATGCTTACGAGCACTAAAAAGGATAGTTAAAATAAAATGATACCTGTTATAGCATTAGTTGGTCGACCAAATGTTGGAAAATCGACGCTTTTTAATCGATTAACTAAAACCAGAGATGCGCTGGTAGCCGATTTTCCCGGTTTAACTCGGGATCGTAAATATGGTAAAGCGCATATTCAAGGTCATGAATATATTGTTATTGATACCGGCGGTATTGATGGTTCAGAAGAAGGTGTTGAAAACCATATGGCGGAACAATCGCTATTAGCAATTGAAGAAGCCGATATTGTTTTATTTATGGTTGATGCAAGAGCAGGGCTTTTACCCGCAGATTATGCGATTGCTCAGCACCTACGTTCACGGCAAAAGCCTACTTTCTTAGTGGCAAATAAAACCGATGGTCTTGATGCGGACTCCGTAACAGGTGAGTTTTATGAACTGGGCTTGGGTGAGGTTTATCCCATTGCTGCGAGTCATGGGCGCGGTGTCACTGCGTTAATCGATCATGTCTTAACCCCTATTTTTGGTTTAGATCGCGTTGATGATGAGCAAATCACGGATACGTTATATGACGGAGTATATGTTCAACCATCTGATGAAGCCTTAGCAGAAGAACAGCAAGCATTAGCTGATTTACCGATTAAAGTCGCTATTGTTGGTCGCCCAAATGTCGGTAAATCAACATTAACTAACCGTATTTTAGGTGAAGATCGGGTTGTGGTTTATGATATGCCTGGCACAACACGTGATAGTATCTATATTCCGATGGAGCGTGATGAACGTGAATATGTGTTAATTGATACGGCGGGCGTACGTAAACGTGGTAAAGTCACGGAGACGGTAGAAAAATTCTCAGTGATTAAAACATTACAAGCGATTGAAGATGCCAACGTTGTATTATTGGTTATTGATGCCCGTGAAGGATTATCTGATCAAGATCTATCTTTGCTTGGTTTTATTATTAACAGCGGACGCTCATTAGTCGTCGTGGTTAATAAGTGGGACGGTCTCTCGCTTGAAGTGAAAGAAAATGTGAAATCAGTCTTAGATGAACGGTTAGATTTTGTTGATTTTGCCCGTATTCATTTTATCTCAGCACTTCATGGTAGTGGTGTCGGTAATCTATTTGAATCCATCATAGAGGCCTATGATTGTGCAACCAAACGAGTAAGTACTTCGTTACTCACTAAGATCATGCACATGGCCCAAGATGATCACCAGCCACCGCTCGTCCGCGGACGTCGGGTCAAACTGAAATATGCCCACGCGGGAGGCTATAATCCCCCTATTGTGGTGATTCATGGTAATCAGGTTAAAGAGTTACCCGATTCATACAAACGTTATTTAATGAATTATTATCGCCGTTCTTTGAAAATTATGGGTACGCCTATTCGTATACAGTTTAAAGAAGGGGAAAATCCATTTGAGGGGCGTAAGAATACCTTAACCCCAACCCAATTACGTAAACGTAAAAGATTGTTACAACATATCAAAGGGCGTCGGTAAATAATGCAGCATTTGGCAACGGAAGTGAAGGGACAATGTCCAGAGTGTAAAGTAAGACTGATTAGGGCAGAAAGTCACTATTGTGATTGTCCCTCTTGCCAACAGCGTTTTATTGAACAACGATGTTGCCCTCACTGTCAGAAAATGGTTGATTGCATAAAAGGTTGTGGTGCAGTTAATTATTTATGTCGACAGCATGGATTAATATCGAAACATAACATTGAATATCATTATTTAAAAGCCGATTAAAGAATATTATTAACGAGGTTAGTATGCGAATTATTTTCTTAGGTGCACCAGGGGCAGGTAAAGGTACTCAGGCGCAATTTATCATGAAGAAATATCATATCCCACAAATTTCTACGGGTGATATGTTACGTGCGGCAGTAAAAGCACAATCACCATTAGGTTTACAAGCAAAAGCATTAATGGATGCGGGTAAACTAGTGACAGATGAACTAGTGATTGCATTGGTTAAAGAAAGAATTGCACAAGATGATTGCAAAAATGGCTTTTTACTTGATGGCTTCCCAAGAACGGTGCCACAAGCGGATGCAATGAAAGAGGCGGGTATTGCAATTGATTATGTTTTAGAATTTGATGTACCAGATGAAGTAATTATTGACCGAATGAGTGGACGTCGTATTCATGCCCCTTCTGGACGCGTTTATCATATTAAACATAATCCACCAAAACAAGAGGGATTAGATGACGTAACGGGTGAAGAGTTAACCATTCGTAAAGATGATGAAGAAAGCATTGTGCGTAAACGTCTAACTGAATATCATCAATTAACTAAACCATTAATTGGTTATTATAAAGCAGAGGCAGAAGCTGGTCATACTAAATTCTACCGAATTGAGGGTACTCAGCCAGTTGATACCGTATCACAAGCACTTGAAAAAATTCTTGGTTAGTTTGGTTAGTTGTTAAAGCCGATATAGCTGCGTTAAGCAGCTATATCCCTATTTATCCCCTCATTCTTATTCTGCTCTACTCTTGTAATCATTATTTCGTTATATATCGAACGACCCCGATAAGGAATTGGCTATTTTGTATAATATGGACATGATAAACAGGCAAAAAAGCATAAAAAAAACCCTCATCAAAACGCAATGAGGGTATGGGGAAGAATAGAATAAATTATTTAGCTACAATTACCATTGCTGGTCTCAATAAACGACCATTTAAGCTATAACCTGTTTGAATAGCATTAATAACATGACCTGATTGATGTTCTGGTGATTCGATCACAGAGATAGCTTGATGCAATTCAGGGTTCAGCGGTTCGTTTTCAGCTTTAATTTGCTCAATACCAAATTTTTTCACTGCATCTAAAAACGATTTTAGCGTTAACTCAAGCCCTTCAATGGTTGCTTTAAGATCAGGGTTATTTCTATCTGTTGATTCAAGTGCACGCTCTAAATTATCAATAACAGGTAACAATTCATTGGAAAACTTTTCTAATGCAAATTTATGAGCTTTCTCAATATCTTGTTCTACGCGACGACGAATATTGTCCACTTCGGCACGAGCGCGAATCATCGCTTCACTCTCATTTTTTTTAGCCGTCTGTAACTCTTTGGTTAATTCTGCAATATGTGCTTCTTGATCATGAAGTTTCTTTTTCAGCAACTCAGTTTCACTACCTTCAGTATCTGCTTGCTGTTCGGTTGTTTCTTTCGTCACTTCAGATGTTTCAGGGATATCAGTATTATTTTTTTCTTGCTCAGTCATAAAGTACTCCAAATTGATATAAATAACATCCAATGCTTTTATTATGGGGATGAAAAAATGTAATACAAGGTTTTTAACCATTAAATAATCGTGATATTTTAATTGGTTAAGTGATTACAAAAATTAATTAGATAAAAATTAACAATTACATTAAAAATTGCCTAATTAATTGTTAAACCCACATAGAAGCCTGTCATATATTTAGCGTATAATAAAAATTGGGAAAACGGAAGGATGATATCTACCTATGCAACATCAAGTTAAATGTATTGGACTAGTTGGATTACCTCGCCATCATGAAGCGATAGAAACCCATCGTATATTATTTGAATGGTTAACATCCGACGGTTACCACGTTTTATTAGAAGACGCGTTAGCCGCTCATCTACCTTATGATAAAACCTATTTTACCTCATTAGAAAAGATCGGAATTCAGGCACAACTTGCTATCGTTATTGGTGGGGATGGTAATATGTTACGCGCCGCAAAAGCATTATCCGCTTACCCCATTAAAATTATTGGTATTAACCGCGGTAATTTAGGCTTCTTAACCGATATTGCACCGGACAACGCCATTGAAACCATAGCTGAAGTCCTCACAGGGCAATATATCACTGATCCAAGATTTCTACTTGAAGCCACTGTTTATAGTAAAGGAAAGCCTATTCATCAAGGTATTGCGGTTAACGAAGTAGTGATTCATCCGACTAAAGTTGCACATATGGTCGATTATCAAGCTTATATAAATGGTCGCAGTGCCTTTTCACAACGTGCGGATGGATTAATTATTGCTACGCCTACCGGCTCCACAGCGTACTCACTGTCAGCAGGGGGACCAATTATTGCACCAGAGCTAGATGCCTTTATCATTACGCCCATGTTCCCCCATTCATTATCTGTCAGACCATTAGTGATAAAAAGTGATAATGAAATTAAATTAACTTTTCCTACGACTAATAATCCATTAGAAGTAACTTGTGATAGCCAATTAAGCTTACCGGTAAAAGCAAAAGATGAAGTAGTAATAAAGCGCGCACCTTATACTTTTAATCTTATTCATAGCCGAGAATATGACTATTTTTGTAATTTATCCTGCAAATTAGGATGGTCGCAAAAAATGTATTAACCAATAGTTTGCTCTAATGAGATAGATTATAAACGACGAATTTCTTACTTTGTGCCCAAACTAATCCCCATTTGCACTCATTACAAATAACCATAATTTTGCCATTTAACACTGTATTTATTTACAGTGTTAACTTATAATGAGCAAAAAATAGATAGGTAATCAGTATGATAACGCAATTAACGATTAATAATTTTGCTATTGTTGATAAACTAACCATCGAATTTGCGCAAGGTATGACCGCTATAACGGGAGAAACTGGCGCAGGTAAATCAATTGCTATTGATGCGTTAGGTTTATGTCTAGGATTACGAGCAGATTCAACTGTGGTTCGTTTCGGTGCTGAGCGTGCTGACATTACGGCTCATTTTTTATTGAATGACACACCGACCGCCTCCGCTTGGTTACGTGAAAATCAATTAAATGATGGCAATGAATGTATTTTACGTCGAGTCATTAATAGTGATGGGCGATCCCGAGCGTTTATCAATGGCAGTGCGGTACCGATAGCGCAATTACGCGAATTAGGTCAAAAACTGATTCAGATCCACGGACAACATGAACACCAACTATTAATGAAATCTGAACATCAACAGGCTTTATTAAATCATTACATGGGGGAAACAAGCCTATTGCGCGATATGCGCCTCCAATATCAACGTTGGAAAGCTGCTTGTCAAACCTTTGCATTGCATGAAAAACAACGACAGGAACGTGAATCATATTTACAACTACTACAGTATCAATTAAAAGAGTTAAATGAATTCGCGCCTCAAGAAGGCGAATTTGAGAAGATTGACGAAGAGTATCGTCGTTTATCGAATAGTGAGCAATTAATTACCTTAAGCCAACAAACGGCTATGTTACTCGCAGAGCAAGATGAATACAATGTTCTGTCGACCTTAAATCAAGCCAAAAATCGAGTACAAGATTTAATCGCGTTAGATCCTCATTTTGTTGATGTATTCACCATGTTAGATGAAGCGGCAATTCAAATTGCTGAAGCGAGTCATGAACTACGTCATTATGCCGAAAATAGGGAACTTGATCCGGCTTATATTGCCGCACTGGAAAAAAGACTATCAAAACAGATCGCATTAGCACGTAAGCATAATATTGCTCCCCAACAATTACCGGCATTTTATCAAGAAAAATTGGCAGAGTTATCCAACTACCAACATTTCGATCAACAAAGTAGCCAATTACAAATGAATATTGATACCAGCTACCAACAGGCATTGATCTTAGCTAAAAAATTACATGAAAAACGCATTAAAACAGCTAAAACATTAGCAAAAGCAATTACGCAAAGCATGCGTGAATTATCAATGACACATGGTCAATTTAACATTGATATTGTTTATGACGAACAAAATCTTCATGAAGATGGGGGGGATAGTGTTATTTTTATGGTAACGACGAATCCAGGACAACCATTACAACCAATTGCTAAAATAGCTTCCGGTGGTGAACTCTCTCGTATTGCTTTGGCAATTCAAGTATTAACGGCTAAAAAAATTGAAATGCCAGTCCTTATCTTTGATGAAATTGATGTTGGGATCAGCGGTCCAACCGCGGCTAAAGTGGGTAATTTATTGCGTGAATTGGGTCAGTCGACGCAAGTTATTACCGTTACTCATCTGCCACAAGTTGCCGGTAATGCCAATCAACACTTCTTTGTCGCAAAACATAGTGATGATCAACAAACCACCACCACTATGTGCCCACTTGATAAGGAGGGACGAGTAGCAGAACTCGCTAGATTATTAGGTGGGAATAAAATTACCGATAATACCCTAGCTAATGCGAAAGAGTTATTTGTTGATATTGCTTTTTAAGCTAGCGAATAATGTAAATATCAGCGATAATAAACTAATACATTTTAATATAATGAAAATGGATTAAATATATGCGTTTTAGTAAATACCTTATAGTTGCAACTTTAACAACTGTCTTTCTGAGTGGATGTTCATTTTTTGAGTATATTATTTATCGACCTGATATTAATCAAGGCAATTATATGACCGAAACAGAAACCAGTAAATTACAGGTAGGTCAAACAAAACAGCAAGTTCTATACATTATGGGAACCCCGATGTTAAAATCGGCATTTGGCGATAATGTTTGGTACTACGTTCTTCGTGAAAATCCACACCATGGACATGTAAATCAAACGACATATACCTTAACCTTTAATAACTCGGATGTATTGATTGATATCAAATCCGATACCCTTCCACATAACTAATTAAAAGAATCTAGATAAGGTTATTTGGATATAGAGACTAGAGTAATAAGTAAAGTAAGCGATGAATTCATACTTATTTTGCTTATTGCTCGATGGTCGAATTTTATTGGATTAATAGGATTATAGACGATTTTAGTAGGATAGTTTTACCCCTTAATGTTATTTGTTATGCTTAGTTTTCCCTGATCATTGCATTGATTAAACACAACTAAATGAGTACGGGTAATTAAGCTAAAAAAGTTAGCATATCTATAATCTTTTGGTTTAAAATTAGGTTTTACTTACCCAATACTTTGGCTTAATTGCCCCAAATCATACCAACTAAATTGGTTTTTTCTCTCTTTAACCACAGTTAAAATTAAAGCGCTTTGCTATTTAACTTAACCCATAAAAAGTGTTAAAAAAACGTTATTTCATTATGTTAAAATGAACATTTTTATCAGGATAATGTTATAGCATTTAATGATTAATAACGTTAAATGCTGATTTGAAAAACAGTATCATCAATAAGTTATCATTATCTGCTGTTTGCTTATCCTAGTAGAATAATAATCAATAGTTGGGAAATAAAAATGCAAGATTATCTTACGCAGCTGTTCTTAAGTTCTGGTATTCCATCGGCCAATTTGTTGGCAACCATTATTATCTTTTTGTTCATTATTGGTATCGCTTTTAGTATACATCTTTTGATTCATCGATTTTTATTAAGAAACTTAACCAATTATTGCCAACAACACTTTACTTATGGCTGGCTACCTATTTTTATGGAACATAAGATATTCAAAAAAGTGGTATTAATGTTACAAGGTTTGTTAATCTTTCTTTTAGAAAAATTGATGCTTAATTCTGATTCCATTTATAGCCATATTCTTAAAGTCGGTAGTTATATTTTAATTATTATATTTGCCATGTTAACTTTCTTTGCCTTATTGGATGTTTGGCTAGAAGCGTGTAAAAAAAATGGTATTGTTAAACGATTACCTATACGAGGATTTCATCAGAGTTTAAAAATTATTACCGCTATTTTTGGTACAATTATTATTATCTCCTTATTAATTGATGAATCGCCAACATTACTGATCAGTGGACTGGGAGCAATGACCGCGGTTCTCATGTTAGTATTCAAAGATTCCTTATTAGGTCTTGCTGCGGGGATTCAATTATCAACGAATGATATGCTAAGTATTGGTGATTGGTTAGAAATGCCAAAATATGGGGCGGATGGTGATGTTATTGATATTTCATTGACTACGGTAAAAGTTCAAAATTGGGATAAGACCATTACATCTATTCCTGCCTATGCGTTAATTTCTGATTCATTTATCAACTGGCAAGGGATGCGAGAATCTGGTGGGCGGCGAATTAAACGTTGTATTTATGTTGATAGTACCAGTGTTCATTTTTTAACAGAACAACAACAAGCTAGCTTACAACAAGCGTACCTATTAACACCATATATTGAAAAGAAAGTAGAAGAAGTCACTGCTTATAATCAAACACACAATATTGATTTATCTCACCCTATAAATGGTCGACGCTTAACCAACCTAGGGACCTTTAGAGCGTATCTTGAATCGTATTTGCGTATCCATCCTGGTATTAATCCACAAATGACATTAATGGTTCGTCAGCGACCGTCTACCAGTAGCGGTATTCCATTAGAAATTTATTGTTTTACCAATACCACGGTATGGACTGCCTATGAAAATACCCAATCAGATATTTTTGACCATATTTTTGCGATTATTTCTGAATTTGACTTACGTATTTACCAAGCACCGAGTGGTGATGATGTAAGATCGTTAGGTTTATCCTTATCGAAATAGGATAAATAATTATCAATAATAGATCGGATATCACTACCTATAGTGTAGTACAGTTACTATATGGTAGTGATAGATAACCAGTAACTAACTTTTTAAGAATGGCTGATTAAATAGCCAACAAACAATATTTGTTGGCTATAAATAAGATTGTTACTGATGAATTTTTGATTAGAGATAAAATATAAAATAATAACGAGCAAAAGTTTAAAATATGGCAAGAATCATCCATTGAATATAAAATGAATCTATGACCTTATCTTTTTAGTACTAAAAAGTGTGGACATACCACATCTGCACGAACTTGTTTCTCTATGATATAATCAGTCATAGATTTTTACCTTATTTGGTTTTGTCCGATATGCTTGGGAACCTGATAATAAAAAATATATCAAAGTAGCAAAAGATTAAGCAAAAATACTATTTATCTAAATTCAACAGCAATCCTTATAAACACCGGTGTATCAATGAATTCAACCCTTAATAAATTTTCCGTTGCTCCTATGCTTGATTGGACCGATCGGCATTGTCGCTATTTTCATCGTCTATTAAGCCAGCAAGCCTTACTTTACACCGAAATGGTAACGACAGGTGCCATCTTATATGGGAAAGGGGATTATTTAGCCTTTAATGAGCAAGAGCATCCAGTCTGTTTGCAGTTAGGGGGAAGTGATCCTGTGGCTTTAGCGAAATGTGCAAAACTGGCAATGCAGCGTGGCTATGATGAGATTAACCTTAATGTTGGATGCCCTTCCGATCGTGTACAAAATGGTATGTTTGGTGCTTGTTTAATGGCAAATGCAGAATTGGTGGCCCGTAGCATTGCAGCTATGCGTGAGGTGGTGGATATTCCTGTTACCGTGAAAACACGTATTGGTATTGATAATGAGGATAGCTATGAATTTTTATGTCAATTTATCGAAACGGTGCTCCCATATACACAAACATTTGTGATTCATGCACGCAAAGCTTGGTTATCTGGATTAAGTCCAAAAGAGAATCGTGATATTCCGCCGCTTGATTACCCTCGAGTTTATCAAATAAAAAAAGATTATCCACAATTAACCGTAGCGATTAATGGTGGCATAAAAACCATAGAGGAAATTAAAACGCATTTAAATTATGTCGATGGGGTGATGGTTGGGCGTGAAGCTTATCAAAATCCGTTTTTAGTCACTCAAATTGATCAGCACATTTTTGGTGCGAATACGTCAATTATTGATCCGGTTGCGGCGATTAGGCAACTCTATCCTTATATTGAACAAGAATTAACACAAGGTACGCAATTGAATCATATTATGCGTCATACGTTAGGGCTTTTTAATGGGCGTAAAGGGGCCAAGCAGTGGCGTCGTTATTTAAGTGAAAACGCGCATAAACCAGGGGCCGGTATTGATGTGGTTGAAACCGCTTTACACTATGTAAGTAGAGAAAATTGAAAAATTCTATAAATAAATCAATAAATTATAACCATTTGATTTATTTATAGAAATTAAAATGATGCCTATTTTTAACATATCTATTTAACCAATTATCTGTTAAAATTAACCATTATTTTGATTTATTATGACACTTACTTATTATGACAGATCAACATTATTTAGCTGAAGTTGCCACACGCCGCACGTTTGCTATTATTTCCCACCCCGATGCAGGTAAAACCACCATTACAGAAAAAGTGTTGCTGTTTGGACAAGCCATCCAAACTGCTGGGACGGTGAAAGGCCGTGGTGCTAATGCGCAGCACGCGAAGTCTGACTGGATGGAAATGGAAAAACAACGTGGTATTTCTATCACTACCTCAGTCATGCAGTTTCCTTATGGTAATTGTCTAGTTAATTTACTCGATACCCCAGGGCATGAGGATTTCTCGGAAGACACCTACCGTACTTTAACGGCGGTTGATTGCTGTTTAATGGTGATTGATGCCGCTAAAGGGGTTGAGGATAGAACACGTAAATTAATGGAAGTTACCCGTTTACGTGATACCCCGATTCTTACCTTTATGAATAAGTTAGACCGTGATATTCGCGATCCAATGGAATTGTTGGATGAAGTCGAAAGTGAGCTAAATATTTTATGTGCACCAATTACGTGGCCGATCGGTTGTGGTAAGTTATTTAAGGGGGTTTACCATATTTATAAGGATGAAACCTATCTTTATCAATCAGGGAAAGGCCATACTATTCAGGAAGTACGGGTTATCCAAGGTTTACATAACCCTGATTTAGATGTCGCAATTGGTGAAGATCTTGCTCAGCAACTACGTGATGAGCTTGAATTGGTAAATGGTGCCTCAACAGAATTTGACCTAGATGCGTTTTTATCTGGTGAATTAACTCCCGTTTTCTTTGGTACGGCATTGGGTAACTTTGGTGTGGATCATATGTTAGATGGGCTTGTGGAATGGGCGCCTGCACCACAGCCACGAATGACAGATAAGCGAGAAGTGACCGCTAACGAAGAAAAATTTAGTGGATTTGTTTTCAAAATCCAAGCTAATATGGATCCGAAACATCGTGACCGTGTCGCCTTTATGCGTATTGTTTCTGGGAAATATGACAAAGGGATGAAATTACGTCATGTTAGGATTGGTAAAGATGTCGCCATTGCCGATGCATTAACCTTTATGGCTGGTGATCGTGAACATGTTGAGCAAGCCTACGCGGGTGATATTATTGGTTTACATAATCACGGTACCATTCAAATCGGCGATACTTTTACTCAAGGCGAAGAGATGAAGTTTACGGGTATTCCTAACTTTGCCCCCGAACTTTTCCGTCGTATTCGTTTACGCGATCCTTTAAAACAGAAGCAATTACTAAAAGGCTTAGTACAGTTATCAGAAGAAGGCGCAGTACAAGTATTCAGACCATTGATTAACAATGATCTTATTGTTGGTGCGGTGGGTGTACTCCAATTTGATGTCGTCGTAGCTAGATTAAAAACGGAATACAATGTAGAAGCTGTATACGAGCCAGTTAATGTTACGACTGCGCGTTGGGTCGAATGTGACGACGTGAAAAAATTTGAAGAATTTAAACGTAAATGTGAACAAAATTTAGCACTGGATGGCGGCGATAATCTCTCTTATATTGCGCCAAGTATGGTTAATTTAAATCTTACCCAAGAACGTTATCCTGACGTTATGTTTAGAAAAACACGTGAACACTAATGAGTGATTAATGCTGACGACCTTACTTTTTTTTGTCAAAAAAGGAGGTCGTTATGTTTTTCTAACTAGGTATAAATTTTACCTTTCTTAATATTTTCTTATGACTAAAACGCGTTACTAAAATGTTTTTTAATCGCATAATGTCTAAAGCCTTTTTTGGGATGGATAGATAATCAATTACGTTGCGTAAATCCCATCATGTACTATTATGATTGTAGAGGATTCGCCATATAATATGGCTGGCAAGATAATAGTTAAAAGGAACGTAAATATGATAACCCTACCAAGAATAAAAGGAATGTGGCTATTATGGATGATTGCACAGGTAATGGCCTTTTTTGTTTCATCAGTAAACGCAAAAGGACTAAGCTATCAGATGCTACCAGATACGATATCAAAAAGTGAACGCGATCAGCGACAATATCAAGCAATAAAATTAGCTAATCAAATGACGGTCTTATTGGTTTCTGATCCAGAGGCGGTCAAATCATTAGGCGCATTAGGATTGCCTGCGGGGTCATTACAAGACCCTATTAATCAACAGGGATTAGCCCATTATACCGAACATATGGTACTAATGGGATCAACCCATTTTCCTGAGCCTGATGGATTTTCAGAATTTCTTAGTAAACATGCGGGAAAATATAATGCCAGCACCGCTGCCTATCGTACCGCCTTCTATTTTGAAATAGAAAATAGTGCTTTATCCGAAGCGTTAGATCGTTTATCCGATGCGATTGCTTTTCCGCTACTTGATGCGCATTATGCGGATAAAGAACGTAACGCCGTCAATGCGGAAATGACCTTAGCGCGTTCTCGTGATGGATTTCGAATCAGTCAGGTTGACTCAGAAACGATCAATCAGAACCACCCATCGGCTAAATTTTTTGGTGGCAACCTAGAAACGTTAAGTAATAAGCCTGATAGTCTGTTACACGATGCACTCGTTACTTTTTATCAACGCTACTATTCAGCTAATTTAATGGTAGGTGTGATTTATGGACAATTATCACTGACGGAATTAGCGGATATGGCCGTGGCCTCCTTTGGTCGGATTACTAACCATCACGCCTCGGTTGACCCGATAAATGAACCAGCAATTACCGCAAATGAAACCGGTAAGTTGATTCGTCTGGAGCCAGCACAACCAAAACGGTTATTGTATTTACAATTTCCCATAGAAAATAATTTGGATCAGTTTGCTAAAAAAAGTGATGAGTATATTAGTTACCTAATCAGTCATCGTAGCCAAGGTACTTTAGCGGATACTTTGCAAAAACAAGGTTTAATTGATAGTATCACTAGTTTTACTCATCCTAACCGCTATGGTAATAGTGGATTATTCACAATTGCTATCGATTTAACGGAACAAGGTTTAGTTAAGAAGGATGAAGTGGTCTCCGCCGTATTTAACTACATTCGGCTATTACAGCAACAAGGGATTAAATCGGAGTATTACGATGAAATTAAACGCGTTCTTGCGTTAGATTTTAAATACCAGAACGTTTCAAGAGATATGAGCTATGTTGAATGGTTAGTTGATCAAATGTTAACTTATCCTCTTAATCATATCTTAAATGCCGATTATATTGCTAATCAATTTGATAAAAAAGCCATTCAGGATCGATTAAGTCAACTAGTCCCTGATAACGCCAGAATTTGGGTTATTACGCCAAATCAACATTATGATAAGGAAGCGTATTTCATTCAGGCACCTTATCAGATTAGTGATTTTACGTCACAACAAAAACAGCGTTGGCAACATGACGATAGCTGGCAATTTCATCTACCTGTGACCAATCCTTTTATTGCTGATGATTTCTCTTTGCTCGATTCTTCGCAAATCAGTTCAGATATACCGCCATTTAATCCACAAGGAAATATTATCCAGTTTGCTAGCCGTTATTTTGCTAATGAGCCAAAGGCAGGAATAGTATTATCATTACGCCAAAATCATATTTTAGAGGAGGCTAAAGATAAGGTTAATGCGCATTTATTAAACTATTTAGCGGGGCGAGCCATGGCACAGCTTAGTTTTCAAGCGGGTGTCGCGGGTATCAATTTAAATAGCGGTTTAAATGACGGATTAACGTTAAGTGCGGTGGGGTTTAGTCAACACTTACCTGATATGTTGATAGCAATGTTTAAAATCTATCAAACTTTAACCATTACTGATGAGGATGTCGTATTAGCTAAATCATGGTATTTACAGCAACTAAGTTCAGCAGACAACGTTAACAGTTATTCATTAGCGATACAGCCATTACAAGCACTTAATCAGATACCTTATAGTGAAAGAGCAACACGTCGTCAATATCTATCTGCCATTACGGCTGAGGATATTTTGCAATATCGTAACCGTTTATTAAATCATGCCGTACCGTATTTATTGGCTATTGGTAATGTCAGTAAGAAAACGTTAGCTGATTTATATACTAGCGTTAAACCACAAGGTGAACAGCATTATACTTTTACACCAATTAAACCAATACAGATAACCAAACAGCGTCAAGCTCAACTTGAGCAACAGGCGGCAAGTACCGATAATGCCTTAGCGATGATCTATTTATCCCGCGAAAATGATGAGATGATCAGCAAAGCGAACAGTACCCTACTAGCAAAAATTATTGCGCCATGGTTTTATCAACAGTTGCGTAGTGAGGAACAACTAGGCTATGCGGTATTTAACTTCTCAGTCAATATTGGGCAATCGTATGGGCTCGCTTTTCTAATTCAAAGTAACCAATATGATCCTAGCTATTTATATCAACGTTATACCGCTTTTTATCCTACCGCATTAGCGCGATTAAAAGCCTTAAATGAAACTGAATTTGAACAATATAAACAAGGGCTGATTAGTGAATTGCAACAGCCGCCTCAAACGTTAGATGAAGAAATGGAACGCTATTTAGTTGACTTTATGAAATCAACATTTAGTTTTGATTCAAGGCAAAAATTAATTAAACAGCTAAAACGTGTAACACCAGCACAATTAATTCAATTCTATCAAGATACTGTACTTGACAAAGACGGCTTAGTATTAGCCTCGAGTATCATTGGTAAAGATAAGGATGTTCATGAGACTCAATCTTTGGCTGATTTTATGCACTATGCTAATGCTTCTAGTTTACAGCAAGCGTTATTAACTGATGAAAAATAATTCCATTTTTCGGTAAAATAAAAAAGTCCCTTATTTAAATAAGGGACTAACTTTTCCAAGGGTAATTTACTGTGATCATGTTGATGATTGAATGAAAATAATAAAACACATGTTAAAACCGTGTTACTGTTTTATTCCTGCTTTTTTTCATCATCATCTTTCAGTGGTACAATGAGCGTATCAATATGGGTAGTATTAATCAATTGACGCGCTGACGACATCAATTTACTCCAGAAATCTTGATGATGTCCACATACCACTAAATCAACGTGATAATGCTGAATGGCATCGATCAATACTTGTCCAAATTCACCATTACCCGATAGGGTATGGGCGATTGGATAATTTGCTTCTTGTGCTAATTTCTTAAGGGCAGTATGGGCATCTTCACTAATACGTTCTTTCATATCACTCATATTAATATCAATAAGACCAGTATAGAGATCTGAGTAGTTAATACCAACATGAATAAGAGAAACCTCGGCATTATAGGGTTTAGCCATTGATACCGCTTTCTCTACGAGGATATTGCTTTCAGGTGATAAATCAACTGCAACTAATATATGTTTATAAGCCATTATTTACTCCTCATTGTCCACAAAGTTTAATCACTTATTTTTACTACTAAATCAAGATTCTAGCAAGCCCAAAAAGTGACGCAGATAATAAAATTGCCGCAGGTAATGTTAAAATCCATGTTAAGGCAATATTTTTAATGGTTTTAGTCTGCACACCACCACCATCGACAAGCATTGTTCCTGCGACGGATGATGATAAAACTTGGGTGGTCGATACTGGCATACCCGTAAAACTGGCAATACCGATTGATACCGCGGTAGTTAATTGCGCTGCAAAACCTTGCGCATAAGTCATACCTTTTTTACCAATTTTTTCCCCGATTGTAATCACGACACGTCGCCAACCAATCATCGTTCCTACTGCTAATGCAGTTGCAATCGCAATGATAATCCATAATGGAGCATATTCAACGGTTGTTAAGACGTTCTCTTTTAATTGATTAAGATAACGTTTATCTCCTGCGGATATTTCAGGTTGTTTAGCAATCGTTGCTACCGTATCGGATAAACAAAGTAAAATTCGGCGAGCTTGAGTTCGTTCTTCAACGCTTAATTCATCAAATGAATTTAATGTATTAAACATCGATTTTGCCATATTTAATGTCATGAAAGATTGTGAATAAACACAATGATATTTATTTAAATCGGTAACAGGTAGTGATTCATTAATAACGTGCTGTTTTCCAATAATATGGTTTAAGCTTTGATGATGTTGAATAAAATACTCTTCAATATGGCGGATAGAATCACGTGTTCTGGTGATATCATAAGTAGAGGCATTCATATTAACAATAAAGCCTGCTGGAGCAATACCCATTAATACCAGCATTAATAAGCCGATACCTTTCTGTCCATCATTGGCACCATGTGAAAAGCTAACCCCCGCGGCGGTACCAATTAACATAATACGAATCCAAAAAGGTGGCTTTCGCTTACCATCGACTTTTTCACGTTCAGTCGGTGTCATAAATATTCGTTCTTTCTTTTTAGTGCCTTTCCAGATTTTACGTAATACAAAAATAACAAAACCAGCGATAATTAAACCAACTAAAGGGGAAAGAATTAAAGAAAGTAATATCGACACCATTTTAGGAATATTTAATGCTTCTATGATTGAAGTATCGGTAAAGTACGCATTAGCAAGGGCAACACCAATAATCGCGCCGATTAATGTATGTGAGCTAGATGCAGGTATACCAAAATACCACGTTCCTAGATTCCAAAGAATGGCAGATAATAAAATGGAAAATACCATAGCTAAGCCATGAGCAGAATTCATGTTCAGCAATAGATCGGTCGGCAATAAATGCACAATGGCATAGGCCACACTAAGACCACCAAATAATACACCTAAAAAGTTAAATAAGCCGGCCATAATAACGGCTATTTGTTCTTTTAATGCTCTGGTATAAATGACGGTTGCTACCGCGTTCGCTGTATCATGAAAACCATTGATTGCTTCATAAAAAAGAACAAAGCACAGTGCTAATACTAAAAATATAATTGTTGTAAAGTCTAAATCTGTGAATAAATGAAACATATAGTCTTCTTATTTTGTTTGCTTATAGGCGTAGCTATTATCCTAAAGAATAGAGATCGTGGGAAGAAAATTTTTTATTAATTTACTGATTTTTAGGTACATTACTCCCTGATCTGCTTGCATAATGTGCGGCAATAATGGCACAAATCATCAATTGAATCTGATGGAAAATCATTAATGGTAATACCGTAATGCCGATAGTCGCGGTAGGAAACAGGACACTTGCCATAGGGATACCACTAGCTAAACTCTTTTTGGATCCGCAAAAGACTATCGTTATCTCATCTTGCTGGTTAAATCCAAATAATCGAGCTGCGTAAGTACTTATCGATAGAACCATTGCTAGTAGTAACAACGAGCAAAAAATAATACTCAATAATGACCAACCATTGACTTGATGCCAGATACCATTGCTCACTGCTTCACTAAAGGCGACATAGACCACGAGTAAGATCGATGTGCGATCGGTTTTATTAATGACAGTACGGTGTTTTTCAATCCAATTTATCAGCCAAGGTCGACATAGATGACCTATGATAAAAGGTAGCATCAATTTGATTAAGATGGCGGTTATCGCTGACGAGGTATTATGATGATGTGCAGATGGTATATCGATCAATAAACCTACTAATAGTGGGGAAAGAAACACCCCTAATAAGGTGGAGGCAGAAGCGCTACAAATTGCGGCGGCGACGTTGCCTTTCGCAATTGAGGTAAAAGCAATTGCCGATTGTACGGTAGCCGGCAACGCACATAAGTAGAGAAAACCGATATAAAGCTGCTGCGATAATAAAGATGGGACAACTATTCGTAATCCTATCCCAAATAACGGGAAAACCACAAAGGTAATACTAAAAATCAGTAAGTGTAAGCGCCAGTGACGAAAACCATCCATTATCGACTGTAAAGATAATTTAGCGCCATGCATAAAGAATAAGAGGGCAATGGCAAAGGTACTCACGTGTTCAAAGAAAATCTTATAACGACCCTCACACGGAAATAAGGTTGCAATCATGACAACAGTCATTAAAGTGATTAGGAAAGAATCAATTTTTAAACGCGTTAACCATTGCACAATGATTTACCTTTTACATAACTTTGTTAGCAATATTGTGAACAAGAAATAGTAATCGTGTTATCTGATCACTCGGTGGTGTTATAAAGAAACATATAGCGATCACTTTTCCTTAAACCATCAAAAAAGCGCACCATTAGAAGTGCGCTTTTATCGTATTGCTTATTGCTCATCAAGAAAACTGCGTAACACATCTGAGCGACTTGGATGTCGCAATTTACGTAGTGCTTTTGCCTCAATTTGACGGATACGTTCACGAGTCACATCAAATTGTTTTCCAACTTCTTCCAATGTATGATCGGTATTCATATCGATACCAAAACGCATACGTAACACTTTGGCTTCTCTTGGGGTTAAACCCTCTAAGATTTCGCTGGTTGCTAAACGTAGGCTTTCAGACGTCGCGGCATCAAGCGGTAATTCCATTGAGGTATCTTCAATAAAGTCACCTAAATGCGAATCTTCATCATCACCAACCGGTGTTTCCATCGAAATCGGTTCTTTAGCAATTTTCAACACTTTGCGAATTTTATCTTCTGGCATTTGCATGCGTTCAGATAACTCTTCTGGCGTTGGTTCACGCCCAATTTCTTGCAACATTTGACGAGAGATACGATTCAGCTTATTAATGGTTTCAATCATATGCACTGGAATACGAATCGTACGTGCTTGATCGGCAATGGAACGCGTAATTGCCTGACGGATCCACCACGTCGCATAAGTTGAAAATTTATAACCACGACGGTATTCAAATTTATCAACCGCCTTCATCAAACCGATATTACCTTCCTGAATTAAATCGAGGAACTGTAAACCACGGTTAGTGTATTTCTTGGCAATAGAAATAACTAAACGTAAGTTTGCCTCAACCATCTCTTTCTTTGCTCGGCGTGCTTTTGCTTCACCGATAGACATACGACGATTAATATCTTTAATTTGTTCAATAGATAAATTAGTTTCCACTTCAATAGCTTGCAACAGCGTAATTTGCTGGGTAATTTCATCATGGAATGTTTCTAATTTTGGCACATATGCCGCTTTAGATTTGATAGCTTTTTCAAACCAACTTAAGTTATTTTCATTACCCGCAAATAGCGTCATAAATAACTTTTTCGGCATTTTACTTTGATCAACCGCTAGGCGCATAATGACGCGTTCATGGGTACGTACGCGATCCATCATTTGTCGCATATTATTGACTAAAATATCAAATTGTCTGCCAACTAGACGGAATTGTTTAAAGATCTCAGAAAGATTTTCAATTTCTTGCTGTGCTTTCTTATTACCGCGTCCATATTTTTTAATCGCAGCAGACGTTTTTTCGTGCTGTTCACGGAGTTGAACAAATTTCTGACGTGCTAATTCTGGATCAATCGTACTATCTTCTTCAGTGGCGCTACTGTCTTCGTTTTCTTCATCTTCATCATCACTGTCATCAAGTGAGATTTCCGCTTCTTTAATTGGTTCTTCAGGTGCATCAGACAATGCTTCGTCGATATTCGGATCAACAAAACCAGTAATAATATCAGACAGGCGTAATTCATCTTTTTCGACTAAATCATACTGTTCTAATAGATAGGTAATTGCTTCTGGATATTCAGAGACTGAGCTTTGAACTTGATTGATCCCTTCTTCAATACGTTTTGCAATATCGATTTCGCCTTCACGAGTAAGCAGTTCTACTGCCCCCATTTCTCGCATATACATTCGAACAGGGTCAGTCGTACGACCAATCTCAGATTCAACATTGGAGAGGACTAATGCTGTGGCCGCCTCGACAGCATCTTCATCAGCGACTTCGCCATTTAACAATAGATCGTCGGTATCTTCAGGTGCTTCTTCGAGTACCTGAATGCCCATATCATTGATCATCTGGATAATATCTTCTATCTGATCTGAATCAATAATTTCTTCGGGAAGATGATCGTTCAAATCAGCATAAGTTAAATATCCTAACTCTTTACCACGAGAAATAAGAAGTTTAAGCTGTGACTTTGAGTTTTGCTCCATAAAAAGATATCCACTTTAAAGTTATTGAGTATATCGGATTATAATCCGGTTAATATCTGTGTGGCCTGTATTTGGCAATTTCATGTGCTCTTTTACATTCGTTGAGAGGCACTTATTTAGGTTTCTATTCAGCACTTAAGCTGCTCAATTCAATTTACAAATTTAGGTTTAGATTTTAAGTCTAATTCACGTAATCTGTATTTTATATATTTAGCCTTTTTTTAATAAAACAAGTAAGGTACTCAGTTCTTTTTTCTCTTGCTCATTTAGGCCTGTTATTCGTGCTTTGGCGATTAATGCCTCTTGCCGTTGGGCAAGTATATTATCATATAATGCCTTCAAAGTATCCGTAAAAATCATCGCAATATCGTGCTCATCATAACGATGTTCCCATACTGCTAAGGTTTTTAAGTGCTGTAATACCACTTTATTTTCTGCTTGATCAAATTCGGATAATAGCTGTGCAGTAGTGATATCGGGGTAATGATCGCAAATAGCAAGTAACTTAAGAAAAATATCGGTGCCAGGTAATGTTGAATAACCAATACTTTGTTTATCAGTAATGGTCTTTGCTAATTCAGGGTATTGAAGCAGTAAGCCAATCAGAATTCGCATAGTGGTGAGCTTTAGCTCCATAGGTTGCTGTGTCGCAATGGAAGGTTGATCTGATGTATTTCTTGGCGATTGGGAAAATAGCCCATTAATCTGGATCGAGTCTAATAGTCCTAAATAGTCGCCTAATCTACGCCGTAATGATTGATTAAAATTTTCAGCTTGGACTAAATTAATCATTGGTATGGCAATATTACTTAATTTGGCTTTCCCTTCTAAGGTACTGATATCGGCCTGTTTAAGTAAACCTTCAAATAGGAAATTAGAGAGTGGTTGCGCGTCAGCTAACCGTTGCTCAAAAGCGACTTTCCCTTCTTTACGCACCATGCTATCGGGATCTTCACCTTCCGGTAAAAACACAAAATTAATTTGCTTACCATCCATCATTGACGGTAGTAATGTATTTAAAGCTCGCCACGCTGCGCGTCGCCCCGCATTATCACCATCATAGCAAAAGATAATATTATCCGTGGTTCTAAATAGCAGTTTAATATGTTCATCGGTCGTTGCTGTGCCTAATGCGGCTACGGCATAATCAATGCCATACTGGGCTAAGGCCACAACATCCATATAGCCTTCAACGACTAACAACCGAGTTGGATTACGTTGTTTTTCTAAAGCCTCATAAAGTCCATATAATTGTCGTCCTTTATGAAATAAATTGGTTTCAGGCGAATTAAGGTATTTAACATTATCATCGGCTTTAATTGTTCGTCCGCCAAATGCAATGACATTGCCACGTCTATCTCGAATCGGAAACATAATACGACCACGGAAACGGTCATACTGTTTTTGATTATCATTAGTCACCAACATCCCAGCTTGATCATACAGTTGAAGTAAAGTGGGATTATTAGCTAATGTTTTATGAGTTTCATTCCAACTATCTGGCGAATAACCAAGATTAAAACGTTGAATAATAGCTTGATCGAGTCCACGCTTTTTTAAATATTCTCGTGCACCCGCCGCTTCGGGGGTATACAGTTTTTGGTGATAAAAATTGGCAACACTATTTAATAACGAATAAAGATCAGCACGAATATTATTCGCTGATAAGGTTTTGTTTTTATCCGAGGAGCCATTAGCATAGGGAACAGTCAATGCATGGAGATTGGCTAACTCTTCTATGGTTTCGACAAAGGAGAGACGATCAAATTCCATTATAAAATCAATCACTGAACCTGAAGCACCACAACCGAAACAATAAAAGATCTGTTTTTTATCACTAACCGAAAACGAGGCGGTTTTTTCATTATGGAATGGACAGCAACCGAAATAATTGTTTCCTTTCTTTTTTATTTTAACGCGCTGCGAGATCACATCGACAATATTAGTGCGAGCAACTAAATCAAAAATAAAATCTTTAGGAATATATTTCATATAAATAGTGTCCTTTTAGAAGAGCAACAAGCCGTAACAATGTACGGCTTGTTTAAATTCTGTCTAACGCTTAACACTATTCAAGTGATCACGAATAGTTAGGCAAAATAAATTAGTATAGACGAGTACGGCGTGCGTTTTCTCTTTCTAATTTTTTAGCATGACGTTTCACAGCAGCAGCTTTAGCGCGTTTACGAATGGTGGTTGGTTTTTCGTAAAATTCACGGTTACGAACTTCTGCTAAGATTCCTGCTTTTTCACAAGAACGTTTGAAACGACGTAATGCAACGTCAAAAGGTTCATTTTCACGTACTTTAATTACTGGCATGTGCCTCTCACCTCAAAGATAAATGATGTACCAGATTACTGGCATTTGAAAAATATAGTGCCGAATTTTACAGCGAATGAATACGTGTTGTAAAGCTTTTTATCAAAGATATGGCAATTAAACCTTGATTGTTATTTTGGTATAACATCGCCTATCTATAAAAGTTTTAGTCTCTGCTCTCTCTAGGCAAATCTCATTTACTATTAGAAATAGTAACCCATAAATAAAATGTCATAGTACGACGATTTAATTTATGATTGGTTAGGTATTCGAAAAGTAGATGAAGTGAATACTCATTCAGTATTATCTGATAATTTCAAACCAAGGGCCAAAATTAACGTAATAGATACCCAACTAAATAAATTTGATTATCAAACCTTACCGACAGATAATATCCAATAACCAATAGAAAATTTATTCTCTGTTAATTTATAACATTACCGGTGCTGGCATTAAGACGGTATCGGTTTTTTATGGTTAAAGGAAAACTAATTAAGTAGGAGATAGGACTATGTCCCCAGTACTAAATGGGCAATTCCCCCAACGTCGTTTACGTCGTTTACGTACCAATGATTTTAGTCGACGTTTAGTCGCAGAAAATCAATTGACGGTGAATGATTTAATTTATCCAGTATTTATTGTTGAGGGGCAAGGGATATCGCAATCTGTTACTTCTATGCCTAATGTGAATCGTATGAGCATTGATATATTACTTAAAGAAGCGGAGCAAGTGGCTAAATTAGGTATTCCTGTGTTATCGTTATTTCCTGCCATAGAGAATGACAAAAAAACGTTATTGGCAGAAGAAGCGTATCACGAAAATGGATTAGTACAACGTGCCATTCGCGCATTAAAAGCGGAGATACCAGAATTAGGCATCCTAACCGATGTTGCACTCGATCCCTATACTAGCCACGGGCAGGATGGCATTGTTGATAAAAATGGCTACGTTACCAATGATATAACGGTGGATAGTTTGGTTAAACAAGCATTATCACACGCACAAGCGGGTGCGGATATTATAGCGCCTAGTGATATGATGGATGGTCGTATCGGGGCTATTCGTTCCGCGTTAGAACAATGTGGTATGGTTAATAAACAGATTATGGCATATTCGGCTAAATATGCTTCTACTTATTATGGTCCTTTCCGTGATGCAGTTGGCTCGGCAAATAATATTAAAGGCGGCAATAAAAAAACTTATCAGTTAGATCCGGCGAATAGTGATGAAGCTTTACATGAAATTTATCAAGATCTATTAGAAGGCGCGGATATGGTTATGGTTAAACCGGGTATGCCATATCTCGATATTGTAAGGCGTGTAAAAGAGACATTTGCCGTGCCTACATTCGCTTATCAAGTTTCAGGCGAATATGCAATGCATATGGCAGCTATTCAGCAAGGATGGCTACAACAAAAGCCAGCAGTATTGGAGTCACTTCTCTGTTTTAAACGCGCCGGTGCTGACGGTATATTGACCTATTTTGCCAAACAAGTCGCACAGTGGCTTAACGAAACTGATTAGAAAGAAGCTGTGTGACAGACAACCTTAAGTCACATTTAGCGGATAAAAGTAATCGTATACCTAGTCCTATGACTAATATAGATAATTTAATTGAGTCTATACATCAAGTGATAGGGCTATTCATCACTATATTCTATTTAGTGGCACCTTTGTTGGATATAATATAGCTAAAAATAGCTGATATCATATCCAACAAAATAAACATAAAAGATGGCAATAGATTAGGGGTCAATATGGGCTATGCTGGCACAATTACTATTGATAATAATAACGTTAATCTAGTTATAGTTAATTGTTCGGTACAAATAAAGTACAGTTTGTTTGGTAAAAGATAAGTTATTACTCGTGTATTGCCGAATGCCTCACGAATAATAAGATTAGCTATTTTCTCCCAAAACTACAGCTCTGCTAGCTTATATTATGATTTTATTCTGTCGCCTATTCATCTGGCAAAAAATGAGCGGTGCTAGGCGGCCGTCATCAGCGATACATTATTGTTTTATAACTGAACTCTTAATAACTTATAAGATAAAACGTTTTGATAAAGTTGGCTATCTTTACCTTTAAAGAAGGTTAAGGTGTCTGGATAAACTTTATCTGGTAACCTAACTTTCGATATATATACCGTATTAATTTTTTCTTGTGAATTCAGTGCCCAGTTGGAGATATCAGGTAACCTAAATAATCTAGTTTTACATCTACCGCCATTTTTTAAGCAAATTAGCAACACCAAATCCACTTGAATAACTCACCTCTCTTTCCTTTATATCGGTAACCCGTTTAATCTTAATAATTTCATAACAAAAAATATTATTGTAAATTTATTTTTTAGGATCACTCAAATTCGCCATTTTCATTAATCGAAAAATGATGCTTAATTTTTTTACCCGAATTTTCGGTCATCGATAATTCAATAGTCATATTTTTATCAACCACAAATTCAATCTTCTGTTTGTTATTTGGAGAATGATAATAAATAGGTAACATATCTTTTACTTGATGATCTTTAATTGTCACTAAATAGCCTATGCCATAATAGCTAGTTGAATTTTCATTAGCCTGCCAACCAATGTCATCATGACCGGTAAAAAAATAAACATAATTTTGATTAACATCGGGTAAACGAACATAATTTCCTGCTAGTGTCTGGCAATAAGTTGCACTTCCTTTACCTTCAGGTTCAAAACTATCGGTAATATAATCAAAATCGTTACTATTAATAGGTAATTCTAAAAATGAATCTAATTCAACCCTATCATCAGGCAAAAAAGCTATTTTTTGGAAACAATTATCAGAAATAGCAGGATTATAATCGGTATCAATAAGAGGGAATTGTTTATCACTGATTAATTGAATTTTTCCATTATCTAAAAGTTGGAATACCTGTTCTGTCAACTTTCGATTTCTTAAATACATGGCATTGATTTCACTATACCTAACAATTTCACTGGTACTTTTGATTTTTAATGATTTATCAACCGTAAAAGTACGCCATTGATTATCATTAAGAATAGTCGCAATTTTTTGATTGGATAATATTTTCCCTTCTTTGGAGATATTTAATAAAATCATTCAATGATTTAATAATAAATGTATCAAATGGTTTTTGCGTGTCTAACTTAATGTAAATAGCGTTATTTAAATACAGATCTTTTTCTTTGTAATAACTTGATAAAACGGAATTATCTTTGACAAGGTAAGTGAATAATTTAATATTATCAGTGAATTCATAATCTGTCTTAGCGTGATCAAAAAAATCCCCTTCATTGCTGATTCCTCTTTCTGCTTTATCCCATAATTTAAAATCAAAAGGTAAAGGCGTTTCTCTTATATTTTGAGAATTTTTATTCAAATCAGCCATAACAAAATTATGACTAATAAATAAAAGTATTAAGATTAAAAATGAAGATATTTGTTTTATTATTTTCATATTTCCCCTATAAATTTCATCAATCTTATTCATCTAATGATACTAATTCCAATAGAGAATTCTTGATTAAATGACTTTCATCTTTTTAGGGAAATAACCCACCATTGCCACAGGATGTATAAACCATGCCTTGCTATCCGTTGATAAATTAGAACGTTTAGGTTTATTTGTATTAGTATCGGTCTGATTAGTGTTGGTGCTTTGTGCTTCGGCTACTTTTTTCCACCATAATGATGGTTTTATACGTTGCTCTTTTTCAAGTTGACAGTTTTCTTTGGCGTTTGTATATGCTTATTTTATTATTGATTCTAAGTAATCACTCCAAAGAGGTGTAAACTTCGCACCAAATTCGATTAAATACTTTTGAGGAGTATCTTTTTCTTTCTCCAATAATTTGTCTGTCTCATTCCATTTACTTAAGTTTTTGTCAGCATACCATTCACTTTATGGTAATTTATCTGCTAATGCTCTTTTCATGGTAAATCATTAATACCTTTGAGTTATTGTGTATAGACTAATTCCTCTTTTGTTGGTTGTCTGTAAGCCACAAAATAATCTTTACCTACAATAAATAATGTATTGTTCATATAAATTGCTTGATTGCCATTTAATAAAAATTTATTTAGAGGTGTTTTATCAACATTTTCAAATGTGATATATTCTAATTCGTTACTGATATCAATGTTATATTTTTTAAAATTTTCTACTTGCTGTTGATATACTTTTTTATTACCAAAAAATTGTTTTGAATTAGCCTTACCAAAGCTTATCGAATAAGCTTGTTGATAATTAACACAGAATTTTTTTTCATTAGAATTTAAAGTTAATGTCATACTATCAAGCTCTTCTACTTTACCACCATCAAAACGTAAATAATTATTAGCTTGTTTGCTTGTTAACAAAAGGCTTATGGCTGAATGTTTATTTTGATCTTTAATAGCAAATTTACTATAGCAATTAGAAGTAACTGGTACTTCTTGAAGTTTTCCTTCTTTTGTAATTTGAAAGTGTTGTATTTCTATTGTTTCATTTCTAAAGCGTTGTTGGCGTTCAATATGATAATTTTTATCTATATTAGGTTGAAAAAAACCTATTGGATACATATTTGTTGCCTGCTCTCTTGTTGCACCGTAATAATTTTTTAATATTATTTTATCGAGAAAATTGAACGTATCAGAGAATAAATAAAAATAAGCAATTGTTTCTCCGTTTTCATCATAACCATATATAATCATTGGATTAATATTTTCATTAAAAGTAGGGAGTCTTATTCCTGAAATATTAGTTATATAATTATTTAATTGAGTATATATATTATCATTATTAAATAACCTTAAATGATTTAGAAACCTACGAGATGTATTAATTGATACATCAGCATTTACAGTATAGTCAAATATTATATTGTTATTTATAGGTAAATTAGATATTGGAAATTTATTACTGAATGCTTTAAATTCTTCACTATTAGCAGGTTTTAAGAAGGAAAGTGTTAACCCTTTATTAATTAATAGTAATTTATTGTCTTTATATATAACTCTAGACTTAGGTAGCAGAAGTTTAGCAAAATCAGACTCTACAGGTGTTTTAAATTGTAAATAATTTATACTTCCATCAGGGTATATAAATGGTTTAAGGTCAAATTTACGTGAAGACGATTTTAAGATATCATTTGATAGTAATAAAGAAAGATCATTTACTTTATTCTTTATAACGGTATATTTATTATTATTCAGGTAAATATTATCATTATCTAATTTAATACGAAAATCCTTTAAATAATTGTTTTTATCTGATTCCACCGCATCTGAATATTGAATATATCTATCCAAAATCCAATAGGGTAATTCAATATCTTTAGCATAGATAAAGAAACTATTAGAAAGCAAGGTTATGAAACAAGCTAATTTTATTATTCTTAATTTGTCTATCACTACCGTTAATTTATTTATCATTTAAATTTGCCTTATCTTTTGATATCTTAATAGAAAAATTAAATACTCATTGTTATTTATAATAATTCCAACATATATTTACCATTTACTTCTTGTACTGTTTTTACAAAGTAATTATCCTTTAAATATGGTAATTCAAATGTTCGTACGTCATAATGAACCCATACATCAGCAATTTGAGTACCTAAACCAATAGTCTTATCATATCTTGTTCTACTATTCTCTAGAGCAATTTTGTTTATTTTTGTCAATTTTATTTGATAATTCGCTAAGTGTTGCGCTCTCTTCTACTGTTTTGAATATCGGTCAATGCCATGGGGTAACCTGTTTGATATGTTTTTGTGCGTCTGCTTTGGTGTTTACCCACCCCTGTATCGGTTGGTTTTTTTATTACCTGTTTCAACGTAACACCATATCGAATCAGGCGCATCATCAACCACTGTAAAATATTCACTATTAAGTAATACCGTTCGAGGGTAGTCGACGGTATTATATTTAGTTGCTGCTGATAAATGATCTAAGGCTAATGCAAACTTATTCCAATATTGGATTTGTGAGGTAAGTAGATGACCAATGCAAGTTTTTTATTTAGGTATTTCATTTAGTTCCTCTTCCACTGTTCCATATAAATCATCATGATTAAATATTTTTTTAGTTAAAATCCCACCGTTTTTATCGTAGGTAATAACAATCTTATAATCTTTACCATACTCATCAGGATGATAATAAATAGAACGAACAAGTTTTCCTGAAAAATCATACTCATACCAATTCCCTACCTGAATACCTCCTCCATTATAATGCCCTTGACAACCTTCTTCTTTTATTCGACCATTTGGATAATAGTCGACAAACAAGAAATAACAAAAAGGATATCCCTGAGTTGTTGCGTTGACAGCATAAAGATCAATATTTTCCTTTACAGAATCAGTAACAGCGTGGTTATCTTTTTTCACCTTAATGGTAGAAGCTAAATGACAAGCATCATTAAAATTATGTTTACAGGCCTGTTTAAACCAATATAGTGCTTGTTTATGATTTGAATTTGCTTTTTCAATTAAACCTAAGTTAAATTGCGCATAAGGGTTATTGGCTTCAGCGGCTTTTTTATACCAATAAATCGCTTTTTTATAAGCTATGTTATCATCAGCTTCAGCTAAATGACTAGTCAAATATAGATTACCTAATTCAACTTGAGTTGGTGTATAACCTTGTTTAGCAGCTTTTGTTAGCCAATATAATGATTTAGGATGATCTGGAACAAACAGATAATGGAACCCTAAATAGTATTGAGCTTGTGCATGATTTTGTTCCGCTGCTTTTTTTAACCAATTAATAAATAGCTCATTATTTTTTTGTTGTATATAAATCATTGCTAAAGCAAATTGAGCTTCTGGATATCCTTGTTCCGCTGATTGTTGATACCAATAGACAACCTCATTATCATATTTTTTAATTTTATTATTTTTATCAATATGCTGGGCTAACAGCAGATTAGCTAAGGAATATTGGGCAACTTTATCGCCATTTTCGGCTAGTTTAATTAAATCATCTTTGTTGCTATCGGCTATTACACTATTTACGTTGGATAGCATAAAAAATAACATTATTGCCAATGCAAGTTTTTTATTTAGGTGTTTCATTCAGCTCCTCCTCATCTGTTTCAGATAAACCATTATGATTAAATATTTTTTAGTTAAAATCTTACCGTTTTTATCGTGGGTAATAACCATTTTATAAGCTGTACCATCCTCATCGGGAGGATAATAAATAAAACGAACATGCTTCCCTGAAAAATCATACTTATCCTAGGTCCTTACCTGAATAGCCGTTGCTATTATAATTTTCTGACCTCCTTTTTATTTTCTTTGACCATTTGGATAATAGCCGACACACAATGAATAACAAAAACAAGATTTCAGTGAGTCATTGACCTAACAAACAGGGTGGCAAACAGTAAACTGAGATAAGAACGATAAAATAAATTTTTTTTATTACCGACCTTTTAATAATATTTTTGAATGTTTTTCATTAACCCTTTATAGAGTTGTTGGGCAATTAGATCAATATTTGAAAATAAAGCTTTGGCATCTTTAGGTGAGCTAATAAATCCTAACTCAACGAGAATTTTACGTTTGGTTTGGTTTAAATCATCCCTTATTACTCGAAGATTTCTTATATCTTCTTTCGGTGAATCTAATTGAACTGGGACTACCTTATAATAATTAAGTATATCCTTTGCTAATTCCTTACTAAGCGTAGTAACTTCCTGATTTTGCGTTTTAGGATAGATTACATGTGCGCCAGAAGCAGTATAACCTACAGTACCATCAGCATGTATGGAGATAAAATAATCAGCATTACACTTATTAGCTAATTCAACTCTAGCTTGCCTAGTCTCAACGCCATCTATCCCTCCTTCAATTTCTCTTTCATTTCTATCCCGATCTTCTTCAGATTTTGTAATTAATTTTGTATTATCAATGACTAGTTGTGGTAATTCTTCGATATTTACAGAATGAAATTCTTTATTTTTAATTTTATAACTATATCGTCTTGCGGCAGAACCAGTATCTCCGTGTAAATATCCATGACCCGGATCAATGACAATAGTTAAAAGCTCATTTGTAGATTTAAACATTTGCATTGCCACAGGATGAATAAACCATGCCTTGCCATCCGTTGATAAATTAGAAAGTTTAGGTGTATTTGTATTAGCATCCGTCTGATTAGTGTTGGCGCTTTGTGCTTCGGCTACTTTTTTCCACCATAATGATGGTTTTATGCGTTGCTCTTTTTCAAGTTGACAGTTTGTTTTGATATATTCGTGGGCTTCATCCACTTTTTGCATGGCAAAATCTCTTTGATAAGGCTGGGTTAAGTTCTTTTTAATCAGTTCTTTTTCAATTTTATCTTTTTTCTGTTGTTTTTCGTCATCAAATCGCCCATTCATCTCATCCCATTTACTTAAGCTTTCGTCAGCATACCACTCACTTTCATATTTTATTAATAAGTGTCCTAGCAGCTCTGCTGTCCAACTTGTATTTAATACCGATTTTAAATACGCATTAGTAAATGGCGGAAGCGGTGATTTATTACTATTACCTAAATACAGAAATGAATTTTTTATAATGTCGTGTAACTCTTTCATCACAGGGGTATAGCCAGCTAGTGCTAATTGTCCTATTTTATTTTCGTCAATTTTGTTCGATAATTCGCTAAGGGTTGCGGTCTCTTCTACTGTTTTGAATATCGGCCAATGCCATGGGGTAACCAGTTTAATATGTTCTTGTACACCGGTTTTCGTGTTTACCCACCCCTGTATCGGTTGGTTTTTTTTGTTAACTGTTTCAACGTAACGCCATATCGAATCAGGCACATTATCATCAACCGCTGTAAAACTTTCACTATTAAGTAATACTGTTCGAGGGTAGTCGACGATATTATATTCAGTTGCTACTGGTAAATTATCTAAGGCTAATGGAAACTTATTCCAATATTGAATTTGTGAGGTAAGCAGTCCATCTTGTTCGTTTAGATGTAAAACATCTTTTGACGCTATCCAATAATGTTTGTTTTCAACCACAAAACGGATTGTTAATGTAGTATTCGAGAGTAGTGTATTATTGTTATTAACCAATTCAACTTCATCTGGTATATCAGTAATCGTTAATTCTGGAAAATCCTTTTTATATTGGTTAACCAAGTAATTTTTATCGTCAAATATTAAACGATGTTTTGACATTTCATCACTCTTATTTTGGGTGTTGTCATTTATCCCATTGATTGTTATCTTGGTCGTATCAAAGGAAATGCTTGGTGAAGTGCTTGATAATAATAACAGCGTATATTCTAGTTTGACTTTAACGTAATAATGACTTTTATCACTGATAAACTTTATCCCTACTCTTACAGGTAAAAAACCAGTTGGTTTAGGTGATTGAATTAGCCTTGCACCTTTTTCAACTAACAAAATTGTCTTTTTTGTTTTTGGTAATTTATCCGCTAATGCTCGAGTTTTATTGATAAATACGGGTAAATCATCACAGGTAAAGAGTTCTATGTGTGCCAATTGCGGTAATTGGCTATCTAACTTTCGTTTCATGTTAGATAAAGGAAACTCCTTTTGGTCGTCAATGCATTTAGATTGACTAACATTATGTCCAATATAGCCAATAAAATCGCCTACGTTTATGGGAAACGGTTTTTTTAATACCACAATTTTATCTAACTTTTCAGGCTTAAACTCGGTTAAATTTAAGGCTGTTAATTTGATATATCCTTTATGAGGCGCATTATCACTGCCATTTTCCATAACCAATGTGGCAGGCACTTCACAATTGCTAATCTTTCGAATTTTAGCGTAGCCATTTTCTTGCCCATCAAATTCAAACGTAGCACTCTGGGGTAAATAAGTTAATTTCGTTGTTTCACTTGCTGTGCTATAAACGGCTATGCCTTTTACTTCTACTTCCTGTTCACCAATCTTTTCATTATCTTCTTTACAGATTTCATAATCTTTATCGACTTCTGCATTTTTTCCTGTCGGTTTATTCCCGATATCTCCACGCCAAACATAACCTGTAATATTGCCCAGTTGCGTTTTAAATTCGTTTAAAGTTACCAGCGTTCCTTCTGTTATTGATACAATTTTATACCAACCAAGCATTTTCTTATGTTGTTCACCTAAACGAACTTTACTCCCTTTTAGTAATAATCCAATAACTGTTGTATTGCTGCCATTTTCTCGTATCGCTGTGCCTTTAATGGTTTCGGATGTTTCTGTATTGACTTCTCCTTTATCGATTTGCCAATAAGCAGGGTGTTCAACATTAACATTATTATTTTGTTTCCTTTGTTGATAACCGTACCAATCAAGCTGATGCATATATAAACTGTATAGCGTTATTGACGGTGGCACTTCTGTTGAATCTTCTATCTCGGGCATGCTTAAATAGTGCCTAACTAAAGTAAACCCACTTGAAAAATAAACTACCTCTTGCAATATATCAGAAAGTATTGTCGGTTTAATGTCGTCGTATACAATCTTTGGGTAAACATCATTAACTCGATAAGCGATCACTTCACCATTTGCCATACAGCGCAGTTTATCATCGCCATTAATTTTTTTTAATACTGCGCCATTAATATGGATACCACCATGCCATAATCCATTTTCACTAAACGGATAAAATCCACTATCTACCGCTGATAAGGCTCTATAATAGGCGTCTTGACTAAGCTGTGTTTTACCAACTGGAAAGTTAAAATCAGTAATTTTTTTTATTGTCATTGGGTATTCTCTTGCAAATTTATGCTGAAAAGCCTTCTTGAATTGAATGATGCCTACTTTTTTAATAATAGCTTGGGTTCTGAATTATTGTTAGTCAACTTGAAGGTTAAATCATTCTTTACTGCTTTTATTTATTCAATCCATTATTGCTTATTAAATTTATGATTAATTGTTATCTAGATTAATTTAAAGAGATAATCTGTTTTGTGTTATTAAAGTGCATTTTTTGTATTATGTCCACAGTTTTTAGTCACTCGATTATATGGTTTGCCACAGTAACTGTTGGGCGTAGTTAGGAAATCGGGTTGATTTGGATTTAAGATGATGATTGGAGATCGTTTCTATATGATTTAAAAATGGATACTGCATACAACGCTTCCTCAAGAATAATATCAATTGCGACAATGGCAACAAAACTCATTATGGGGTAAAAAGGGGCGTAACTTAGTTATGGATATTGAGAATAACCATTAATGAAGATTAAGCGATTTACCCCATATATATCGCTTATCAATAATAAGTTAGTTACTGTGCTGGTTGTGGGTAGAAACCGTGTAAAAGTTGTGTGACAGCTTCACCAATACGTGGTCCCATTCCTAAAATTAATGCCTGATCAATCGCAATAATTCGCTTATTTTGCCAAGCAGATGTATGTATGAGACCAGGAATGGCGGCTAATTTATCTGTACCGCCAATCGCCGCTAAGGCTTGAGCGGTGACAATAATCACATCAGGATTAATAGTAATCAATGCTTCAGCACTGTAATTTTTATAGTTTTCGTGTTTAGCCATATTAGTCCCGCCGGCTAAGGTAATAATACTCTCCGCGACGGTATTTTTACCAGCAACTTGTATTGCTCCAGAGAGGTTAAATAGAAATAGCACTTTCGGTCGGGTGTGATAAGAAGCAATAAATTGTTGCATTTTTGCCAATTGTTGATTAATGTTATCTATCAACTGAGTGGCAGCTAAGGGTTGATTTAGTGCCTCTCCTATTAATTGAATATTTTGCTTTAATAGCGTTAAGCTCATTGGTAGTCGTTGTAAACGTAAAACCTTGACATTGGCTTGTGTTAATTGTTCAAAAATGCGCTTAGGCTCTGCGTCTTGCCAAGTTATCAATAGTGTGGGTTTAAGTGATAAAATGCCTTCTATATTTAATTGTTTCCAATAACCTATTTGCGGCAACTGTTTGATCGTTTCTGGGTAAGTGCTGCTCATATCAACTCCAACTAATTGATCTTGCACACCTAAAGCAGCGATAATTTCAGTAATCGAGCCACCAGCCGTGATAAGGCGTTCCTGAGCTTCAAGCGGGCTATGATAGCTTAATGTTATCAATAACCATATGGCTATGACGCGAAAATAATTTACTGTTCTCATTGAGCGCGTCCTTTTATTAGAATTTCATACTTACCGCAAGTACCGCATTAAATTTAGCGGCGGGTATCGATTCATGGGATGTGGTATAACTTTTATTGGTCAAGTTATTGAGTGCTAGATCCAATTGGTAGGATCTTTTAGGACCAAAGTGACTGCTTAAGGCAAGATTTAGCGTAGAATATCCGCCATAGTGATAAGTTTTTTGTGGACTGTATTTATTGGTGTTGCTAGCAAAGCGTACAAAGAGATGGCTATCAATATCTAGCTCAGCAAAATTGATATTATGTTTAATGCCAGCCGTACCCGTAAATAATGGATTTCCTGTCTCATACGTTTGATAACTTGCGGTTTCAATTTTGCGACGTAATAAGGTGCCTTGTAGATAAGGGATAATCTCCGCCTTTAAATATTCCACCGATAACTCTAAACCAAAACTTTTAGCATGATTGGCATTGATGTAGACGCTATTATTTGCCCCACGATTGCCATAACACGCCTGATTGCCATTACAAGGTTGGGTTGTGATATAATTTTTAGCGGTCATATAGTAAACGGCTGTATCCACTAAAAAGTCACCATTATAGTAACGTAAACCTAACTCATAATTATTTGATTTTTCCGCCTCTAAATCGGAATTGCCGTAGATGGTATCGGTATGAGCATTGGTAATGGCATAGAGATGGGTTAAGGTTGGGTAAACATAACCTTGTGCGAACGATCCACGTAAAATGGTATTTGCTATCCCCTCATAAGTTAATCCGCTAGACATCACTAATGTATGATCCCGATCTTTTGTGGGGGTATCTACTCGTTGGGATGGTTGACAAAATCTTGACGAAGCCGTTCGATTCTCACAAGTTATTTTTTGTTCTCCTGAATTAAGCTGAGATTTTACCCAATACTGGCGTAAGCCAAGATTCCAATTCCAATTGTCATTGATAGCAAGATCACCTTGTGTAAATAAGGATAAATGTTGTTGTTTCCAATCATTATTACCGTCGGTATATTTGGTGTAATCAATACTAGGGGGATAAGACATTGCTACCTGTTTATTGGCTATTTGATCAACATTATCTTGTAGATATTGTGCGCCGATAATCAATCGTAAATTATCATACGGTTGCAAATCGGTTTGTAGATTAATACCGGTGGTTTTTTGTTGATCGTTGGTTGTGCTATGGACATCCATATCTGGGTTAGATGCATTGATTTTATTCACAAAATCACGTGCTAATTTTTGGTAATAACCATCAATATGTAGGGTACGGATCAGACCTTTATCAATGGTCACATCATAAAATAACCCTATTTTTTGGCGTTTGAGTTTTGGCAGCTTAACTACAAATGAATTAAGTCCATCAAGTTGATCTTGGTCAGCATAAGTTTGCGTTTGTAACTGATAATGTTCTAGCGATAGTCCCCATTTTTGTTGGTCTTGCTTGAGACCAAACCAAGCGCTCACGCTATTATTATCAAAATCGGTATTTTTCAGCCGGCCTTTAGGTGTTTTGCGATCGTTCTGTTCTGAGTAAGTACCACTAATGCGGTAATCGAAGATACCGTTTATTGATCCATAAAGTGATCCCATTTCGGTTAAGCCATTGGTCGCGCCAGTGTAGATAAATTTAGCATGCCCGTTGAGCGCTGTATTATCAGCACTGCCTTTGCGAGTAATAAAATTAATCACACCGCCGATGGCTTGCGATCCATATAACACCGAATAAGGACCTTTGATTATTTCAATACGTTCAACCGATTCGGTATCAATTAATATCCCCGCGCCTGAATTGTGACCAGAACGATGATAACTGACTTCTTGTCCGTCAATTAACACTAAAATACGGGATGAGGATTCACCGCGAATCATGATTTGTTTGCGTCCTGCAAGCCCATTATCACTGATATCGACACCAGGTATATCACGTAGTGCTTCTATAATCGAATCGCCATTTTGCTGATCTAATTGATCACGGTCGATTGCTGCAACCGTTACCGAACTATCCCAAATTGATTGTTCACTGCGATCTGCGGTGACGATCATTGTTTCTTGTGTTGTATTCAATTTTTTATCATTTGCCATCGCGATAGGTAAACATAAAACATTGCCGATGAGTAAAGGTAAACACACAGAGGTAATAACAATTTTCTTCGATAAGGTCATATTACTAGTCTACGCTGTTTAGATAATTTTATGTAAATGATAATCATTAATGTTTAGGAAGTAAATATAATCTGTAGCTTTTGATAAAAAAATAATAAAATTATATTAAATCAAGCAAATGCTAAAATTTAAGCGGTTAAAAAATAATAAATTGATAAATGATAATAATTATTGTTTAATTTAGTATCTAAAAAATAACGAAAATAGAGATAAGCTATGACGTTAGATTTGACGCCTTTTTATGCTAAAACTGACGGTATTCCTTTTACTGATCGTTGGGCAGTCATGCCTTTTCGCGGCAATATTCCCATCGACAAAACACAAGTGCAACGGGCATGGCAATCACTGCAACAAACGGTATTACCCAAAAATAAACGTCTGCTATATATTCATATCCCTTTCTGCGCGACCCATTGTCAATTTTGTGGTTTTTATCAAAATCCGTTAAAGCAGCATGATACGGCAATCTATACCGAATATTTGATCCAAGAATTAAGTATGGATGCCCAGACCCCACTTAGCCAATCTGCCCCGATACATGCCGTGTATTTTGGGGGGGGAACGCCTACCGCATTACGTTCCACCGAATTACATCGTATCATTACCACGATTAAGCGCCTTTATCCGCTAGCAGGTGATTGCGAAATCACGATTGAAGGTCGAATACTGGGATTTGATTCAGAAAAGATAGCGGCTTGTATTGAAGCAGGCGCCAATCGGTTTTCGATTGGTATTCAAACTTTTAATACTGAAATTCGCCAACGCTTAGCCAGAACCTCGGATAAACAGCAGGCGATTAACTTTATCCGTCAACTTGCGGAGTATGATCAAGCAGCCGTCGTCTGTGATCTTATTTTTGGTTTACCCCGTCAAACAGTAAAAACATGGCAAGAAGATCTCGAGATTGTGCGTGATCTGCCTTTAGATGGTGTTGATTTATACGCATTGAACTTATTACCCACAACGCCACTGTTTAAAGGCGTTGAAAATGGACGTATCCAATTACCTGACGTTAGTCAAAAAGGGGCATTATATCGAATCGGGGTCGAAACTTTAGATAAAGCGGGCTGGATCCAGCTGAGTAACAGCCATTTTGGGCGCACAACCCGTGAACGTAATTGCTATAATTTATTGATTAAACAGGGGGCAGATTATTTAGCTTTTGGATCGTGTGCTGGCGGTAAGTTAAATGGACAATCATTTATGATTGATCGCAATTTAGCGCATTATTATCAACAGTTAGATCAACAGCAAAAACCCATAATGATGATGTTCCAAGCGGCAAAACCGTTGCAGTGGTTACACCAATTACAAGGTATGATTGAAGCTGGGCGTCTTGATTTAGCCCTATTAACTCCACACTCACAACAGCTTATGCCGTTAATTAAACAATGGTATCAGGTTGGGCTACTGACAAGCGATGAACGATGTACTAAACTGACCATTGATGGTCGCTATTATGCGAGCAATTTACTTTCAGCTCTACAACATCTATTAATGCAGCTGAATGAGTCAACGACCACGACGCCTACCTCAATAGCTGATCGCATGGATCGCTCTTCGTTGAAAACGAGGTAAGCTCGTATCATGACTGAACAGATAAAACCATTACACTCAATGAAAAATAATGAACACTAACTGATTTTTTATAAGGAAAGCACTATGCCTGAGCTTACATTAGCCGAATTGATGGCGACCAATCCCGATGGGACCTTAGAAGAGATTGCCAAACGTTACCAAGTTTCTTTATTTGATGTGATTCAAGCAATGCCAGCTAATACAGTGGTTGCTGGAGACCGTTTTGATCAAATTTGGGATGAAGTCACTACATGGGGAGAGATCACCTTACTGGTGAATACATCAGATATTATTTTTGAATATCATGGTCAGTTACCAAGTGGTTTTCATCGCCACGGCTATTTTAATTTAAGAGGTAAAACCAATTTAAGTGGGCATATTAAGGCTGAGCATTGTCAACACATTGCTTTTGTTGAACGTCCATTTATGGGGATGGCAACTGCGTCTATTTTATTTTTAAATACCGCAGGGCAAGCGATGTTTAAAATTTTTGTTGGGCGCGATTCGCACCGCCAGTTACACGCGGATCAACTCGCTGCTTATCGTCAATTAGCAACGCAACTTAAGACAAAGGTAAAACAGTAATGACCACATCTTTATTAATTTTTGGGGCGAGTCGTGGTACCGGTGAGGCTTTAACGAAACAGGCGCTAATTCAGGGTTACCATTGTTATGCAGTGGTTCGTAACTTAGTCACTGCGGCGAAATTAACAGCGCTTGGTGTGACCACCTTTGTTGGTGATGCTAACGATCCGATTATTGTTGAGCGAGCCTGTCAGGCGGCGGGTGTGGGGTGTACTATTATTTCGACGTTAGGCGGAGAAAAAGCAAATTATCAAGCGCAAATAAATATTATTAATCAGGCTGAAAAGAGTGGGATTAAACGAATGATTTTAGTGACCTCTTTAGGCTGTGGGGACAGTTGGCCAACGCTATCAGAGCGGGCTAAAGCTGCGTTTGGTTTTGCTGTACGTGAAAAAACGTTATCGGAAGTTTGGTTGCAAACTAGCTCACTCGATTACGCTATTTTGCGTCCAGGAGGTCTGTTAGATGGGGAGCCAACACACAATGCCGAGTACGTTCAAGGCAAAGAGGTGCATGGTTATATTCGACGTCAGGATCTTGCCTTATTGATACTTGAGCAAGTAAATCAGCGTAGTTTGAATAAACAAATCTATGCGGTGGTTGATCCCTTTTTAGTGGTCGATCGTTAATCACATTTATCTCATTAGTGGAGTAAGTTGTTACCAATGACCATGCGAATTGCCCCATGCCAGCAACGATATTTAATAATGGGTTTGTTGACTATTTTACTTATTACGATATTCATTGCTGTCAATCAGGGAGCATTGCCGTTATCGTTTAAACAACTGCTAGCACTGCCTTTTAAGGATCCCATGTGGCAGATTTGGTTACACATTCGTTTACCAAGAGTTATGCTGGCGGTATTAGTCGGTATGGCATTAGCCACATCGGGTGTGGTTATGCAAGGGGTATTTCGTAATCCTTTGGCTGATGCGGGATTACTTGGTATTAGTAGTGGTGCTGCATTATGTGTAGGATTATTAATCGTTTTACCTATCACTTTACCTAGTTTCTTGCTCGTTTATGGACAAATCACGGCCGCTTTTATCGGTGGGATTGTGATTTGTCTGATTATTTATAGCTTAAGTCATACTTCACATGGAACTGCTTTACTGTTATTAGCGGGTATCGCGATTAATGCCATTACCGCTTCGATGATGGGGATACTGAGTTATATCAGTGATGATCAACAATTACGGCAATTGTCGCTATGGTCAATGGGTTATTTAGGTAAAGGGCAATGGGATTTGGTGTTGATTGCTGCCAGCTTAATTATTCCGGCGTTATGGGCTGCTTTAGCGATCAGTCATCGCCTTAATCTTTTACAACTTGGCGATGAAGATGCACATTATCTGGGCGTAAATGTACAACGAACTAAACGACAATTAATTATTATCACGTCGTTGCTGATTGGCACGTCCGTTGCTGTCAGTGGCGTTATCAGTTTTATTGGGCTTGCTGTGCCACATATGCTACGCTTGAAAATTGGAACGGATCATCGTTGGTTAGTTCCCGCCACCATTTTGGCGGGGGGAAGCTTGTTATTAATCGCGGATACCTTAGCTAGGACTGTAGCCGCCCCAAATGAAATTCCTGTTGGTTTATTTACGAGTTTAATTGGTGGTCCTTATTTTCTCTGGCTAATTTTACGTAAACGGGGTAAACACCTATGCTAACGGCCATTGATTTATGTTATCAAATCGGTTCTCAACCGCTAATTAAACAAGTGAATCTTGATATTCAACCAAATCAGCTTAATATCATTATTGGTGCCAATGGCGCGGGGAAGTCAACATTGTTACGGTTGTTAACGGGGTTTTTAACACCGACGCAAGGAGAGTGTATTTTTCTTGGCAAACCGTTAGCAAAGTGGGATCAGAACGCGCTGGCTAAAAAAAGAACCGTCATGCGACAACATTGTCAAATCAATTTTGCTTTTACTGCTAAAGAGGTGATTGCCATGGGGCGAGCACCACATGGCAAAACCTATTTTCATCAAGCGTTAGACACCGTGATTGAACAGACCCATTGTCAATATCTGTTGCATAAAGATTATCGATCTTTGTCTGGGGGGGAACAGCAGCGTGTACAGTTAGCCAGAGTCCTAGCCCAGTTATGGCAACCACAGCCCTCACCACGGTTACTGTTTTTGGATGAACCGACATCAGCTCTTGATCTTTATCATCAGCAGCAGATGTTACGGCTGTTACGCGATCTAACTCATCAACAATCGATAAGTATTTGTTGTATTTTACATGATCTTAATTTAGCCGCACTCTATGCTGATCGTATTTTATTGCTCTCTAATGGACAATTAATTGCTCAAGGTTCGCCAAATCAAGTGCTTACCCAACATAGTCTAATGAGTTGGTATCAAGCTGACTTGGTGGTGCGATCCCATCCACATTACGCCTTGCCGCAAGTTTCTTTAATGAGATAACGGTTTTTATAAATTAACCCAAATAAATGGTACTGCTTTATTGGTTTTTGATCTTGTATGGCAGCATTTTACAGAAGTAAGGATTGAGCTAGATGATAAGAACAATATCCTTGATAGAGAATATGATGGTTCAATGAGGATAATTAACTTTATTGTCTATTTTTGATGGGTTTATTGAGTGAAAAATTACTATTTTAGTAAACTTATTAATCGATATTTTTTAGCATTTTATTGACATACTCTATAGCAATAAAATTAGTTATTCTAATGCTTATCTAACACCTTGTTCCGATTAATAGAAAAGAGCGTTGATTTAAAAAATCAACAGTAAAATCAATTATAGCTTATTGATTTTACTGTGAAAATTGTTGATAAGTCTAAACGGCGTGTGCCAGTTCCCTTAATTGTTGTTTTAACTGATGATATTGTCGATCAATTTCTTGTTCCGCCCAATGTTGATCAGTAATGGCTGATACTCTAACTGCTGAATGTTTATATTCTGGTGTACGGGAAACGGGATCAAGATGATCAAGGGTTAACTCGTTACACGCTCCAATCCACCACTGATAAGTCATATAAACCGCCCCTTTATTGGCGCGTGGCGTCACATTGGCACGGGTGATGACTTTACCGCGGCGTGATTCAACCCAAACTAATGATTGATCTTGAATATGAAGTTGCTGTGCATCGGCCGGATTAATTTGTACATAGCCCGGTTCATCGGCGAGGGTTTGTAATGGACGACAGTTGCCGGTCATTGAGCGACAAGAGTAATGTCCTACTTCACGTACAGTACACAAAACCAGTGGATATTGATCGTCAATTGTTTCTTTAGGAGGTATCCATTCTGCACACGTTAATAGTCCTTTACCATTTGGTCGATCAAAACGATTTCCTTGGTATAAATAAGGTGTGCCGTTATGCTCGTCGGTAGGGCATGGCCATTGTATATAACCGAATTTGGCCATTTTGGCATAAGTGGCACCTTTAAATAGATCACATAGCTGTCGCATTTCATCCCAAATTTGTTGCGCATTGTGATAATGCATTGGATAGCCCATCTTTGACGCAATTAAACTGATAATTTGCCAGTCTACTTTTACATTACCCGTGGGTTCAATCGCTTTTTCAAAATGCTGAAAACCGCGATCGGCACTGGTATAAATTCCTTCATGTTCTCCCCATGAGGTGGCGGGAAGGATCACATCTGCCGCGGCGGCGGTTTTTGTCATAAAGATATCTTGTACGATCAGTAGATCTAATTTTTCTAATGCTGCGCGCATCCCAGCGAGATCCGGATCGGTTTGTAGTGGATCTTCGCCCATAATATAGTAGGCTTTAAGTTGATCGGCTAGAATACGGTGGGGGACCTCCGTAATGGTACAGCCCGCTGTTTCTGGTAGTGATTCAACTCCCCACGCTTTGGCAAATTTAGCACGCACCTTAGGATCGGCCACTTTTTGGTAACCAGGATAGTCTTTAGGCGTTGCTCCCATATCGCAGGCGCCTTGTACATTATTTTGACCTCGAACAGGACCCACGCCAACCGCCGGTCGGCCTAAATTGCCAGTTAAAAGCGCCATGCTGGATAGTCCTTTAATCACATCGGTACTTTGCCCCCACTGGGTGACGCCCATCCCCCACAAAATAGTGGCTGATGAAACCGATGCATACATATAGGCGGCCTCTCGGATCAATTTGGCGGATAATCCAGTGATCGCTTCGACATACTCAGGCGTATATTTGGACACAATCGCATTGAGATCGGCAAATCCTTCAGTATAGCTATCGACGTAGTGTTGATTATATAATTTATCGGTAATTAGGACGTTTAAGAAGGCATTGACTAGAGCCATATTGCTGCCATTTTTAAGTGGTAACCACAGATCAGCAATACGCGCCGTTTCAATAAAACGTGGATCACAAACAATAATTTTGGCGCCTTTTTGTTTGGCTTTTAGAATACGGCGAGCGACGATCGGGTGTGAGTCAGCCGCATTATAGCCAAATACTAGAATACATTCAGTATCTTCTAAATCCGCAATAGAGTTACTCATGGCGCCATTGCCTAATGTTTGTTGTAATGCCGCTACCGATGGGCCATGACACACCCGCGCACAACAGTCAATATTATTGGTGCCAATGACTGCGCGTGCAAATTTTTGCATTAAATAATTGGTTTCGTTACCTGGACCACGTGATGAGCCAGTTAACATAATGGCGTCAGCACCGTGATTTTGTTTGATTTGAGCTAGGCGTTGGCTGACATAATCAATGGCCTCATCCCAACTGACTGCTTCAAATTCGCCCCCACGTTGGCGGCGAATTAATGGTTCGGTTAGACGTGGGGTAAGGATTTTAGTATCGTTTAAGAAGTCCCAACCATAGTAGCCTTTTAAGCAGAGTTCACCTTGATTGGTTAAGCCATTGGCACCTTCTGCGGCAATAATTTTATTATCATTAACGACTAAATTAATTTTACAACCAGAAGCACAGTAGGGGCAGACGGTTAATACTTTTTTCATCATCGTTTTCTCGTAATTTTTCAATAATGGGCGTTCGGTTACCGCGTTACTCGGAGGAGTGATATCGAGTTAACGTGGTTAATAGCTCATGAGCCGTACGCTGTTGTTTATCTTGGATAAGTTGCGTTAATGAGCGCGGCTCAACCAAACGTAATGCCTGCGTTGGACAAACAGTAACACAAGCGGGACCTTGTGCATGATCACTACATAGGTCACATTTAATGGCTTGTGTTTGATATTGTTTATTTGGGCTAGTGGTCTCTGGGGCATCTAACGGCGTTGTCACCACTGTCATGGCACCAAATGGGCAGGCCAGCACACAGGTTTTACAACCAATACAACGCGATTGAATCACTTGTAAACAGTTATTTTTTTGCACGATGGCACCAGTGGGACAACTCTGCGCACAAGGCGCATTTTCACACTGTTTACAGGTTACGGGGGTAGTGATAGTCATGCCTTTTATCACTTTTAAACGTGGCTGGAAGTGCTGCGTTGATATATTTATATCATCTGCATGCGACATAACGCAGGCGATTTCACAGGTACGGCAACCGATACATTTGTTGGCATCGGCAGCAATAAAACAGTGGGTCATAATCCGCTCTCCATACATTGAGGTATTTGTGATTCAAGACCAAGGTATTGCAGAATACTGTTGGCAGCCATACGCCCATCAGCGATCGCGGTTACGACCAGATCAGCGCCACGGACAATATCACCACCCGCAAAAATTTTAGGGTGCGTTGTTTGGCAAGCCAATTTTTCATGATTAACAGGCGGTGCAATAATCGTCCCCCAGCGGTTAAGCGTTACGCCTTGCGCTTGTAACCATTCTAAATTATGAGCGTTAAAGCCAAAGGCAATAATGACGGCATCCGCCTCTAACAAAAATTCGGAATCAGGGATGGGTTGAGCAACACGGCGACCAGTCAGATCCGGATCGCCAAGTTTGGTTTTTAACATACGTATTCCAATTACATTGCCTTGGTCATTCACTTCAATCTTGATTGGTTGCATCATAAATAAGAAATTTGCCCCTTCTTCACGCGCATTATTGACTTCTTTTTTTGAGCCAGGCATATTCGACTCATCACGGCGATAGGCGCAGGTGACTTCAATTGCTCCTTGGCGTATTGCTGTGCGGACACAATCCATTGCCGTATCACCACCGCCTAATACTACAACACGTTTACCTTGTAGATTGATATAAGGTTGGTGAGCAAGCTCTGGTAGTCCCATAAGTTGTTTGGTATTAGCTGTTAAGTAAGATAAGGCCTTATAAACACCATTTGCATCTTCATTTTCTAATCGCGCTTGCATGGAGCGATAGGTCCCCACGCCCACAAATAAGGCATCATATTCATCAATTAATGCTGTTATGCTTACATCTTTACCAACATCGGTGTTAAGTTGGAATTCAATCCCCATATCGGTAAATATTTCACGTCGTCTTATGAGGACCTCTTTATCTAATTTGAAAGAAGGAATACCAAACGTTAACATACCGCCAATTTCTGGATGACGATCGAATACGACTGGTGAAATGCCGTTTCGAACTAAAATATCAGCGCAGGCTAAGCCAGCAGGACCGGCGCCAATAATCGCCACTTTTTTTCCTGTGGGTTTGACATAGCTAAGATCGGGTCGCCACCCCATGGCGAAGGCATTATCGGTAATATAACGTTCGATATTGCCGATGGTGACCGCATCGGTTTCATTTTTTAATGTGCAACTTCCTTCACATAGGCGATCTTGTGGACAGACGCGTCCGGTTATCTCTGGGAGACTATTCGTATAATGGGAAAGTTCAACCGCTTCTAAAATACGCCCTTCTTTAGCCAGTTTTATCCAGTGTGGAATACGGTTGTGTAATGGACAGCGCCATTCACATACTGAATGAGGACCACAGCTAAAACAACGTTGCGCTTGCTGCTCAGTTTGCATCGATGTAAAGCCGTTATAGATCTCGGTAAAGGTGGTTTTACGCTGTTCTAGTGCTATTTTAGTTGCATTTTGCCGTGGCATCTGTTGCAAATTAACAAAAGGAGAAACAGATATCTGAGGGGGGGGCTCCATAAGCATAGTGCGATCAGCCGTCGCACAAAATGCCGTTTTTTGCTGTTTTTGTCGTTGCTGTTGTATGAGCGTATCTTGATCGATTAATGTCAGCGATTGGGTTGGACAAGCCGCCACAC
>NZ_AWGA01000084.1 GCF_000471645.3 Candidatus Schmidhempelia bombi str. Bimp | reverse complement strand
ATGTTTATCTAAGCCTGCTTTAATAAGAATAAGCTCTTTTTGTTGCTATTTCTCTTCTTCGTCTTGACTATGTAGTTTTTTGCCTATCGGAAAAAGTGAAAGTATCTATTTTTTATCGTCATTGTGATTTAATAAATTATTTATACCATTTCAATGACATTTCTAATGTGTAGAATATATTTATTGTCAATACTTCACTCTGACCATTAATAGGCAATGAATTCGGGAAACAAGATTTTATTGTTTTTTATAAAAAGTAACTTTCTTTTCACTTGATTATGGTTCGTCACCTGGCTCTACTACAGCCTTTTCACAGTCTTGTTTTTCTTTTATTGTGCATTTTCTTAAATCAGGATTTGCATCATCAGGAATAGCGATACAGTATTGATCGATATAATTATATTTTTTCTTGTTTTTATTAAAATAATACATCTTATTCAAGATGATATTATTTTTGTAAAAAATAACATCACCGCATATTTTTTCGTCGGTAGCAATTCTTTTTTCATAATCAAAATTAAAAACATATCCCTCTAAATTAGGATCAATAAATTTATTTTGTGATTTATCATAAATGAAATACTTGTGCGGTACATTTGGTCCACGAGTTATGCCATCAACAATAGTAAAGTCGTTTTCATTATTATCAAAATCAAAATCACCTATTTCTATTGTATTAAATTCATAAAATGGATAGTTTTTTTTAGTCTTAATACATTGTATTAACTCGCCATTTTTTTTACTATAAATATTGATACCGACAATTTGAGCATCTTCTTTTTTCTTTTTAGATACCAATAATTTAAAATAGAAATCTTTCGTTGAATTCATTTGTAAGAATTCAACATTATTAAATTCAATATTGTTAATTAGGTTTTGGTATTCTTTTCGTCGCTTTTTATAATCCTTATCTAATTTTTTTCATCTTCATAAAAAGGTTGGGCTATGTTATATTCAAATTTCTTTTCTAGCTTAACATCACCAAATTTAGCTGAAGTTCCAAGCAAAATATCGTCTTCAGATTTTTTTTGATTTCCAATTAAATTTAAATTTTGGATAGTTAGTGAGTCTTCATTATCAAAAGCATCATAAGTATAGTTTTCAAACATATATTTATTATCATTTATTTTAGGAATACCCATAGAATGAATCGAATAATCCTCATTATTTAAGATAAAAAAAGAAGGATCCTCTTCAAAAAAACCACCAATATAAAGTTCTACTTTTTTATCGCCAATATTTCCACTATAGACGCGATATATTGCTTGTGTAACTTGTGGTAGTAATAAAATTATTATTAATAGATATTTTGTTATACTCATTTGTAAATTCCTTTAGTTTGAATTATAAAATTTGTCGCCTTTTATTACGGCTTTCTCTTGATCTTTCTTATCTATAGGATTTAAGTTGACAAACAAGGCTGGATTTATTTTATAACCTAATCTTCTTTTTTCGTAGTCTTCTTCTGTTTCTGTTTGTTTTTTCTTTGGAGACCTATTATTATGAATCTTCATAGCTATCTCTAAATGTAAATGAGTATTAGCGTACTTTTTGGCATTTCCTGTGTTAGAGGTATAACCGATATGATCACCTGCTTTAACTTTGGTACCTACTTGTATTTCGGGTACTTTTAAATCTTTATGTAAATGACAGTATCGAATATAAAAATAATCACTATTTATATCAAAATCAATTGCTTGTTCTATTTCCTTTTCTTTAACAAATTCAAGAACACTACCATTTCTTGATGCTCTCAAATCATCTCCTTTCACTTTTAAAACGATTACTTCTCCATAAGTCCCTTCCCCACAAGCTTTTACAATTTCACCATCTAAGCAAGCAAAACATGGTGTACCAATACGTGCAAATAGATCTAAACCAGCATGAGCTTTCCTTTTGCCACCAGCCTGCGTTCGAACTAAACCAAAGGCACCATTATGGGGTCTTTCTGCTACTCCTGAGTTATAAAAAGTCCTTTGTGGATTTTCTAAAGGCTCATGCCACAGCCTTGGTTTAACTGGAAAATAGTTAACCACTGCCACAGGATGAATAAACCATGCTTTACCGTCCATTGATAGATTAGAAAGGATTGAGGTATTGGCGTTTGTTTTTTGAGTTGATTGGGCCCCTCAATGACAAACCCAACTTGTTGGAGAATCGCTATTCGGGCTTTCATATTTATAATTACAATTTAGCGATTCAAGTAATTTAAAATGCCTATTTTTATCAATTTGATAATGATTCCAATCATCTACTTGTTTTACTTCATAGTAAGTTCCTTTTTCTGTTAACATTGAATTCTCATTACTACTTATATTTAATAACCATATGTTTTCTAATTTTTCATCAATATAATAATATTTTTTAATTACTTCAGATTCATTTGAATAAACTGTATATAATACTAAACTATCTACTATGTGATTATCTTTTTCAATGATTAATTCATAATTAATCGGATACTTTTCTTCTTTAAATACTAAATAAAATTCATATTGTTTGTTCTGATAAATTTTCGTTCTACCATTTTTAATTTTTTTTAAAATTCTTGCATAATAACTTGATAATTGTTCTGTTTCACATTCTCCATATTTTAATGATTTATCCTCATTTGCAAAAAAATTACATTTATCATTAATTTTATCAATAATATTTTTATCTTTAATCATTGGATGTCCTAATAAATTTATAGGTTCATGCTTACCTCTATATTCGCTGGACAGTTGTTTTTCTTTATTTTGATCTGTGAAGAATATCAAATATCCTTCTTCTGTTATAGCGACCAAGTCATTGCCATTTTTTATAAAATTATTTAAGCCTTCCGAGCAGGATTGCTTAGAATGCAAATAAGTAATAATATTTATTTCTTGATTCAAAGGCGATTTTTCTTTAGTAAACAGTTTTTTGTATAAATTGTTTTTTTCATCAGATTTCCAATAAACTTCAGGTGTAGTAGATTTGATAGAATATTCAATTAAGCATTCATCATTAATTGCTAATGTTTTGTCAGAAAATTTAATAGAGGTATTAGCAAATTTTTCAATCAAATCTTCTCTTTTTTGCAATAAATTATCTCTAGTTTCTGCTGTCTCACCATAAGCCGTGCTTTTTGAAATTTTATAAAAATACCAAGTTTTTTCAATTTTTCTTTCATAACAATAGGCTATCGAAAGAGAAGTATATATTATTATAAAAATACAAATTTTTTTTAATAACATAGCATATATCCTATATAATTTAAGGTATGTTGGTTATTGATTCATTTTCAAATCGCTCTGTATGTAAATGTGTATCGTGTAATTCCCCCCCATCGATACACCCATGTATTCCTTTAAATATTTCTTTAAATGATGATCCTACTCGAAATATTTTAAAATGAAATTTATATAATGAATTGATAAATTGTTTATCTTTTTCTCTTTTCTTGGAATCAGTACTTTGACTAAAATAATGAGTATCTATACTCTCACCATTTATGTGCAATGCACTTGGGAAGCAAGAACCTTGTTTGTATGCGCTACCAGTTACTTTAACGTTGGTTTTAATTTCTGCTAATGCACCTATAAATCCAGCCATAAGATCTGGATTAGTATATCTACGATAAGTATCAACTAATTGATATAAAATTAACGTATTCCCATTAACATAATTTAAATGATTAGGCATTCTAATTAACTTAGTTTTTTCTGATTGCGTTTCATATACTCGCCAAATATAACCGCGTTTTTTACTATGATAACCATATTCAGCAATATTTCCATTAGTCATGGTAAGCCGTTGATAAATACTTATACTTCCTTTGACTCTTATCCATTCATGAATATCTCCGTTCATATATATGGCTCTTGCATAAATTTCTTCTTCTTCAACTAGTTTTTTTGCATCACGAATTGCACCATAGTTTGGATATGTGAAAGCCTTAATTTCAGTTGTTGTTGCATTTCGACATAGTTTCTTATTTATTGTATGCCATTCACAAATACATATTTCATGTTCATTATCATCTTTA
>NZ_AWGA01000005.1 GCF_000471645.3 Candidatus Schmidhempelia bombi str. Bimp | reverse complement strand
ACAAGCCGCCACACAAGCTGGACTTGCGCGGCGGTCTTGGCATAAATCACATTTATGTGCCGTGATCATACTGAAGATGGATGGCGTTTGTTCAATGTTAATTACGCTTTGCACTGATTCATCAACCATTCGAATGGCACCGAATGGACAGGCAATAATACACGCTTTACAACCTATACAGCGTGATTTATCCAGATGAACGTGCTCTTGTCTTTGTTCGAGTGCAGTGGTTGGACAGACTTTGGCACACGGGGCATTTTCACATTGGCGACAAGCGGTCGCCGTATAGTTTTTCGCTTGTTTATGAACGGTAATGCGTGGTAAAAAATGTTCACGTAATTCTGGGTGTTTCCCCTGATTTGCCGTTATTACACAGGCCACTTCACAGGCATGACAACCAATACACGTTTTGGGATTGGCCATAACAAACTGAGTCATAAATTCTCCATAGGCATCATGTAGGTTAACCATCAGGAGGGTAACTGCGTGATGAACCATTAATTTTAAGGTATGAAAATACGACCTAACAAAGTGAGGCGCGATCATTTTATTTGATGACGATGGTTCGTTACTATCCGCTGATGGTGATGATTTATTACTTCTACGTCTAACCCAAAGTTAACTAACTATTCTTATTGATTAACAAACATAGGTTAAGGTTTGGCTAATAATAAGCTTACAAATTGTAAGGACTAATGTAAATAAGTTTTTACAAACTTTTATGTAATATATGGAATCACTTTATCAGCAATAGTAAAAAAATAGCGAAGATAATCGAGCGACTATCTTCGCTAGGCGGAAAAGCAGAATTAAAGAATATATTTAGTGAGATCTTCATCAGCAACCAGTTTATCCAAATGATTGCTTACATAAGTTTCATCAATAGTAATGGTTTGTCCACTGATTTCACTCGCCTCAAAGGAGACCTCTTCCATTAAGCGTTCTAAAACCGTGTGCAAACGTCTGGCGCCAATATTTTCGTTTTGTTCATTGACTTGCCATGCCGATTCAGCAATTTTGCGAATACCATCTGGAGTAAAGTTGATATTGACGCCTTCGGTCGCCATTAACGCTTGATATTGTAGTGTGAGCGAAGCATTAGGCTCGGTTAAAATACGCTCAAAATCTTCCACAGATAAGGCGGATAGATTAACACGGATAGGTAGACGACCTTGTAATTCTGGAATTAAATCTGATGGGCTTGCCACCTGAAACGCACCAGACGCAATAAATAAAATATGATCGGTTCGTACTGCGCCATGCTTGGTGGAGACGGTGGTACCTTCAACTAAAGGTAACAAATCGCGTTGTACTCCCTCGCGTGACACATCTGGACCTGAGACGTTACCTCGTTTACAGACTTTATCAATTTCATCGATAAACACGATACCGTTTTGTTCCACGGCATCAATAGCTTGTTGTTTTAAATCTTCTGGGTTGACCAGCTTTGCCGCTTCTTCTTCAATCAGATGTTTATAAGCATCTTTGATTTTCATCTTCTTCGGTTTGCTTTTTTGACCACCTAGATTTTGGAACATCGACTGTAATTGGTTAGTCATCTCTTCCATCCCTGGTGGCGCCATAATTTCGACCCCGATATTCACGTTGGCTACATCAATCTCGATCTCTTTATCATCTAAAGTGCCTTCACGTAATTTTTTTCGAAACGTTTGGCGAGCGGTAGAGTCTTGGTGTTCAACTTGCCCCCAGCCATCTTTTGGTGGTGGCACTAGGGCATCTAAAATACGCTCTTCGGCTAGCTCTTGTGCTCGGTAACGATTTTTTTCCATTGATTCCTGGCGGACCATCTTCACCGCTGAATCGGTTAAGTCACGAATAATAGAATCGACTTCTTTTCCGACATAGCCAACTTCGGTAAATTTAGTCGCTTCTACTTTGATAAACGGTGCGTGAGCCAATTTAGCTAAACGACGCGCAATTTCAGTTTTACCGACACCGGTTGGACCAATCATTAAAATATTTTTTGGTGTCACTTCATGACGTAATGCTTCATCAAGCTGCATACGACGCCAGCGATTACGTAATGCGATGGCAACCGCGCGTTTGGCTTTATCCTGCCCAATAATGTGTTGATTAAGTTCGCTAACAATTTCGCGAGGGGTCATTTCTGACATAATTATTCACTCTAATTAATAAGTTAATTCTTCAATAGATTGATTACCGTTGGTGTAAACACAAATTTCACCTGCAATCGATAATGATTTTTGTACGATTTCTTTGGCTGACATAGTGGTATTTTCGAGTAGAGCCCGTGCTGCTGCTTGCGCATAAGGTCCACCAGAACCGATCGCGATTAAATCATCTTCGGGTTGGATCACATCCCCATTACCTGTAATAATCAATGATGCAGTGTGATCAGCCACGGCTAATAACGCCTCTAGTTTATGTAAAGTACGATCGGTACGCCAATCTTTGGCCATTTCTACCGCTGCTTTTGTTAATTGACCCTGATGTAATTCTAATTTTTGTTCGAAACGTTCAAACAGGGTAATCGCATCTGCTGTGCCCCCAGCAAAACCGGCAATGACTTTACCGTTAAATAAACGACGAACCTTTTTAGCATTACCTTTCATAATAATTCGTTCGCCAAGTGTTACTTGACCATCGCCGCCGATAGCAACTTCACCATTACGGCGTACACTTACAATTGTAGTCACTTACAAAACCTCTTCTTTTACGATAGTTATTGGGTTATATTGGGATGACCAACATAATTTCAACTCAATTTAACAGATTTTTTTATTATTTTGTTGTATAACTAAATGTTTTTTATATATAAATCAGTTAGATAAAGCCATCTGCTACAACAATCAATCACAACCAAGCTAATCTGTGATGGGTTTATTATTATATTAACTATGCGTTTCTATTTTACTAGTAGGTTATTTCTATAGTGAACTTAGTTGAATTGGTTTTGTCGATAATCGTTTAGTTTACGCAAGCGATTAATATTATATTGAATAGTAACGCAATATAATATTAATCTTATCGACTTAAAATAGTATAAACCCACAGTCATAAGTCTATTCAACGCTTATACTAAAACAGATCAATGAGCCATTAAATAAAAAAGCGCAGGGATATTCCTTATGGCACATCAACAATTTTATTGTTGATTGAGGGTTTTATATAAAAATCCGTGCTGTTGGGTTAATAATTTACACGCAGTAGTATAATCCACCCCAGTTAGTTGCATAAGAATGGCTGGTTTTACCTCGTAGTTTGTCTGTTGTAAGACGGCCTCCGCTTCTTCGGCACGACAACTTGTGGCTTGCATAACAATGCGAATCGCACGGGCTATCAGTTTTTTATTCGTTGCTTTGACATCAACCATTAAATTTTGATAAGTTTTACCCATTAAGATCATACTCGCAGTACTGATCATATTTAATATAAGCTTTTGAGCCGTGCCCGATTTTAGGCGTGTAGAACCAGTGAGTACTTCAGCTCCCACGTTAGGTGAAATAGCGATTTGGGCTAATTGGGCCATCGTTGAATCAGGATTACAAGATAGTGCTACTGTGACACAGCCGAGATGTTTAGCATAATTGAGTCCACCGATGACATATGGGGTACGACCGCTGGCCGCTATCCCGATGACTATATCTTTTGCCGTTAAATGGTGTGTTTTGAGATCCTCTTCACCCGCATGTATATTATCTTCTGCGCCTTCAATCGCCGATTGTAGTGCACATGGTCCGCCTGCAATAATGCCTATTACCATTGATGGCGAGACCCCAAACGTTGGCGGGCATTCCGATGCATCTAATACGCCTAAACGGCCACTGGTTCCAGCACCAATATAAATAAGTCGTCCGCCTTGGTTGAAAGCATTGACGACGTGATTGACGGTTTGCGTAATCGCAGGTAAGACTTGGGCAACCGCTGCGGCGACCTGATGATCTTCTTTATTGATGAGTTCAAGAATTTGTCTAGCATCTAATGTATCCAGTTGAATGCTTGCTGGATTGCGCGCTTCTGATATAAGGTGATCGAGCGTATTTAATAAGCGATTATTGGTCATTATACTGTTCCTTATCACTAATAGCGGGGTAAATTGCACCTAGACTCGCTGGGTGATTTGCCCCTGTTACTGAGGGTAGATTAGCGGGTAATCCATATAGGCGTTGATGGGCCAACCAAGCAAAAGCCATGGCTTCAACATAATCAACATCAATACCATAGCAGTCCGTGGTCGCCACGTGCCAATCGGGAAGCTGGGCGATCAGTGTTGACATGATTAATGGATTTTTAGCACCACCGCCACAAACCAGTAACTCACACGATAGCGTGTTGTTAGGCGTAAGGTGCTGTAGTTGCTCAACGATACTATGGACGGTTAAATCAATCAATGTTGCTTGAATATCTTCTGGCGCCATTGTCACCGTTTGTAGTTTATTTTGCAGCCATTGTAAATTAAATAGTTCACGCCCCGTACTTTTAGGATAAGGTTGTTTAAAATAGGGTTCATCCAATAGCTGTGCTAATAAAGCGGGATGACTTTGTCCCTGCTTTGCCCATGTTGCATCATGATCATAATTAAGATGATGGTGGTAATTAATCCAGCTATCTAATAATACATTTGCCGGCCCCGTATCATAACCAATGATAGGCTGTTGTGGGAACAGGACACTAATATTAGCAATACCACCCAGATTTAGAATGACGCGATTATGATCGGAGCTCGCAAACATAGCCTGATGAAATGCTGGCACCAATGGTGCACCTTGTCCCCCTAATGCCATATCTTTACGACGAAAATCAGCTATAGTTGTAATACCTGTTCGAACAGCGATAATATTGGCATCCCCTATTTGTAACGTAAAAGGGTAACAGCCATTGGGGGCATGATAAATGGTCTGTCCATGACAGCCAATAGCGCGAATCTGATCAGACGTAAGGTTAACTTGTTTTAATAGTGATAAGACACAATCTGCATATAGTATACCTAAACGATGATCGACTTCGCCCAATTGGGATAAGGTAACGGTTTGATTCGTACAAATCTGTAATAACTCGGTTTTTAGATCATCTGGTATGGGGTAGCACTGGCTAGCGAGTAATGTCATATTCGGCGGTTGATAATCCGTAATGACGACATCAATCCCATCAAGACTGGTCCCTGACATAATACCGATATAATAGTGTTTATCATTTTGCATTGTATTCGTTTTGAATAAGCCAATATTAAGTTAGCTATTATTCAGTGAATGGTGACGAATCACAAGCTTAATTATTTAGTGTAATACGTCTGTTGACCAGACTATTTACTCGTTGTGATAGATAAGAGTGATTAGGCGGCATTTTATGTAAAGTTAATATAAGGCAAAACAGCTATGATTAATCATAAACCTATCAATAATAGTGTGATAAAACACATACTTTGTTACTCAGTTAATAAACGACGTAATTTGAAATGCTAATGGATTTTGCTTCTAATGAATAAAAAACTACGTTTTGGTACTATGTATGAAAGATTTAAATAATTCGCCGATTGCTGCGACCCAACCTATAGGTAAATTATCCATGTGTAACAGATTATGGTTACATCGTACGGATATCATTCGTGCGACAACCGCCCTATTTATGCTTTGGTTCAGTTTACAACTGATGTATGGCATGGTGTGTATTACTACTGATGAGTTTTATCGCTTTTTCTATTTTTTACGTAAACCTATAGTCATCGCTTTTAATGCAATGACATTGCTGAGTGCTGTATTACATACAATCTATTGCTTTTATCGTATGGCAAAACTAGGGCGATCGATGTTCAATAATAACGTGATGGTAGGCGTCATTATTTTAATGCTGCTACTACTTACCTTAGTGTTGTCTAAGCAATTATTAGCTAGTTTTTCAGTATAGGAGAAATAATGCGTACTAAACCTAAAGTAATTATCGATTTATTATTGGCGTTTTTATATCAACTAGGTGGGGTATGGGCGGCAATTGTGGCGCCTATTGTAGTGATTATTGTTGGCTTTTTACTCCCTTTTGCGGATGCGGCTACCTTGACCCATTTGTTACGTTTATCAACAACCCCACTATTTAAAATATTTATGCTGGCAATGATGGTCTTACCGATTTGGTATGGGCTTCCTATATTATTGCAGACATTGAATACGTTTAATATTTACCCTAAACGAGCTAAATTACTGTTTTATGGTTTGGCCTTTGCTTGGAGTGCTCACGCTGGCTATATCATTTTTATTATGGGAAATAATTAATCATCAATGATTAATTTAAGGATTATATTATTCGGGTAATTAAATAGCGTGGGTGATGTGGTTAAAATGAATAAAATTTTGCTCTATGGTTGTAAAGCCGTATTGATAAAAATAAAAAACCGCCTTTACAGCGGCTTTTTATCATTTGGTCTAGTGACGAATTAGCGGATTAGTGACAACCACAACCACCACCGTTACCACCACAGCAACCAGTTTCTGGTTCCTCATCGTGGTCATGACCACCGCAACCACAACCATCATGGCTATTTGCTCCATGAATATGACCATGAGCAAGTTCTTCTTCAGTGGCTTCGCGTAAGGCAACCACTTCAACATTAAATTTAAGATCTTGACCAGCTAACATATGGTTACCATCAACGGTGACGGTATCACCATCAACCGCCGTAATAACCACTGGAACTGGACCTTGCTCAGTATCGGCTAAAAAGCGCATGCCAACTTCTAGATCTTCAACCCCGACAAACACCTCTTTCGGTACATTTTGGACTAAATTATCATTAAAATCACCATAAGCATCCGCAGAGGCAATTTCAACATCAAATTTATCACCGACCACGTGATCATCAAGTGCTTTTTCCAATCCTGGAATTAAGGCATTGTGTCCGTGTAAATATTCCAACGGTGCAGTTACTGTCGCTTCATCCACTAAGACACCATCCTTAGTACGTACCTGATAAGCCAGGCTGACCACTACATCTTTAGCTATTTTCATTATATCTCCAAAAGTTAGCGAGAAAAGATATGTCGATTTTAGCCGAAAATTATTCGTCTGTATGCTTTTTTGTTAATTATTTTATTTGCTATTTTTGTTAATAACTATTTTGATACTCACCTAACTTGCCTATAATTTTAGTCATAATGACTAAATTGCAATAAGCGATAAAATAAACAAAATAAGTGAGTCAATATGAGACAGAGATTACTACCCTATATACAACTAATGCGCCTTGATCGACCAATAGGGACTTTTTTGCTGCTATGGCCAACTTGGTGGGCTTTATGGCTAACTGGTCAACCTACCTTATATTTAGTGATCATTTTTACATTAGGTGTTTTTGTTATGCGATCGGCTGGATGTGTGATTAATGATTTTGCTGATCGTAAGGTTGATGGCTTGGTGACACGTACTCAAGATCGCCCTTTAGCTAATCGTCGCATTAGCGAAAAACAGGCAAAGCGTCTATTTGTGATATTAATTACATTGGCGTTTTTGTTAGTGTTATGTCTCAATCGGTTAACACTATTATTAGCCTTTTTTGCTTTAGCTTCAGCTATGATTTATCCTTTTATGAAACGTTATACACATTTACCTCAGTTATTTTTAGGTATAGCCTTTAGCTGGGGGATTCCTATGGCTTATGCCTCAGCAATCGGTGAATTTCCTGTAACTTGTTGGCTACTTTGTTTGGTTAATCTATGTTGGACAGTTGCTTATGATACGGAATATGCCATGGTTGATCGTGAAGATGATCTTAAAATTGGTGTTAAATCTACCGCTATTTTATTTGGCGTTTATGATAAGTTGATTATTGGCTTATTACAGATCATAACAATTATTGTTTTATTTATGATTGGTTTGCTTAATCAGTTAGGTCATATTTATATGTTATTACTGGTTATCGCTAGTGGGCTTTTTGTTTATCAACAGTATCTGATCCGAGATCGCGTTCCTGAACGCTGTTTTAGCGCCTTTATGAATAATAATTATGTTGGTTTAATTATTTTTATTGGCATAGTAATAAATGATTATCTTTGATGAAACAATCAACAAAAATAATCATTTATAATACGAAATGGGTAATTAGTTACCAATTTCTAAAATGGTTTGCATAACATCATTTGCAATCAGTGGCTGTAAAATTCCACACATTTCGGCTATTTTGGCTTCTACCTCTGATGGGTTGTCGCTCAGATAACCCTGCTCTTTTAAGGTATTGGTCAAGGTCGCAAACACACCTTTATCGAAAAATTCTGGCGCATTAATACCATAAAGTATGGAGAGGCGTTCGGCAATGCGTCGGCTTTCTTTTTCTAACATTCCGCGACTCATGGTCGGATCTTTATGTAATAGTGAGAAAGCAACTGCATAGCGTTGCAGTGTTTCATCAGCGCTCGCTGCCAGTAGTTTGATGGTTACGGTTTTACCAATGACGGCACTTAAAGTCTGATTTTCTTCTTTAATCAATGACAAGGTGACTAGCTGATCAATTAATTGATTCACATAAGATTCTAATTCTTCTTCTGTGTGGTAAAGGAAAAGTTCAGCCTTTATCATAGGGAAAATCTGGTGAATAAAGGCAATGACTTTATTACGTTCAATCACATTATACCTATCAATAATGCGAGCAATCAGCGACGGAATGATAAATAGATGTTGGATATTATTACGATAATAGGTCATTAATACCGCTTGTTCTTGGGTTAAACTAATCATTTCGCCAACATCATCGACAGTGATGGTAAATTTACCCATTTGGCGAGCATGTTCAAATAAGCGCTCTGCATCTTCGGTAGGGAGAGAGATTTGTTTGTCATAAGGAACAGCACGTAATAATGCTAAGGTGTAGTTCATCTGTTCCAATAATACCTTTTTCGTCAAGGCATGATGATAGGAATCTAATAAAATAGTACTACATAAATTCATTGCATTAACGACCGCAGATCGATTTATTTTTTGCATTAACTCGGTTGCAAGCACGTTCGTCGTTGGTGTTAACCAATTCGGTCTTTGTGGTTCGGTTGCATTGATTGAATCTCGCCATTCAGGTACCTGATGACTGAGAAATTGATTCAGTTGGATCGGCTCACCAAAATTAACATAACCGTAACCTAACTTTTTAAGCTTACAAAAGGCTTTTAGGGTTTGCCATAAACTTTCTTGTTTTTTTGCCGCCCCACGTAATTCGTTCGCATAGGTGGCTACTTCTAGTACATGCTCATAACCAATATAAACTGGGACGATAGTTATTGGTCTAGGATCGCCGCGTAGTAATGTTTGAATTGTCATCATTAACATGCCGGTTTTGGGATTTAATAATCGACCAGTACGAGAACGTCCACCCTCAATAAAATACTCAACCGAATAACCCCGAATAAAGAGCTCCGCTAAATATTCCCGAAATACTGCGGTATAAAGTTTATTGCCTCTAAATGAGCGGCGTATAAAAAATGCGCCTAGTCGACGAAAAATAGGTCCTGCTGGCCAAAAGTTAAGATTAATTCCGGCTGCGATATGTGGTGGCACTAAACCTTGACGGTAAAGGACATAGGAGAGCAGTAAATAATCCATATGACTACGATGACAAGGCGCATAGACAATTTCATGCCCTTTTTGCGCCAATTCACGGATAGGATCGGCATTACGTATTTGTAATCCTTGATAGAGCCGATTCCAAGCCCAAGTGAGTACCCAATCAGTCACTCTTAGCATTGAGTAAGTGAAATTAGCCGCAATTTCATTGAGCATCTCCAGCGCATTGTTTTGGGCTTTTTCAAGGGAAATATCTTTACTTTTTGCTTCTTCAGTAATGGCCTCTGATAGGGCTTGCGATTTCAATAATTTTTTTAACATTGCTGAACGATTAGGTAGTTTTGGACCTACTGCCGCTGTACGCAATTTTGCAAAGTGAATACGAGCCACACGCGCCATTTTATGGGCTAAAACTTGAATATTTTGTTCATCATTGATTATGCTTCTAAACGGTAAAATATGGGAAAATTGCGTATAACAATTACCGCCAGAAAATACCATTCTAACCAATTTATGTGCACAGCCTAATACTTGTAGCGATAATTTCTTTTTGCCTTCTTTATCAGGTTTACGGTGAAACATCACAGAAACAGGCAACATCTGAATATTGAGCGAGTGATGTTTTTGATGAGCGATGAAATAATCGCTTAATATAGTTTGAGTATAGCGTTCTTGCCTTGCTGAGGCAAAAATACCTGGACCTTTATCAATAAAAACGAAAGCGGGGTAAGTATGATTATCGATAGTAATACCCTTTAAAGGATCAGGTAAATTAAATTTTTTTGTTAATTGTCGTAATACCATTAAATCGATTTTCGAATTATAAGGTAACACATATAAAATAGGTTGGCTCAAATCAATATTTAATTCCGCAATAGGATCAGTAGGTATTGCTTTACTTTTTACAAAAATTCTTACTGGTATATTGATTAAATGATAGTAGGTCTTGGTCCACCAAGACATTGACCACTGTAACATAGTTAAAAGGTCCCATTTTAAATAAGAAGTATTATACTAACAAATAGTCAAAAATAAATCTGTATTCAGGTTATATAATTGATAGATGACTATGAGTAATTTTTAAAAAATAGTCAATACCACTTGAGAAACTTTGTATAACAGCGTATACTGCGCTACCTTTATAGGGTGTAGTGTGAGAGGTTATTCTAGATTGGTTCTGTGAGATCTTCTCAGCAAAAGCCTAACAGAAATAACTTAAAGCCTGACGAGGTTAATGTTCCATTAACATATTACGCCCAAGGCTTAAGCATAAATATTTGGAGAATTATTGACATGTCACGAGTATGCCAGGTAACAGGCAAACGTCCATTAGTTGGTAACAATCGTTCACACGCGATGAATGCAACTAAACGTCGTTTCCTACCAAATCTTCAAACTCACCGTTTTTGGGTTGAGAGTGAAAAACGTTTTGTAAAATTACGTGTATCAGCTAAAGGTATGCGTACTATCGATAAAAAGGGTATTGATGCAGTATTAGCTGATCTTCGTGCCCGTGGTGAAAAATTCTAAGGAACTAAGTCATGGCTAAAGGTATACGTGAAAAAATTCGTTTAGTTTCTTCAGCTGGTACAGGTCATTTTTATACCACTAGCAAAAATAAAAGAACGATGCCTGAAAAAATGGAAATCAAAAAATACGATCCAGTGGTTCGTCAGCACGTTATTTATAAAGAAGCTAAAATCAAATAATTTGTTTTGATTTAAGAAAAACCCAGTTATTTAGCTGGGTTTTTTTTATGTCTATATCTAAATAATCGATATACGATCTCAGTGATACTATAAGTGTGTTATCAATCATCGATTGCACAAAACAGCATGTATCTAATAATGGTTTTAACCTAATCAACCTTATTATGATTTCCTATATAGGGGAGATTGATTGCGTTCATTTGACTTTTTATAAAATCTAAGTGGCATGTGATCAATCAGCGTTATTTTATGGAAGGTCTCTAATGTCAACGTTACTCTATTTACATGGTTTTAATAGCTCACCTGAATCACATAAAGCTTGTCAATTACAACGATGGATAACGGCTTATCGTCCAGACGTTAATTTGCTCATCCCTCAATTGCCTTATTATCCAAGTCAAGTGATTACCCGACTAGATCCAATCTTTGCAGAACATCATCAGCAGAAGATAGGTATCATTGGTGCTTCTTTAGGTGGATTTTATGCAACTTGGTTTTCACAGTATTATAGTGTGCCTGCGGTAGTCATAAATCCTTTAGTAAAACCCGCTGATTATTTAAAACCGCATTTAGGGCGAGAATATAGAATGCGAAGTGGTGAAGTGATTCAGTTAAATCATCAGCATTTGATGGAGTTTGCTACGTATCAACTACCTAATTTAGTCTCACCTAATTTACTGTGGCTGTTAGCACAGCAAGGCGATGAGGTGCTGCCATATCAACTTGCTACAACTTATTATATGGGATGTCGTCAAACTATTGAACCGCAAGGTAGCCATAGTTTCATTGGATTTGTTAAACATCTACCAGAAATCATAAAATTTTTATCTTTATAATTATTAAAGATGATAATGATAGTAAGCCATGATATTTACCCATTAACACAAGTATCTATAAGATGATTTTAATTAATGCAATGATGCTAATTACCATGAACAACCAGCAAATAGAACGTAATTTTATACATAAAAGACTTGCGGTGAATCACAAATCTGAGTACATTTATCTGTTTATTTATACAGATATGATAATGATAGTTTAAGACAATATAAATGGCGATAAGTTGAATCTAAGTGGTATAAATAAAATAAGATAAATGTAGATTCTGGCGCTTTCTCTATTGTTGCTTTTTAGACATATCTATTCGATATACGTTTTTGTTATTTTCCAATTTTGGGCTGTATAACAACCATAACCATTAAAAGATAAGTAATTTATGACACAATCAAGTTATAACGCAACGGACATTGAAATATTAAATGGACTTGAACCCGTTCGTCGACGTCCTGGTATGTACACTGATACCAGTAGACCCAATCATTTAGGACAAGAAGTTATCGATAATAGTGTGGATGAAGCATTAGCGGGTCATGCTAAACATATCCAAGTGACCCTATATGAAGATCAGTCGTTAGAAGTTATCGATGATGGTCGTGGTATGCCGGTGGATATTCACCCAGTAGAAGGCGTCCCCGCTATTGAGCTATTACTTTGTCGTCTACACGCCGGTGGTAAATTTTCTAATAAAAATTATCAATTTTCAGGGGGGCTACATGGTGTAGGTATCTCTGTTGTTAATGCATTATCAAAACGCGTTGAAGTCACGGTTAATCGTAATGGTCAGATACATCAAATCGCGTTTGAACACGGCGATAAGGTCGAAGATTTACATGTAACTGGCACGTGTGGACGACGTAATACAGGGACTCGGGTTCGTTTCTGGCCAGATGCTAGATTCTTTGATTCTGCTAAATTCTCGGTTACACGTTTAAGCTATTTATTAAAAGCTAAAGCGGTACTGTGTCCTGGCGTTGAAATTAAATTTAATGATCGGGTAAACAAAACCCAAACGCGTTGGTACTATGAAGACGGGTTGACAGATTATTTAATGGAATCGGTAAAGGGCTATACATTATTACCAGAAACCCCTTTTGTCGGCAGTTATTCCGGTGAAAATGAAGCCGTTGATTGGGCCTTGCTTTGGTTACCAGAAGGGGGTGAATTATTGACAGAAAGTTACGTTAATTTGATTCCAACCATACAAGGGGGAACACATGTCAATGGTTTACGCCAAGGATTGATTGATGCTATGCGTGAATTTTGCGAATTTCGTCATCTATTGCCACGCGGGATCAAATTAACCGCTGAGGACATTTGGGAACATTGTTCTTATGTACTGTCATTAAAAATGCAAGAACCCCAATTTGCTGGTCAGACCAAAGAAAGGTTATCATCACGACAATCTGCCGCATTTGTTGCCGGTATTGTCAAAGACGCGTTTAGTTTATGGTTGAACCAGCATGTACAAATAGCGGAAATGCTCGCTGAGTTAGTCATTAATAGCGCACAAAAAAGATTGCGAGCCGCCAAAAAAGTGGTCCGCAAAAAATTAACCAGTGGTCCTGCATTGCCTGGTAAGTTAGCTGATTGCTCATCACAAGATTTACTGCGTACGGAATTATTTTTAGTCGAAGGTGATTCTGCTGGCGGTTCGGCTAAACAAGCTCGCGACCGTGAATTTCAAGCCATCATGCCATTAAAAGGAAAAATACTTAATACGTGGGAAGTCTCATCTGATGAAGTATTGGGATCGCAAGAGATTCATGATATTTCTGTTGCTATTGGCATTGATCCTGATAGTCATGATTTATCAGCATTACGTTATGGCAAAATCTGTATTTTGGCTGATGCTGATTCTGATGGATTGCATATTGCGACGTTACTTTGTGCGTTGTTTGTCCGCCATTTCCGTCAAGTTGTTGAACAAGGGCATGTTTATGTCGCTATGCCACCATTGTATCGTATTGACTTAGGGAAAGAGGTCTATTATGCACTGGATGAAGAAGAAAAAATGGGGATTTTAGATCAACTCAAACGTAAAAAAGGTAAGCCAAATGTTCAGCGGTTTAAAGGATTAGGAGAGATGAATCCCATGCAGCTACGCGAAACAACCATGGATCCGAATACACGCCGTTTAGTACAGTTAACGTTAGCCGATGAGGCACAGACCATACGCTTAATGGATATGCTGTTAGCCAAAAAACGATCAGAAGATAGACGAGAATGGTTACAAGAAAAAGGTGATCAAGTCGCGTTAGATGTCTAACTATCCGATTACGATGTAACGGCACAAGTAGAGTAAAATAAAGAAAATATATTCATAATAAAATTAACTGAGTGGGTTGATTTTATTATTACAAATGAAGAGGTTTTTAATGAGTGAGATAACTCATGATGGTGTAGAGAAAGTCGCGTTACATACATTTACAGAAAATGCTTATTTAAACTACTCCATGTATGTCATTATGGACAGAGCGTTGCCATTTATAGGAGATGGATTAAAACCGGTACAAAGACGCATTGTTTATGCCATGTCAGAGCTCGGACTTAATGCTCAAGCGAAATTTAAAAAATCCGCACGTACGGTTGGAGATGTTTTGGGTAAGTACCATCCACACGGTGATAGTGCTTGTTATGAGGCTATGGTATTAATGGCGCAACCGTTTTCTTATCGTTATCCTTTAGTCGACGGTCAAGGTAACTGGGGGGCACCCGATGATCCTAAATCATTTGCTGCTATGCGCTATACTGAGTCTAGGCTATCAATATATTCAGAATTACTGCTTAGTGAATTAGGCCAAGGCACAGTCGATTTTACGTTAAATTTTGATGGTACCTTACAAGAACCGAAGATGTTACCTGCGCGCTTGCCTAATATTTTACTTAATGGTACCACTGGTATTGCAGTTGGGATGGCGACCGATATTCCACCTCATAACCTTAGTGAAGTAGCGGCTGCCGCAGTCATGTTACTAGATAATCCAAACGCTGATTTAGACGCTGTGATGCAGCATATCAAAGGACCGGATTATCCAACCGCGGCAGAAATTGTTACCTCTCCAGCAGATATAGCTAAGATGTATCAAACAGGGCGCGGCTCGATTCGTCTACGTGCAGTATGGAAAAAAGAAGACAACGAAATCATCATAACGGATTTACCTCATCAAACATCGGGTGCAAAAGTACTAGAACAAATTGCTGCGCAAATGCGAGCCAAGAAATTACCAATGATTGATGATTTACGGGATGAATCAGATCATGAAAATCCGACCCGTTTAGTGCTGATCCCTAGATCGAATCGTGTTGACGCAGAACAAGTGATGTCTCACTTATTTGCCACTACTGACTTAGAAAAAAGTTATCGTGTAAACATGAATATGATTGGTTTAGATAATAAACCGAAAGTAAAAGGATTATTGACGATTTTATCTGAATGGCTTGCTTTTCGCCGCCAAACTGTCACTCGTCGTCTATCTTATCGTTTAGATAAAGTATTAAAACGATTGCATATCTTGGATGGCTTATTAATCGCCTTTTTAAATATTGATACTATCATTGACATTATTCGAGATGAAGAACAACCGAAAATTGAATTAATCCATCGTTTCAATTTAAGTGAAATTCAAGCTGAAGCAATTTTAGAATTAAAATTACGTCATTTAGCTAAACTTGAAGCGTTTAAAATTCAACAAGAACAATCCAACTTAGCTAAAGAACGTCAGCAATTAGAGGCGATTTTACATTCACCAAAGCGAATGACAACGCTAATTAAAAAAGAGTTACTGGCCGATGCAGAAAAATATAGCGATGAAAGACGTTCACCTATTATTCAACGTGCTGAGGCAAAAGCAATCAGCGAACAAGCACTTATTCCATCTGAACCGATAACAGTGGTGCTGTCCGAAATGGGATGGGTGCGTTGTGCTAAAGGTCATGATATTGATCCAACAACCTTAAATTATAAAGCGGGTGATAATTTTAAAGTGGGCGCAAAGGGTAAAAGTAATCAACCTGCCATTTTTCTTGATTCAACAGGGCGTAGTTATGCTATTGAGCCGACGACGTTACCTTCAGCACGCGGGCAGGGTGAGCCGATCACCGGTAAATTATCTTTGCCAGCAGGCGCCCAAGTTGAACAAGTGCTGATGGCTGATGATGAACAACGATTATTAATGGCAAGTGATGCTGGTTATGGTTTTATTTGCCAAGTTAGTGATTTAATGGCGCGTAATCGTAATGGTAAATCGGTTATTAATTTGTCTAAAAACGCTAAATTAATGGCTCCTTTAATTATCCAATCCGATGAACAACGAGTCCTATCAATTACAGCAACAGGTAGAATGCTTATCTTCCCTGTCAGTGAATTACCGGTATTATCAAAAGGTAAGGGGAATAAAATTATTGCCATCAAAAGTGCTCAAGCTGCTAATCATGAAGATTATATTATTCATTTACGGTTGATATCACCTACGGCGACGGTTACCTTATTGGTTGGGAAACGTAAGCAACGATTTACTCCAACTGATTTAGAAAAATTTATGGCAGAGCGAGGACAACGTGGTACATTATTACCGCGAGGTATTCAACGTGTCGAACGAATCGAAGTAGATGAAAATAAGATATCTTCGTAAAATAAAGTAAAAATTAACGAGTTGTAATTGAGGTTAAAAAGTTTATGAGTCGTCTTTGGGCTTTTGTCTGTGGCGTTATTTTTATGTTCGTCTTCAAAATGGGATTTCTAGGATTTGTACTAGGTCTTTTTGTTGGAACATTACTATATAAATGGTTTGATAAGGTAGCACCACTAGGCGGCGATCTTGATCCTAGGCTTTATTTAGCAACTACTTTTGAAGTCCTAGGGCATTTAAGTAAAGCAAAAGGTAATGTAACTAAGAATGATATTAGAATGGCCACCCAGTTTATGGATAATCTACGTTTAACGGGTGATGCGCGTATTTTAGCTCAGCAGTCATTTAATTTAGGTAAACAGAAAGATTATCCATTACGCCAACGTTTAAAACTCTTTTATCAACATTATCATAATCAACGGCGACTACTTAATGTATTTTGTGAACAGCTGATTCAAGTGGCATTAAATGATGGGCACTTACATCCATCTGAAGAAGAAATTTTATATATTGTGGCCGAAGAGCTGAATATTTCACGAGCAAGAATGGCTATGTATATTCAGATGATGATGGCCAGCCATCAATTCCAACAGCGGGGAAATGGTTATTATCAACAAAGCCATCAACAGCAATATCAACAACATGGTCATTATGGCAACCCTTACACTAAAGGGCCAAATATCGATGATGCTTATCGCGTTCTAGGCGTTGACGCGTCAGCCGATATCACAACGATTAAACGCGCGTATCGTAAACGGATGAATGAGCACCATCCAGATAAATTGGTCTCTAAAGGATTACCAAAAGAGATGCTTGAGATGGCAAAACAACGTGCACAGGAGATTCAAGCAGCCTATGATCTTATTAAAGCACACCGTGGTTTCAAATAAATATAATAATCATAAGGATATGATGAGTTAAACTATGCATTTTCGTTCAATCATTCGGATTGTTGGTATGCTAATGACATTATTGTCTGTGTTTATGTTAATACCAGCAATTGTTGCTTTAATTTATCGTGATGGTGGCGGCGCTATTTTTGTCCGTTCATTTTTTGCCTCACTGATTTTAGGTTGTTTACTATGGTTGCCTAATCGTCAATATCGAAATGAATTAAATACCCGAGAAGGTTTTTTAATTGTGGTATTATTCTGGATGGTTTTAGGTACAATCGGTGCTTTTCCATTTATTTTTGATAGTCATATTAAACTCGATCTGACCACGGCTTTTTTTGAATCGTTCTCTGGCTTAACGACAACAGGTGCCACAACCATTGTGGGCGTTGATAACTTACCTAAAGCATTATTATTTTATCGCCAATTATTACAATGGCTTGGTGGGATGGGGATTATTGTTTTAGCCGTGGCCATTCTCCCATTATTAGGTGTTGGGGGGATGCAACTTTATCGTGCTGAAATACCAGGACCACAAAAAGATACTAAGATGCAACCACGAATTGCTCAAACTGCCAAAATGTTGTGGTTTATCTACATCTTACTAACGGTATTATGCTCACTCTGTTTGTGGCTTGCAGGAATGAATGCCTTTGATGCTGTATCACATAGTTTCTCAACGATTTCTATGGGGGGGATATCAACCCATGATAACAGTCTCGCTTACTTTGATAGTCCTAAAATTAATTATATTGTCACTTTCTTTATGATTCTATCTGGGTGTAATTTTGGTTTACACTTTATCGCTTTTCGTGGTCCCTTAATCAAAACCTATTGGCGAGATCAAGAATTTAGGGTATTTATTGGTATTTTATTCTTCTTAATTATTATATGTTCATTAACTATTTATCTAAGTGGTGAAAAATACCAACATATCCGTTTTGACAAGATTGTATTACAAGTCGTTTCAACAGCAACAACTACAGGCTTTATGGTAACGGATATCAATTTTTGGCCACCAGTCTTACCGGTAATATTACTATGTGCCTCATTTATTGGTGGATGTGCTGGTTCGACAGGAGGAGGATTAAAAGTTGTACGAATGTTATTACTTTTTTTGCAAGGCAATCGGGAATTAAAACGCTTAATCCATCCAAATGCAATCTACAGTTTAAAATTAAATAACAAAGTATTACCAGAAAGAATAATTGAATCAGTATGGGGTTTCTTCTCTGCTTATGCTTTTGTCTTTTTCGCCAGTTTCTTTATTATAATGGCTGTAAATAACATTGAATCGATGGAAGCATTTTATATTGTGGCTTCTTCCCTTAACAATTTAGGTATTGGATTAGGGGGCGTCAATGATAGTTTTACTGAATTAAGTCATGTGACGAAATGGGTCATGGTGATTGACATGCTATTTGGACGTTTAGAAATTTTCACCTTATTAGTTTTATTTATGCCCGCATTTTGGCGTAGCTAAATAAAGTCATCAACATCTATTTAAAACGATGACAATATTATTATTCGAGAGGAAAGATGAAAGTCTTATTGCTATATACAAGTCGTGAAGGGCAAACTGCAAAAATTATGCAGCATATCAAAGCAGTGCTTGAAAAACAGTACCAATGTGACTGTATGAAGCTTGAACCTCACACTATGATTGATCTTAATGCTTACCAGGCAGTCATTATTGGAACATCTATACGTTATGGTTATTATCCTCAGTTAGTAAAAACATTTATTCAAAATCATGCAAAGCAGCTAAATACTATGTATAGTGCTTTTTTTGGCGTTAACCTAGTAGCTCGTAAAGCAAATAAAAATACACCACAAACTAATTTATATACGCGTAAGTTTTTAAACAGTATTGATTGGCAACCAAAACTAACTGCTGTATTTGCTGGTGCACTATATTATCCACGTTACAATTTATTTGATCGCTACATGATTCGTTTTATTATGTGGTTAGGTAAAGGTGAAACGGATACAAGTAAGCCTATGATAGAATATACAGACTGGAATCGAGTCAATAGTTATGCCGAGCAATTTATACAATTCATGACAAATAACAGTAATAAAAAATAACTAAAAATCATTGTTTTTAACTAATTGATTTTATTTAATTTATTTTTCTCTGGAATTTTGTCTGATTAAATAAGAATCGGTTGAGTGCTAATTTTGAAAATAAAGCTTGCGAAATAAATTAGAGTGCCTATAATGCACCTCCATTGAACGACAACGAGACGAAAGTTGAGAAGTTGGAAGTTAAAAAGTTGAGGAATTTGAAAAAAGTTCTTGACTAATGAAAAAGGAAAGCGTAACATACGCAGCCCTTGAGACAGCAAAGCTGTCAGCTCTTTAAAAAATAGAACAGACAATCTGTGTGGGCACTTGCAGGACGAAAGAATTAAAGTCTAAGGACTTAAAAGAATCAAGTCTTGATAAGTGACACTGAAGATTCATTTGAATATGTCAGAAACAGTTATTGAGCATCAAACTTTAAATTGAAGAGTTTGATCATGGCTCAGATTGAACGCTGGCGGCAGGCTTAACACATGCAAGTCGAACGGTAACATGAGTGCTTGCACTTGATGACGAGTGGCGGACGGGTGAGTAAAGTATGGGGATCTGCCGAATGGAAGGGGACAACAGTTGGAAACGACTGCTAATACCGTATAATGTCGCGAGACCAAAGCATGGGACTTTCGGGCCATGCGCCATTTGATGAACCCATATGGGATTAGCTAGTAGGTGGGGTAAAGGCTCACCTAGGCGACGATCTCTAGCTGGTCTGAGAGGATGGCCAGCCACACTGGAACTGAGACACGGTCCAGACTCCTACGGGAGGCAGCAGTGGGGAATATTGCACAATGGGGGGAACCCTGATGCAGCCATGCCGCGTGTATGAAGAAGGCCTTCGGGTTGTAAAGTACTTTCGGTGATGAGGAAGGTGATGTATCTAATAGGTACATCAATTGACGTTAATTACAGAAGAAGCACCGGCTAACTCCGTGCCAGCAGCCGCGGTAATACGGAGGGTGCGAGCGTTAATCGGAATGACTGGGCGTAAAGGGCATGTAGGCGGATGATTAAGTTAGGTGTGAAAGCCCCGGGCTCAACCTGGGAATTGCATTTAAAACTGGTCGTCTGGAGTATTGTAGAGGAAGGTAGAATTCCACGTGTAGCGGTGAAATGCGTAGAGATGTGGAGGAATACCGGTGGCGAAGGCGGCCTTCTGGACAGATACTGACGCTGAGATGCGAAAGCGTGGGGAGCAAACAGGATTAGATACCCTGGTAGTCCACGCTGTAAACGATGTCGATTTGGAATTTGCGGTCTTGAGCTGTGGGTTCCGGAGCTAACGCGTTAAATCGACCGCCTGGGGAGTACGGCCGCAAGGTTAAAACTCAAATGAATTGACGGGGGCCCGCACAAGCGGTGGAGCATGTGGTTTAATTCGATGCAACGCGAAGAACCTTACCTGGTCTTGACATCCACAGAATCTTGCAGAGATGCGAGAGTGCCTTCGGGAACTGTGAGACAGGTGCTGCATGGCTGTCGTCAGCTCGTGTTGTGAAATGTTGGGTTAAGTCCCGCAACGAGCGCAACCCTTATCCTTTGTTGCCAGCGGTCAGGCCGGGAACTCAAAGGAGACTGCCATTGATAAAGTGGAGGAAGGCAGGGACGACGTCAAGTCATCATGGCCCTTACGACCAGGGCTACACACGTGCTACAATGGCGTATACAAAGAGAAGCGAGCCAGCGATGGTGAGCGGACCTCATAAAGTACGTCTAAGTCCGGATTGGAGTCTGCAACTCGACTCCATGAAGTCGGAATCGCTAGTAATCGTAGATCAGAATGCTACGGTGAATACGTTCCCGGGCCTTGTACACACCGCCCGTCACACCATGGGAGTGGGTTGCACCAGAAGTAGATAGCTTAACCGCGAGGGGGGCGTTTACCACGGTGTGATTCATGACTGGGGTGAAGTCGTAACAAGGTAACCGTAGGGGAACCTGCGGTTGGATCACCTCCTTACGAAGAGCCTGCAAGTGTTCACACAGATTGTTT
>NZ_AWGA01000083.1 GCF_000471645.3 Candidatus Schmidhempelia bombi str. Bimp | reverse complement strand
TACCGGAAAAAATGGTGAAACAGACTCAAGCCGTATGGAGGAAACTACATCATACTCGAAATTTATCCGATCGCTATATAGCCAATGCCCTGACGCCAGTCAATGAGCTAATAGAGCGTTTTATTTATCGGTTACATCATGAAAGTGATGATATGTTTCGAGTCTCTTATGGGACTAATTTCAATAAAATCAACCGTATAAAGGATAAGGAAATTATTAAGCAGGCGGATAAATTACCTAGTTATTATCAGCTTAAGGGGAATACATTTAAAGCATTAAAAGATTTAGAACATAAACATAAAAAATTGATTGCTCAAGGCTATCCCGATATTACAGGAAATTCACCTAAGCCATTAAAAGATGGTTTTAAAACTTTTCACGATTTAGCGGCAACAGAGTTACCCGCCGGCACTAAACTTGCGCGCGTCATTGATCCGAAAAGCGGTGATAACTCAACATGTTGGATGCGGATCGAGGAGTTTGAAAAATTAACCTCACGCGCAGAGTGGCGTAAAAAATATGCGGTGCTGACGGAATGGAATGGTAATGGCGAATATGTGACCTATATTGTCCCCGAGGGTAAAACATTAAAAGTCTGGGAGGGAAAAGCCGCATCACAACAAATTAAAGATACAGACTATTATATACCTGGCGGAGCGGTACAAATTTTTCTCGATCCTAGACAATTAGAACGTTCATATGTTAGTGGGCGTAAATCAACCAACTGGGGGTATGGCGAAATTAATTATCAAGATAATGGCATCACCTATCTTGGGGTGCCGGAGCTAACCAAAAATATAGGTTATTGGTATAAATAAAGAGGAATAAAACCATGGGCATATTACATCCACAAGAGTGTTATTTACTTGAACAAACCATTACTGTTGACGCATATAAAAAACGGTATGAACACTATAAAAAAGCGATAGAGATTGC
>NZ_AWGA01000082.1 GCF_000471645.3 Candidatus Schmidhempelia bombi str. Bimp | reverse complement strand
CCCTTAAATAGTAAATAGCTCAGGAAAAAAGAGAAAATTTGATATTTGGCATTTAGCGTTCATTAAGCCATAAGGAATATCCCTATAATAATGCAGTTGCTGAAGCGGCATTTAAAGTAGTGAAAACTCAATTGGTATTAAACACGATTTTTGATTCACTTGAACAGTTTAGACCATAATTTAATCTCTATGTGGATTGGTTTAATGACAAGAGGTTTTATTTGTCTTTAAATTACCCGTCATCAATGGAATATAAAATGAGGCTATGTCCTTATCTTTTTGGTACTAAAAAGATAAGGACATACCACAAAATGAGGTAGGCGTTGATTATTTGTACGTTTGTTATGGCTGATGTATGATATAGTGCGACTATTCGAGATAAATTAATGACAATTGAATAAGATTAGGGAGCGTTATGTATCACATCGTTGCATCAGATTTAGATGGCACTTTGCTTAATTCAGAGCATCAATTATCCGCCTTTACTAAGCAGGTTTTACAAGCATTAAGACAACGCGATATTCACTTTATTTTTGCTACAGGTCGTCATCATATTGATGTGGAACAAATGCGTGAAAATATGGACATTGATGCGTATATGATTACCTCTAATGGCGCAAGAGTACATAATAGCAAAGGTGAATTAATTTTAAGTAAAAATATAGCAACAGATATTGTGCCAGCTATTGTTAGCATTGCACAAGATAATCCTTATGTATATACGCATGTTTATTGTGGTGACAATTGGTTAATTAATAAAGAAGATAGTTACTCTTTATCTTTTTTTCAGGAAAGCAATTTCACCTATCAATTATTTGAACCAATGAACTGTCCAGTAAATGATATTGCTAAAATTTATTTTACTACCAGTGATGATAAGTATAATCAAGAATTAATTGCCATCCAACATCAGCTTGTCGATCTATTTGGTGATAAAATCAGTATTGCTTTCTCAACCTTAAATTGCTTAGAAATCATGGCGGCAGGTGTCAATAAAGGAAGTGCGTTAGCTTATATTGTTAATAAATTAGGCTATAAACTTGAACAGTGTATTGCTTTTGGCGATGGGATGAATGATTATGAAATGTTAACGACGGTGGGGAAAGGTTGTGTAATGAAGAATGCACCGCAAATCGTAAAAGATCATCTCCCTAATATAGAAGTTATTGGCGCCAATTCCGATGATGCTGTTCCTCATTATTTACAAACGTTATTATTAAAATAGTAGATTATGTCTAATCAAGAGTTACCTATTAAGCAAGAATTAAACACATTAGGTTTACGTTGTCCAGAGCCGATCATGCTGATTCGTAAAGCAATGCGTGAACTCAACTCAGGTGATATATTGTATGTCATCGCTGATGACCCAGCCAGTGTGCGTGACATCCCTGGTTTTTGTCGCTATATGGATCATGAGCTATTACAACAGCAAATCGATCACAAGCCCTTTACTTATTTAATTCGTAAAGGGTGATAGAGCTTATTAATTGTCTTATGTCAG
>NZ_AWGA01000003.1 GCF_000471645.3 Candidatus Schmidhempelia bombi str. Bimp | reverse complement strand
GTAAATATAAAAATATGTAACTATGCAACAAAAAATATCTGCAAAACGAAATCACCGCTCCCCAAAATCAAATGCAAATGGAGAGATAAGAATTATTAGTGGTCAATGGCGAGGTCGAAAACTACCCGTATTAAATTTAACGGGATTACGTCCAACCACAGATCGCGTCAAAGAAACCCTATTTAATTGGCTCGCCCCTTATTTATACCAAAGTGATTGCCTAGATTGTTATGCTGGAAGCGGCTCGTTAGCATTTGAGGCAATATCACGGGGAGCTAAACACGCAACCTTGCTGGA
>NZ_AWGA01000081.1 GCF_000471645.3 Candidatus Schmidhempelia bombi str. Bimp | reverse complement strand
CATATATAACTTCAGTAGGGCTTCCCCTTTTTCAGCAAAAAATCGTTTATCTAATTTGCCGCCACTCTCCTCTGCTTCCAGCTCCTTTAACAGTGCTTGTGTCTGGGACGATAATACCTCGTCATCTTTTTCTCGGTCGGCTAATAACTGCGTTAACGTCTCTTCGTCGCTTTGGTTTTTCTGCTCTGCTTTTAGCGTCGGATTGGCTTCTAATTCCTGCGTTATTCTCGCCAGCCGTTTGTTTAACATCAGTGACCAGAAACTTTGGTTACTGCCATCGAGTAAGTGATAAAATAGACTGTTTTGATTGGTAAATAAAATGTCCCATACCGCCACCTGCTCAACCGTTTTTATATCTCCAAGATTGTTGAAGTTAATTAATTGCAGGAAATCTTTTAAATACCCTATATGATTATTTGACCCATTGCTATCACATTCCATTAACCAAAATTCACAATCATTGTAGCTTTTTATCGCTTCTGGCAAATAGGCGGAGCCTTCTTTAAAGCCAAATAGCCATACCAGATAGTAAAAATAGTCCTGCGAATGCTTTGCCACTGAGGCGAATAACGCCTCATAATCCTGTTTGTCCTGACGGAGAAATTCCTGCTCTCGTTTCGTATCAAGTAATTTATACCGCTTGACATTATTTCTTGCCGCTTTTAACTTCGCTTCGGCTTCCATACTCTGCGGTGTGTGACCAAATGCCTGCACATTGGTATAAGTTATTTCACTGCTGGCATTCTTCTTTGCTAAATGCGCCACTTTTTCTTGCTCAGTCATCTCGATTCGTCGATAACCTAAGTCGAGATAATGCTTAGCATTCGCCGTATAAGTAGATTCGTCCGTTTTTAGGTCGTAAATATAAGTCGTTATGTCCTTAAGTTTTGATAACTCCTGCTCTTTCTCCTGATTGCGATATTCATTTATAAAGGACAGTGTTTTTCTTAAATGTAAGCGTTTTTCGTTAAAGTAGTCACAGGGGATCCCTAATACCTGCGTAGAATGGTAATTCTTATAATACGCCTGCGCTAAAAATTCCGATTTATTCGCTTTTTCACCATAAATTATCGCCGCTTCATTCGCATGTGTCTGGCTGTATTCCTCCACTTTACGCGACAATAGCTGATCGAGACGATCATTGGCGGCATGCAACTTATGGGTCTGTTCGTTTAGCTTTTCATTATAAATCTGTTCCGATTTGACCAACATCTGCGATATCGGCACCGTTTTTAGTTGTCGTTGTAAACTCAGCTCTTCCGCGATACCAAACGGGTCTTCAATAATGACCACCGGCACTTTATACCGATTTGAATTCTCAAAATGCTTGATTTGCTTGTCTAGCTCACTGGCGCATGGTTTGTATTTGTAAAGAGTATTCCCCGATTCGTCAGCGTTATGATCTTTATCCATATCCCTTAATGAGTTGAATTTATGCACCGTGGTAAATCCAGTAAAATGCTCAAGCTTATCTGGTGCTTGATGTTTAGCTTCGTTTTCATCACTCGGATCGAGATAACGAATGCTGTTCGGATCGCCCTCTAACTCTAACAGCAGTCGACTGGATTTTAATTCACTAAAAGCAAAACTGCGTTTTCCGCCCTCCGTTAACTTTTCTGGCGCTAAATAGGCCTCTTTAGTCAGATTGATTTTAGTAAAGCGTTTTAGTGCTGTCTTTAAATCTAGCGGCCTTTGCTGACGTAAATCGTTATCCGCTTCATCTTGATTCAATTCATCATCGGTCTTTATTGGTTGTGCCGCCACCTTCGATGGTAAGTCCAGCGTAATCTGCCCATTGTTCATCAGTTCAAGATATTGACTAATTGTGCTTCCCTTGCCTTGTGACCATGCGCGGCGCGTGTAGGCAATATACGCCTCACCTTCATAAACCGAGGTGTCAATACTAATAAAAGCGCCAGGTATATGGTGGTGATTATCTTTTGTGCAGCTTTGGGGGATTTCTTTTATATTACGCTCTTTTACATCGGTGATACTTTTGTGCCGGTATACCCCCGATGGCGTAATTTCATACCCTAAAAACTCCCAGCCTTTTTGTTTATGTTTGACTAAAATATAGACATAGCCCACTCTCAGCGTTCGATACACATAGCGATGGGTGATTAACCCCGCTTCCGGTTCACGGTTGTCTTTGACTAAACTCCGCATTTGACTGCTATCACCGGCAAAGGGGTAATCTAAACTAATCGGTGCCTTACGTACTAAAAACAACGGGAATCCTTTACGTTCACACACGCCGCATCCCCCTTGCGCTAAATCGGAGCGTGAGTCTTTATTGCCTGTGTCCGCTTCTGCATAGATAATTTTATCGATTAAGTCTGCTTGTTTTTCTTGTTCTGTCAATTTATTGTTTTTCATCTTATCTATCACCCTGTTAATCCATTACCGCTCAGCCTGTTTTATAGATAAAAAATGCGGTCTTTCTATTGCTTTAAAGCGCTCAATTAAACTACCTTCGTCAAATTTTGCGGCATCAATAGCTTGTTTTATTTTCGTATTGCTTAGTAAATTGCCATAAGTCATTGACATTAAGGTGAAAATTTTTCTGTCACTTAGCGCATTTAAGCCATATGAACAGGCTTTGTGGTAAGACTCAGCGATTTCCATCAGGCTAATGTTGTCAATCTCTTTTTCTGTTTTAGTAAGAATGTTTACCTGAGATAGATAAATGTCAAACAGTATGTTGCTATGTTGTTGATAGAATTTTGCCTCTTCACTTAAAAAAAGAGTAAAATTTTCAGGTTTATATCCTAAATGATGAATAGTGTTAACCGTTTTATTTATTGTCGGGTAGCTATAATGTTGAAAACAATTTAAAACATCCGCTAGAAATTCTGGGCAAACTGCATTGCCTTGATGCAATAATTGCATTCGGAATGGTTCATAGAATGGAACAAAATGCGTCCCCATATATTTAGTTAAGAAGCGACCAATATGGGTTATTTGCTCTGCCACCACTTCTGGTGGATATTGACTCACCATCCAACCACATATATAACGTTTTTTTTGCAAGATTTCGCTTTGTGCTTCAACAACACTAAAATGTAGTAATCGTTTTTCTAACGGTAGATTGGGTTTACCTATTGTCACTAATTTAGGGCATGAGGCTAAATCATAGGCTAAATCGCTCCGAATAACGGTTGTGATGGCCTCATCATCAAGCTGATCTTTTATATTATTGAGATCGATAAAATCCATTTCACTTACCGAAGTTAAAGGATCGATAAGTAAATAACGATAATAGTGTTGATTATCTTGGCTATCTAGCAGTGTTAATAGTTGTTGCTTCATTATGCGCTTTCCCTACATATACTACCCTCAGGCAACTCAAGAGCAGGACCACTATAACTTGATGGACCTAAAACACTAAAACTGGATGCTAGCGCTTGAATATCTCCCGGTGCTATCAGTTGGATACTGCCATTTTCAAACACCATTGCCACACCGTCACAGGTTAGGGTCAATTTTTTGTCAGCGGAAATAATCACTTCATCATCGGTACTGGTGATTTTCATCGCCTGTTTAGACGTTAAATGCAGTTCGTTATTTTGGGCCTGTATATCGATATTGCCTTTTGAAGCAAATAGTTTTATGCCCATTTTATTGGCAAATAGACTGATGAGATTACCGGCCGTGACCATAAAACGTTTAAAGGCGTTTATATCCACCGTATTTTGTGCCGTTTGAATAATGTTGTCTCCCGCCGTTTGTTGAATTGAACTTGGGGTGACATCGGCAATACCAGCAGGGGCGTAGTTTAATATGGCGGGTTGCTTTAATTGGTTTAAGGATTGCTCTAGCAGTGCTTTTTGGGTCTGTAAGTCGGCTAGCTCTGCTTGTGCTGCTTGCGCTAATTCATTAAGCCGTTTTACCATTTCACAGGCTTGTTCGAGTTGTTGAACAGCATTATCCATCTGTAGCTGGACATCTTGTGCTTTTTCTTGCTCTTCGCTGGTGATATAAAGTCCTTTGCCTGCGCGTATTGAACCCCATTCATCAGAGCGTAATTCGAAGCCTTCGCCACGCTTTGTTTTTTTATTATCGACTAGGTGACCGATGTTAAGTTGGGTTTTGCCGTATTCGGTCGCGAGTTTGATATGCTCTTGTCCACGTTTGTCATCCATACGTAGCTTGTTGTTAGCCGGCGTGCGAATCACATTGCGGTGTTTGTTGGCGGTGGAGACGTGGTCGGGGTGGTCGCTGTCATGCAGGGCATGGGCAATATAGGGGCGGTTGGGATTGCCATCGGTAAAGGCTATCGCCACCCCTGTGCCGTCAATAAGTGGGAAGTGGAAGCCGTAGGT
>NZ_AWGA01000002.1 GCF_000471645.3 Candidatus Schmidhempelia bombi str. Bimp | reverse complement strand
AGCGCTGCTGCTGCCGATCAAGTGGTTAATGTTCCTGATATCGGTGGTGATGAAGTTGAAGTCACAGAACTATTAGTGAAGGTCGGCGATAATGTGGAGATTGATCAATCATTAATGACCGTCGAAGGCGATAAAGCGTCAATGGAGATTCCAGCAACAGTTGCCGGTAAAGTAAAATCCATTTCGGTTGCGGTAGGGGATAAAGTTAAAACGGGTACGCCAATCATGGTATTTGAAGTTGCGGGTCAACCGGCTGTTGCCGCGCCAACCGCA
>NZ_AWGA01000080.1 GCF_000471645.3 Candidatus Schmidhempelia bombi str. Bimp | reverse complement strand
CGGGACGAAGGGAATAGTGGCGCAGAGATTGTCTGTGTAACGGGCGTTGTAAGTCTACTGATGAGCCTAGCGCCATTTATGTTTGCGGTGCCGTTATGGGGACAAATAGCGTTTATTGTTGTTGGGATAGGACTCCTGCTAATTAATACCTGCTATTACGATGATGGGGGAAGCTGGGATGAGTTAAACCAATGGCTAAACCGCAGTATGTTAGGCAAGTTTGATTTTCACGCCACAAAATACCCACCTTATTACTTACCGACCCCGACCTGTATGCTGCTTTCAGATCAGGATTACTACTTAGCCGTGAATGGCGGACGCTGTCTGTTAGGTTCGGATTCAAGTTTATTTAGTTCCAATTATGATCTTAATTTAACCTTGAATTTACCAGATTTTAATAGGGAAGAATCAGAATTTGAGGGGTGGATTACAATTAAATCATTAGAATCCGGAGCTCAGGCACCAGTTGAATTAGTTATCTCTGATGGCACTGATCATTTAGTTATTCAACCTTCGGCAACAGCAGACTTTTTTACACCTAGAGCTGAGACGGAGGCACAGAATAAAAAAGAAATTTATGATATGGACAAGAAAAATGCTAAAGAAAGTAAAGATGAAAAGCGCCTAATTAAGCTGATGAATATAACCATAGGTCAACCTTGGGTAAATAATAGCGCTTCATTAGAAACTACTAACACCACAGAGCTGGATAAAGATCAAATTGGTTTATTTTTAATTAACTGGCGATTAGGACAAATAAAAGGTCACCATGAGGTATCAATAAGGGTCAACTACTGGCCCAATGGCAAGCGAGATAAACAGAATCAAGATAAGGAGCTTACTCCGTACTTATTCTCTTACCACTATATAAAAGATTAATTGGAATATAAAAA